>JANYKU010000021.1 GCA_025358075.1 Ilumatobacteraceae bacterium
CTGGAGTCGATCGACGCCGGAACCACTCGATGCTTCGTCGAGACCGAGCTGCACATCACCGGCAAGGTCGCCCAGTTCGGCCGGGGCATCATGGGCGACGTCAGCAAGAAGCTGATGAACCAGTTCGCCACGAACCTCAACACCATGCTCGACCAGCAGCCGGACGCAGCAGCGCCCGCCGAGCCCGAGCCCGCGGCCGAGTCACCCGAGCCCGCTGCTGCGCCCACCGTCGAGGCCGAGACGGCCGCCGCCGAACGAGCATCGGCCAACGGGGCCAAGACCAGCAGCACCAAGGCAGAAGCTGCCCCAACCGTTCGAAAGATCGACGGCCCCGCCGCCGCACCGATCGAGCTGTCCGACGTGGCCGGTTCGGCGATTCTCAAGCGCCTCCTCCCGCTGGTGGGCGGTCTGGTGTTGCTCTGGATCGTCGTACGACGCCTCCGCCGCTAACGACGTGAGCGACGACGTCGCAGCCGTCCGTGACCTGATCGGCAGGTCGCCGCGCGGGGCCTTCGAGGTCGTGGTCCGAGATGCCGGCGGTGATCCGGTCGTGCTGCGCAACGCTCCACTGCTCGACGATGGCGAGCCGATGCCGACCCGCTACTGGCTCGTCGGCCGGCGCGAAGTCCTGGCCGTCAGCCGCCTCGAGTCGACGGGCGGTGTGCGCCGAGCGGAGGCCGAGCTCGACCCGGCGGAGATCGCCGACGCCCACCGACGCTACGCCTCCGAGCGCGACGCATTACTTCCTTTGGGGCACACCGG
Organism: Ilumatobacteraceae bacterium; assembly: GCA_025358075.1. Classification (GTDB taxonomy): domain Bacteria; phylum Actinomycetota; class Acidimicrobiia; order Acidimicrobiales; family Ilumatobacteraceae; genus JAENVT01. The sequence goes on from JANYKU010000021.1 coordinate 763, forward strand.
CCCCCGACCGCACGGCGGCGTCGGCGGTACGCGTGTCGGTGTGAAGTGCTTGCACGCCCACTACGCCTGGTTCCTGGCAGGTGGCGACGACCCGGTCGGAGCGTGGGTCGCTCGTCAATTGGCAGAGCAGACATCCGACCGGGTAGACGGTCGAGCATGAACGCGGTCACCGTACGACTGGGCGACGATGCGACATCGGTCGACCTCGACGGCCAGTGCCACGTCATCCCCCTCGGCGCGGTGTCGCTGAGCAGTGCAGTGTTCGTGTCGGATCCACCGCGCCCGGAAGAGTTGACCAACGCGATCGGCGCTGTCGTCGACTACCTCGACGACATGCTGCGCGCCTTACCCGGCGCTGTCGGGGCCGACGAAGTCGGCATCGTCGGCCAGCATGCCGAGGTGATCGCCGCAGTCGAGTTCGGTGGCAACCCTCCACTTCCATTCTCGCTCGGCCGGGCGGCCGCCGAAGATGTGTTCCGCACGGTCGCCACCGAATCATCGGTCGACCGCGCCCGCAACCCTGGCTTGCCCGCCGAGGCGGTCGACACCATCGTCGCCGCCTGCTGCATCGTCGTGGCCTTCATGCGCCACCTTCACCTCGACACGGTCGATCTCAGGCATCTCGACGAAGTCGATCTCGGGAGGCCGTCATGACCCTCGGTCGTCGCGGCGGGCTGCACCCGTCGATCTCCATCGAGCCCGGCACGCGTCTGTACGGCAAGCGGGTCATGCTCCGACCGTTGCTGGCCACCGACTTCCCGCAATGGACCGAGGTTCGCCAGCGCAATGATCAATGGCTGACGTCCTGGGAACCGCTACGCGCCAACAACCTCGCCGACCCCACTCGGCATCGCGACGCCTTCGCCTCACGATGCGCCACCCGAGATCGCGAACGCCAGGTCGGCACTGCATACGGATTCGGGCTGTTCGTCGACAACGTCTTCGCCGGTGAGATCAACATCAACAACGTCGTCCGCGGCGCGTTTCAATGCGGCGTCGTCGGGTATTGGATCGATGAACGTCACGCCGGTAACCGGTACATCGCCGAGGGGTTCGCCGTCATCTCGCGCTTCGCGTTCGACGAGCTCCACCTGCACCGGCTGGAGATCTGCATCGTGCCGCGCAACACCAATAGCCGACGGGTGATGGAGGTGCTGAACGTCCGCGAGGAAGGCGTCGCACTTCGCTACCTGGAGATCAACGGCAACTGGGAAGACCATGTTCGCTATGCGATCACGGCGGAGGAATGGGACCAGCGGCGCGCTGAGCTGACCGCGGCCTGGCTCTGACGTGCCGGTCAAGCCGGCATCGGTGGCTGCTGTGGGTCGGCTATTCGCTGGCGATGCGCACGGCTTGGGCTCGTGCCCGGCGAACGCTGGTGCGCCGCTTCCACATCTTCATCTTCCAGTGGCGCTTGAGAGCACCGCCTGAATCGGCCTTGGCCTTGGCCTTCTCGGAGTCGTGATGGTGCGACGGCACCCAGGCCCTGCCTGGCTCGTGCACCTCGTCCGGCTCGTAACCGGCACTGACCTGCGCAGTCAGTGCGTCCAGCTCGCTGTGGATGCGATGCCGCTCGTTGTGGGCGTGGGCACGCGAGTCCATCTTCGGCGGGGGGATCGCCTCTTGACTGCGATGGCGCTGGCTCATGAAGTACCTCCGTTTGTTTGTCGGAATGTACGGTCTTGGGAGCTATCCGTATATGAACGGTAATCCACACCCTAAGGGGCAAGGAAGACACGTTGCGTAACAATCGTGCGCGTTTTTGGTGCGCGCTCAGCTCCGCTTGGCGCTGATCTTGGCCTGCAGCGTGGCCAGCCGCTCGGCAAACCACGGCTGCTTGGTGCTCCACAACTGGGGATCGAGCTCGCGCTTGACGGCCGCCGGGTGCTCGTCGACGCCGGCCATTGCCTGAATCGTTCGTTTTGTCTCGATCACCAACTGGCGGGGCGCGCTTGCCGCGCGGGCAGCCATCGCCTGCGCGAGGAAAAGCAACTGATCGTCGTCGACGCAACGGTGGGCGAGGCCGACGCGTGCTGCCTCTTCTCCGTCCATGACCTCGCCGAAGATGACGGCTGCCATCGCCGTTTGCGGCCCGGCAATGCGACGCAGCATCCACGTGTGCCCACCGCCTGGGTGCAGCCCGATCTGTAGGAAGCGGGTGTCGAACTTGGCGCGGCGAGCGGCGAGCCTGACGTCGCAGCCGAGTGCCAAGTTCATGCCGGCGCCGACCGCCGCACCGTTGACCGCGGCCAGGGTCGGTAGCGGGCTTCGGGCAATGCGCAGGAAGCCCTCGTAGATCGCACCGAGGCTGTCTTCGCCCGCTTCGGCAAGGTTGCCGAGGTTTGCGCCCGCGCAGAATGCCGGCGGCGCCCCTGTGACCACGATCGCGCCAACCGACTGATCACTTTCGATCTCGTCCATCGCGGCAACGATCTCCGCAACCATCGGCTCAGTAAGCGTGTTGCGTTCGGCCGGGTTGTTCAACGTCAGCGTGGCGACGCCTTCGGAATGGGATACGACGACGAGCGACATGGCCGACACGGTAGCGTCACCGCTGATGCTCGACCATGTGTTCACCGACGCGATCAGCGCGCTGCGCGACGCGTTCGAGGCCGCCTTCCTCGAGCGCCAGGCCTTCGACGAACACTTCCAGGTCGACGTGCTGCTCGGAGACCTCTCCTGGGAGACGTCGTATGGCCTTCCGGGTGAAGGGCAGCCGCCGCGGGTCGTCGCCCACATCAACTTCGACTGGCCCAGTTGGAGCCAAACCGCGTACCGCAGTTGGTGCGTCGAGGAAGTGCTCGATCGGCTACCGGCCATCGAGATGGAGATCGTCTTTCGCGTGCAACGGCTGATCACCCAGCCTCATCCATCGGTCGTGCAACCGTCCATGCCGACCACCAGTCCATTGATCGGCAACGAACGCCTCGAGCGTGCCGGACTGACGGTGGAGATCGGTCATCTCGACGGGCTCGACAGCGACCCCGAGTACGCCATCGAGGTGACCTACGAGGGTCTCTACGAGCTCGCCGAGGAGACACTCGCCGACGGCGCCAGCACGCTGCTCGACGAGCACTTCGGCGCCCTCGGCGGTTGGATCGCGGCCACGCTCGTGAAGCTCGGCGATCTCAAGCTCGTCTTCCGCCCCGCCGACGACGACGCCAGCCTGTAAGCAAGTCACCGATTCTCCGGCACTGCCGATGAATCGGTGAATTGCTGCGGCCGTGCTCGACTGTGAGACCCCTCTGCGACCATCTCCACATGGATCAGCGACTCGCAAACCTCGCGGCGGCTGCCGCCGATCGACATGGCGTGTTCACGACGAAGATCGCTCAACAGCTCGGCATCTCCGACCGCCTCCGACTCGAGTGGCTCGAGATGGGACGGATCGAACGACTCGGCGTTCACACGTTCCGGTTCGCGGGCGCACCGATCACGTGGAAGATGGGTCTGGCATCGGCGCTCGGCAATCTCCGACCGGCTGCCGTCATCGCTGGTCGCTCGGCAGCGGTACTGCACAAGCTCGATGGGTTCGGGTGCGGTCCTGTCGAGGTTTGGGCGCCGAGGTCGTACCGCAACCGCGCCTCTGCTGCAGTAACCAAGGTCAGCGGTCGGCCGCTGTTGATCCGCGATGCAATCACCATCGACGGCATCCGCTGCGTCACTGCCGAGCGGCTGATCGTCGACTCGTTGCTGTTTCGGTTCGCAAAGGCCGAGGTCCACAACGCGATCGACTCGGCGATCCGGATGCGACTCGTCAACGAGAAGCGCCTCTATCAGCGCATCGTCGATGACCTGCCCTCCAACGCACCGCATCGACAGCAACTCATCGGCGCCGTGGTCGACAGCGGAGGCGAAAGCACCCTCGAACGCCGGTTCCTTGCGCTGATTCGTCGCGCCGGTTTGCCACGTCCTCAGCTGCGATGTATCTACCTTGCGGGAACTCGCACATTGGCGCGTGTCGACGCCGAGTTCGCCAACGGCCTGATCGTCGAGCTAGCGGGGCACGGTACGCATTCCACCCGGGTCCAGCGGCAACGCGACGCGCAACGACACACCGAACTCACCCTGCTCGACAAACGAGTGATCACATTCACGTACGACGACGTCTACGGGCGACCAGGTTGGGTGCTCGACATCCTTCGAGCCGCGGGTGCGGCCGAGGCAGCGTAGGCAAGTCACCGATTCTCCGGCACAGCCGATCAATCGGTGACTTGCTGGGCGTGAACGAGCGAAATGCTCCGCTAGAGGGCGCCGCCGCGGGCCCGGAGCTCGGTTCGAATGGCTTCGGCGATGTCGAGGGCGAGGATCTCGGCGCCGGTGGTGTTGAGGTGGAAACCATCGTCGCGGCGCACGGGTTTGAACACCCCGTCGCGCGGATCCTGCACGTCGGAGGCAAAGCCTCCACTGAGGCCGGAGAAGCGCTTCCAGGTGTCGATGAAGACCACCTTCGGACGTTTGGCGGCCTCGTCCATCACCACCTCGTTCTGCACCTGCAACCTCGCCGTGTTATCGGGGTTGTCGTCGTTGGGGATGCCAACCCAGATGAGGGTGCGGTTGTCGCCGCCGAGGTAGTCCATGGCTGCACCGACCCGCTTGCCGTACTCGGCCTTCCAATCGGCGTCGCCGCCGCCAGATGCCGGGGCGTGCTGCACGGCCCACGTCTTGTCGGGGTTGCGCAGACCCTGGGCGTCGTTGCCGCCGAAGGTGACCACGACGATGTCGGGGTTGACGGCGGGGATCCGCTGGGCGAAGTACGAAGGCCAATCGAAGAAGTCGGGCCGACTGAGACCGGAGGAGACCTTGTAGTCGAGCGTCGCGCTGACCATGCCGGTCTGCTTCATGAGCTTGTCGAGGTACGGGGCGAACGTGCCGGCATCGCTGTCGCCGGCGACATACAAGACGGCCGGATTGGCAGCCGTGGGAACTGACTTCTCCTTCGGCTTCAACTCAGTGGTCGAGGTTGAAGGCGACGTCGACGATGACGTCAAGGGAGCAGCAGGTCCGCCGCTGACCACCAGCGACGTGCTCGGGGCGGTCGGGGCGGCCTCTGTCGGTGAACTTGGGCCGGCGAACACGGCGGTCACGATGCTGTAGACCAGGAAGAGCACGGCGACGATGACGATCCCCGCAATGGCGCGGCGCGCGGAGTAGACACGTTGTGGCAGGCGTTGGCGCGGTGGTTGTACAGGGGCGAGATACATCGTCTACCGAGGCCAATCCTACGGGACCAAGGGGTATGGAGCGGGCTCTTGCCCATGGCTACAATGCCGATTGGATATTCCGTCCACCGAAAGAACAAACTCCAAGGGGGAGAACTAATGCGCAAGAGCAAGCGATTTACTTTGCTCGCGACGGTTGCTGCGCTCGGCGTCCTAGCCGCAGCCTGTGGTTCCAGCACCAAGTCATCATCCACGAACGCAGGCGCGACGACGACAGCTGCTGCTGCGTCGAGCAACGTGACCGCCGGCCTCGCTTTCGACACTGGTGGACGCGGCGACGGCACATTCAACGACTCCGCCGGCCGTGGTCTCGACCAGGCCGTCAGTCAGCTCGGCGTCAAGAAGATCGAGCTCGACGCCGTGAAGGACGAGGACCGCAAGAGCAACCTCCTCTTGCTGGTGCAGCAGAAGGCCAACCCGATCATCGGCGTCGGCTTCCTGTTCGGCGACCCGATGCTCCCGATCGCCAAGGCCAACCCCAACACCACGTTCGCCATCATCGACTCGGTTGTCGACGCCCCGAACGTTCGCAGCCTGGTGTTCGCCGAGAACGAAGGTTCGTTCCTGGTCGGCGCCGCAGCGGCGTTGAAGAGCAAGACCGGCCACATCGGCTTCATCGGTGGTCAAGAGGTCGACCTCATCAAGAAGTTCGAGGCCGGGTACATCGCCGGTGCCAAGGCCGTGAATCCTTCGATCAAGATCGAGAGCAAGTACCTCGGGCCAGCAGGCGACAACTCCGCATGGGGCAACGTCGCCGGTGCCAAGGAGATCGCCAAGGGCTGGTATGACGCCGGCGCCGACGTGATCTACACGGCAGCTGGTGGCTCGGGTGCCGGCACGATCCAGGCCGCTGTCGAAGCAGGCAAGTGGGCCATCGGTGTCGACTCCGATCAGTACCTGCTCGCCAAGCCAGACGAGCAGAAGCACATCCTCACCTCGATGCTCAAGCACGTCGACGTCGCTGTGTTCCAAACCTTCAAGGCCGTCGCTGATGGCGACACCAAGGGTGGCATCATCACCTTCGACCTCAAGACCGACGGTGTTGGCTATGCGACCTCTGGCGGCTACCTCGACGACGTCAAGGCCAAGCTCGAAGCGTACAAGGCCGACATCATCAGCGGCAAGATCGTGGTTCCGACCAAGCCCTGACCTAACTCCACGTTGACATCACGAGCCCGGGGCAATCGCGCCCCGGGCTCGTGTGTTAAACAGCAATGATGGACGGCAGCTACGCGGTCGAACTGGTGGGCATTGGCAAGACCTTCCCGGGCGTAATCGCCAACCACGACATCACCTTGCGAGTCCGCACTGGCACGATTCACGCGATCGTCGGCGAGAACGGCGCCGGCAAGTCGACGCTGATGAACACGCTCTACGGCATGCATCAGCCCGACGAGGGAACCATCGCCGTGTTCGGCACCGAGGTGCATTTCAAGTCGCCAACCGACGCGATTGCCGCCGGGGTCGGCATGGTGCACCAGCACTTCATGCTTGCCGACAACCTGACGGTCGTGGAGAACATCATCCTCGGTGCCGAGCCTGCTGAGCACGGCGTCTTGAGGCTCGGCGAAGCCAAGAAGCGCCTCGCCGAACTTGCCAGGTCGATCGGTGCCCATGTCAATCTCGATGCGCTCGTCGCCACGCTCGGCGTCGGGCAGCGCCAGCGCGTCGAGATCCTCAAAGTGCTCTACCGAGGCGCCAAGGTGCTCATCCTCGACGAGCCGACCGCAGTGCTCGTTCCCCAAGAGGTCGACGAGCTGTTCGTCACACTGCGACAGTTGGTCGCCGACGGCTCGACGACCATCATCTTCATCTCGCACAAGCTCGACGAAGTGCTGAAGATCTCCGATGAGATCACCGTGATACGCGACGGCACGACCGTGACCACCGTTGCCCCCAAAGACGTCGATCGTCGCAAGCTTGCCGAGCTGATGGTCGGTTCCGAATTGCCCGACCCTTCCGGCCGCAACACGATTGTCGGCACCAAAGAAGTGTTGCGCGTCACCGACCTCGAAGTCCGCGCCGGCCTGGCCGACAAGCCCACCGTCGACGGGGCATCGTTCATCGTCCACGACGCGGAGGTCTTCGGCATCGCCGGTATCGAGGGCAATGGCCAGTTCGAACTGTGCGAAGCCATTCTCGGCCTGTGCCCCATCAGCCGCGGTCAAATCGAGCTGAACGGCACCGACATGACCCACCTCAGTGTGCACCACCGGCGTCAACTTGGCATCTCCTACATCCCGTTCGATCGGCACCGCGAGGGCTTGCTGCTCGAGGCCCCGCTGTGGGAGAACACCATGCTTGGCCGGGAGGAGACGATCGGGTTGTCGAACGGTCCGTTCGTGTCGGCGGCCGGGGCGCGCCGCGACTGCGCCAAGGTGATCGAGCGGTTCGGCGTGCGCACGCCGGGAACCGACGTACCGGCATTCGCCTTGTCGGGTGGCAACCAGCAGAAGTTGGTGGTCGGTCGCGAGATCTCCAGCAAGACAGACGTGATGCTGGCTGCGCACCCGACACGCGGTGTCGACGTCGGCGCACAGGCGGCGATCTGGGATGAGCTGCGTGCCGAGCGCGACAGCGGTGTCGGCATCTTGCTGATCTCCGCCGACCTCGACGAGTTGATCGGGCTCTCGGATCGAATTGCCGTCATCTTCGACGGCAAGATCACCGCAATACTCGATCCGGCGACCGCCACCCCGGAGCTCCTCGGTTCATACATGACCGGCGAGGTGCAGGGGGCATCATGAAGAACCGCCAGAAATGGCAAGGCATCGCCATCACATTGGGCGGCTCGTTGCTGGCGTTGGTGTTCGCCTTCGCGCTGTGTGGTGTGTTCCTGGAACTCATCGGCCACAACCCGTTCAGCGTCTACAAGCAAATGCTCAACTACGACATCAGCCGCGATTCGTTCCTCGACGCGACCCGGCGAGCCGTGCCGTTGATGTTGTCGGCGACTGCCGTCGCAATCGGGTTCAAGATGGGCCTGTTCAACATCGGGGTCGAGGGACAGACTCGACTCGCGGTACTGCTCACGGCGGCAATCGGCGCCCAAGTCAACCTCCCGGCCGTCCTCCACGTGATCTTCTGCATGGTGCTGGCGATGGTGGTCGGCGCCACGTGGGCCGGCGTCGCCGGACTGCTCAAGGTGAAACGCGGCGTCAACGAGGTGATCTCCACGATCATGCTCAACTACATCGCCATCGGGCTCGCCAGCTGGATGTTCGACACCTACTTCGTGATCGGTGCAGACACCTTGAACGTGAAGACCAAGGAGCTTCCACGCACAGCCTGGTTTCCCGAACTCGTCAAGAACAAGCTCACCGGGTTCATCGTCATCGCCCTCATCGTGATCGTGTTGTTCTGGGTCGTGGTCTGGAAGTCGAAGTTCGGATTTCACCTACGCGCTTCCGGGGCAAACCCTGGCGCGGCCAGAGTCGCTGGCGTCAACCCGGGCAGGATGATCATGACGGCCATGCTGCTCTCGGGAGCGATTGCCGGTCTCGTGGGCATGCCCGGACTGCTGGGCACTGATCACGCCTACCGGCGCGGTCTCGCCGAGGGATACGGCTTCGACGGAATTGCGGTGGCCCTGCTCGGGCGAAACCACCCGATCGGGATCGTGCTGTCAGCACTCCTCTTCGGTTTCCTCGACCACAGCTCGGGGATCCTGCAGGTCAATTCGATCCCACGCTCCATCGTCGACATCATCAAGGGTGTCACCGTCCTGGCCGTCGTGATCGTCAACGAAGCGTTGAAGCGCTGGCACAATCGACGCATCCAGCAAGCGTCGGCCGCGATGATCAGCGCCATCGAAGTCGAAGCAGCACTGGCATGATCGAAACTCTCGCCCCTCAGGCTCCCGAAGGATTCGTCGACCATTGGACGAGCCGGATTCGAAATCTCCCGAAGTCGCAGCGGGTGATGCTGGCCATCCTTGCCGGACTGACCGGCATGGCCATTGCACGAGAACTGGCGAACGCCAACGACCTCACGTCATCCGGAACCGTCGCGGCGACGCTGCGGTTGTCGGCGCCGCTGATCTGTGCCGGGTTGGCCGCGCTGTGGGCCGAGCGAGTTGGAATCGTCAACATCGGCATCGAGGGAATGATGATCCTCGGCACGTGGTTCGGCGCATTCGGCGCCTGGAAGTACGGCCCGTGGATCGGTCTCCTTCTCGGCATCCTCGGCGGGATGGTTGGCGGGCTGGTCCACGCTCTTGCAACAGTCAGGTTCAACGTCGATCACGTCATCTCCGGAGTGGCCATCAACATCCTGGCGGCCGGCGCGACGAGGTTCCTCTCGGATCAGGTGTTCACGCCTGCCGGGGGAAGCGTCAGCCAGTCGCCCCCGCAGCAGTCGGCGATCCAATCGATCGACCTACCGTTCATCACGGGGGGGCGCCTCTTCGGCTGGAGGAGTCCCGATCTCACCGGCTGGTTCGAACGACGTCATTGGTTCCTGATCAGCGACATCGCCTCGGTCATACGCGGCGTCGGTCGAGAGGTTTCGTTCGCCACACTCATCGTGCTGGCCCTGGTGCCATTGTCGGCGTGGATTCTGTGGCGCACTCGTTTCGGGCTGAGACTCCGCAGCTCCGGAGAAGCGCCGTTCGCGGCATCCAGTTTGGGAGTCAACATCCCGCGATTGCGCTATCAGGGCATGGCAGTCAGTGGCGCGCTGGCCGGCCTCGGTGGCGCATTCCTGTCGGTCGTGGCCTCCAACGGATATCGCGAAGGCCAGACCGGCGGTCAGGGCTTCATCGGTCTGGCCACCACCATCTTCGGCAACTGGCGGCCGACCGGCGTGTTGAGCGGCGCAATACTCTTCGGTTTTGCTACGGCACTACGACTGCGCGACGTCAAGAACGTTCCAGCACTGTTCCTCGTGATGGCGATTGCTCTTGCCGTCGTGGGGCTGCTCGCCCTTCGGAAGCGACACATCGTCGTGGGCGTCGTCGCGATCGTCTGTGCGATCCTTGCTGCCGTTGGCTTCGCCACGATCAACGAGATCCCGCAGTCGCTCACGTTCATCACCCCGCACGTGATCACCTTGATCGTGCTGGCGACCGCCACACAACGACTACGGCCGCCGGCCTTTGCCGGCCGCCCGTACCGAGAAGGCGAATCCCACTAGACGCGTGCCATTGCGCACACACCGTCGAGCACGGCACGCACGTCGGCGCCCACTCGATGGAGTTGGTAGCCGCCCTCTTGCACGATCAACAACGGGCGGTCGATCGTGCCGATCACCCGACCGACGGCGTTGAAGTCGTCGGTGGTCAACGACAGGCCGGCCGTTGGATCGCCGGCGGCAGGATCGACGCCGAGCGACACGATCACGTAGTCGGGATCGAATGCGTTCAACGCGTCGATGCCCGCCGTGAGGTCGGTCAGATAGTGGTCGCCGGTCGTTCCGACGGGAAGCGGCAGGTTGAGGTTGGCTCCTGCACCGCGGCCGTCGCCGCGCTCGTGAGTCCGGCCCATGAACCACGGGTAGTTCCACTCGGGGTCCATGTGGATGCTGACGAACTGCACATCGCCGCGTTGATAGAAGATCTGCTGCGTGCCGTTGCCGTGGTGCGCATCGACATCCAGGATCGTGACCCGACCGGCTCCTGCATCGAGCAACGACTGCGCGGCAATCGCCGCGTTGTTGAGCAGGCAAAACCCACCGAAGGCAGACCGTGCCGCGTGGTGCCCAGGCGGGCGGCACAGCGAGTACACGACGCGCTCCCCGGCGAGCAGCCGATCGGCCCCCGACAGGGCGATGTCGACCGATGCAAGAGCCGCCGGCCACGAACCCTCCACCAATGGTGACGAAGTGTCGAAGCAAAACCAACCCAACCGGCCGTAGCCGTTGGTGAGCGGCGGGCGACCGACGGGCATGCCTTCGACCAGGCCCTCGTGAATGAACGTCTCGGCGATCACGGCTTGCGGGGAGGCGATGACGGCGGTGTACTCCTTCCACGCCGTCGTGAGGAAGTCGACGAGGTCGGGGTTGTGCACGCGCAGCACTGGCTCGATGCCATGGGCGGTCGGTGGCTTCATCTCGAAGGGACCGTCGGCCAATGCCTCGCGGATGCGGTCGACGCGCTGTGGCACCTCGAATCGCCTGACGAGCGATCCCGAATAGATGTCGAACTCGGGATCGTGCAAGCGGTGGTCGTTGCTGGTGATGACCGACAGCGGCTGCGTGTGCATGAAACCGACTGTAGATCTTCGTCGGCGTCGACGATCTACGCCTCGAGGTGGGCGACGGCTTGAACTTCGATGCCACCCCGAGGCCGCTGCGTGAGCGTGACGGTGACCCAATGCGGCCTGGCCGTGTTCATCACCTCGGTGGCGATCTCTGCCGCCAACGCCTCGGCGAAGACGTCGCGATCGCGGAAGCCCCACAGGTAGAGCTTGAGGCTCTTCGACTCGATGCACGACGCCGCGGGGCCGTACTCGATCACGACCCGGGAGAGATCTGGCTGTTGCGTGACGGGGCACATCGAGGCGACCTCGTCGGTCGTGAACCGCACGACGGTCACGCTGGCCGGCGCAGGGAACACCTCGACGTGCTCGATCGGATGACGAACCGTGTGACCCAGAACTGTCAATTCCATGCCAAGAGGGTAGGCGTGTCGAGAGGCCGCGCCTACGATCTGGTCATGGCATCGGTGTTGGACGACCGTCAGATCGAGCAGTACCAGCGCGATGGCTTCCTGGTGATCGAGGGTTTCGTCGATCGGTCCGCATGCGACGACCTCAAGGCGGCCGCAAACCAGATCGTCGCCGAGTTCGAGCCCACCGGTCAGCGCACGATCTTCACCACCAACGAGCAGGAGCGGGCGAGCAACGCCGAGTTCCTTGCCTCGGGCTCGGCGATCTGGTGCTTCTTCGAAGAAGAGGCGTTCGACGCTGATGGCACGCTCCGCACCAAGAAAGAACTCAGCATCAACAAGATCGGTCATGCGATGCACGACCTCAACCCGATGTTCGAGAAGTTCTCGTACCGGCCCGAGCTCGCCGGAGTCGCGGCCGACATCGGGCTCGTCGACGCGCTGGCGCTGCAGAGCATGTACATCTTCAAGCAACCGCTGATCGGCGGCGAGGTCGGCTGCCACCAAGACAGCACGTTCTTGTACACCGAGCCGATGACCGTCACCGGCTTCTGGTTCGCCATCGAAGACGCGACGCTGCAGAACGGGTGCCTCTGGGCCAAGCCAGGTGGCCACCGCACCTCGCTGCGCAAGCTGTTCAAGCGGGCCGGCACGACCGACGACGACGGCACGCTGTTCGAAGAGCTCGATGCGTCACCGCTGCCCTCGCCGTCGGAGCTCGTTCCGCTCGAGGTCTCGGCCGGCACGATGATCATCCTCAACGGATTGCTCCCGCACTGGAGCGACATCAACCGTTCGGAAAAGAGCCGGCACGCCTACTCGCTGCACTCCATCTCGGCGGCATCGGACTATCCCGAGTGGAACTGGCTGCAGCGCCCTCCCGACATGCCACTGCGATCCCTCGCCGGAGTCAGCGCGTGAACATCCGAGCCCTGCCGAAGGTGCTGCTGCACGACCATCTCGACGGGGGTCTGCGACCGGCGACCGTCATCGACCTGGCCCACGAGTACGGCTACACCAAGCTGCCGACGACCGATGTCGACGACCTTGCCGCATGGTTCAACAGCGGCGCCAAGCGCAACGATCTGGTGCTGTATCTCGAGACGTTTGCACACACCGTTGGGGTCATGCAGCACCGCGATGCCATCGAACGAGTGGCCTACGAATGCGCCCAAGATCTCGCCGCCGACGGTGTGGTGTATGCCGAGGTTCGCATGGCACCGGAGCTGTGCACCGAGGCCGGATTGAACCACGACGAGGCGGTCGAGGCCATGCTCGACGGGTTCCGACGCGGCGCTGCGGGCACTGACCTCACCATCTACCTCATCTGCTCGGCCATGCGCACGGCTGCGCGGAGCCGAGAGATCGCCGAGCTCGCTGTTCGTTGGCGCGACGCAGGTGTCGTCGGCTTCGACATCGCCGGTGCCGAGGAAGGTTTTCCCCCCACGCGCCATCTCGACGCCTTCGAGTACGTGCGGCGCGAGAACTTCCACACCACCATCCACGCCGGCGAGGCCTTCGGTCTGCCGAGCATCTGGGAGGCCGTGCAGTTCTGTGGCGCCGAGCGCCTCGGCCACGGCGTGCGGATCGTCGACGACATCACCGGGCCGCCAGGCGAAGAAGCGCTCGGCCGCCTGGCTGCGTTCATTCGCGACCGGCGCATCGCCTTGGAGCTGTGCCCGACATCCAACGTCGGTACCGGCGTCTGCAAGACCATCGCCGAGCACCCGATCGGCATGCTCCGCCGTCTTCGCTTCCGCGTCACCGTCAACACAGACAACCGGCTGATGAGCGCGACCTCGATGACCCTGGAGCTGGAGCAACTCGCCGAGGCCTTTGGGTGGGGGCTCGACGACTTCGAATGGCTCACGATCAACGCGATGAAGAGTGCCTTCGCCCCGTTCCCCGAGCGGCTGCGGATCATCAACGGGATCGTCAAGCCGCGCTATGCGATGGCTCGCGCCGAGCACCTCAGCTGATCTCGCCGACTCCGCTGACCCCGAGGCAACTTGTCAAGGTTCCGTCAATGATCGCGGTCTGGTGATATCCGGCTCAGCCGGCTCCCGTTGATCCCTGCGAGACGGCTGTTCCGCCGTCAATCGTGACGAGGAGATCAACGCATGTTCACCCCCCTTCGTGGTCTGAGGCTCGGTCGACGGGCCATCGTGGTTGGCTTTGTGCTGTCCGGTGCGTCGGCCACGGCCGCCGCCGCAGCCAGCGGAAATCCAATCTGGCATGGAGCCGCTCGGCCGTTCGCCGCACCGGGCGCCGACACACCGAGCACGGACGCTCCGGTGACCCTCAACACCGAGCCGGCAACGACCGAGCCCGTGTCGACCGAGCCGGCATCGACCGAGCCGGCATCGACCGTCCCCGAGACCCTGCCGCCGGAAGTTACGTCGGCGCCCCCGGTCGAACCCGCGGCGACGGAGCCACCGGCCGCCTTACCTCCTGCCCCGGAGCCCGCCAATGTCGTCACCGAGCCCGACGTGACACAACCACCGGTCACCGAACCACCGGTCACCGAACCGCCGGTCACCGAGCCCCCGGCATCCCCGGCGCCTCCTCCGGCACCGAAGCCGAACGACAACGTCGTGCCGGCGACCTTGAGCCTGTCGTGTGTGTTGGCCGCCGACGGACCGGCGGGCCCGGTGTCGTGTTCGTGGTCGGGCCCATTGCCGGATGGCTTCGCCTCGTTCGTGCTGCTGCGCGGTGACCCGGACGGCAAGGGTCGAGTGCCGTACCACTCGAGCGACCCCGCCGGTACGAGCTTTCTCGACCAGACGGCATCGGCCGGGAGCCACAGCTACGTGCTCGTCGCCCTGGATGCCGCGGCTCACCCCCTCGCCCATAGCAACATGGTGCTGGTCCAGATCGCAACCACATAACGCCGGGGGAGGGTGGATGCAGGTGCCGTCATCGGCGAGATCTTCAGCGACATCGGCCGCCATGTGGACGACAACCCTCGATGATCGAGATCTGGTCGAACAGGCCCGGTCCAATCGATCTGCCTTTGCCGAGTTGTACCGGCGACACGTCGAGGCAGTCCATGCATTCGCCTATCGCCGGTCGGGTTCGCGAGACGTTGCCGAGGAAGCCACCTCGGCAACGTTCGAGAAAGCGCTCCGCTCGATCTCCTCGTTCGAGTGGCGACCGACCGGTTTCCGGCCATGGCTCTACCGGATCGCATCCAACGAGGTCGCCAACGTGTACCGGCGGTCCGCTGCCGCCGATGCACCAAGGGGCCAGCTCGCCCTTCGTGCCCTTGCCCCCGACACCGATGCAGGGACTGCCAATGAGATTGATACCGACCTCCACGGTGGGGCCTTGCACCGAGCACTCAATGAACTGCCGAAGCGCTATCGAGATGCCATCACGCTGCGCCATCTCACTGGGTTGTCGGCCGACGAAGCCGCCATCGCGATGGGATGCTCGAAGCCGGCGCTGGCGGTCATCTTGCATCGGGCGATCGGCGCCCTCCGAACGAAGCTGGCGAACGAGGCCTCGATGACTGAGGCCTCGATGAACGTGAATGGTGAACTGTGAAGCCATCTCGCGACGACATCGTCGAGCTGCTGCGCCGCAATGCCGACGTGGCGACACCACCCGCCGACCCCGGGTTCGTCGAGCGGTTGGAACGCCGCCTGCGTTCGATCGACCTCACCCCGAGCAAAGCCGGGCGGAGACGTCTCGGCCGGTTCACGATCAGCGCCATCGTTGCCGGGACGATGATCGCCGGGGCAGCCGCGGCTGCCGGCGTTGTCTCGTGGCGCAACTCATCGTCGCAACCTCCGGCGACGACGCCGGCCGTGGTCGTCACCTCCACGAGTCTGCGGCCGGTGCCGTCGAGTCTCGCGATCGCGCCCGCCACATCGTTGGCTGTGACGACGGCATCACCACCACCACCGACGACGGCAACCCAGGCACCGGCAACGACCACACCACCAACCGCGTCGACCGAAGGCGAGACGGCATCGACCGTTGCGGTGACAACGCTGCCGCCTCCGACGACCGTGGACACCGGCACGGCGACGACGAGCACCGAGGTTCATGTTGCGGCGACGCTGACACTGACTTGCGTGCCAGCCACCGCGGCGACGAGTTGTAGTTGGGATGCCGGTCCCGACGGCACGACTCACTACGCCCTGCTGCGCACCGAACCAGGCGGCAGCGTCGGTCGAGTGTTCACGCCCGAGCCGGGCGCGACCACCTACATCGACACGCTGGTCGTGGCGGGCACGACCTACACGTACCTCGTTCACGCCCTCGACGCCGGCGAACAAAGCCTCGCTCACTCGGGCGCAGTCTCCACTGCCTGCTGCGGCTGAACATCCGGCGCCTCAGATCTGGGAAACTCGGGGAATGACCGTTGCCGTTCACCTCGTCGAGCATCCTCTGATCGCCGACTCGCTCACGCGAGTACGCGACAAGAACACACCGAACGCGTTGTTTCGACAGGAGCTGGAACGGATCGGCACACTGTTGATCGCCGAAGCCACGCGTGGGCTCGCCACTCACGAGGTGCGGGTGACAACGCCACTGGTCAGCACCACCGGTCGGGCACTGACGTCGCAACCGGTGGTCGTGCCGGTGTTGCGCGCCGGTCTCGGTTTCGTCCACGCCGCGCAGGAGTTGTTGCCCAGCGCCGATGTCGGTTTCATCGGCGTGTCTCGCGACGAGGCGACGTTTCAGCCGAAGCCGTACGTCAACAAGCTCCCGGAGAACATCGCCGGCCGGCAATGCATCGTGCTCGACCCGATGTTGGCGACGGGCGGCTCGCTCGCCCACACCTGTCAACTGCTGCTCGAACGCGGCGCCACGGGCACGATCATCGTCGTGTGCGTACTGGCTGCACCGGAAGGAATCGCGCTCCTCAAGAGCGCCGGGCTTGACCTGGCCATCTACACGGCGGCGGTCGACGAGCACCTCAACGAACACGCCTTCATCGTTCCCGGCCTCGGCGACGCCGGAGACCGCCAGTTCGGCTCTCCGGCATCCTCATCCTGAAACCCTGTGGAGTGTTTGGCGCTGTTCACGTGGGTGCCTCAAAACCCTCCACACCCACAGAACCAGGCGGTGTGGAGTCTTTCGGCGCACCCAGGTGGGCTTGAAGCACTCCACAGGTCAGAGGAGGTGGGAGAGCGCCTCGAGCAACGGGACAGGATCGGTGTCGATTCCTTCGCCGTACAGCTTGACCTTGGGCTCGGTGCCACTGGGGCGAAGCTGCAGGCGCAGCTCCGGACCGAGTTGCAGGCGCAGCAGGCTGGCCTGGTCGAACCACGCGACGTGCGAGACGGGGCGCCCACCGACTTCGGTCGGAGGCTTGACGCGCATGCGCTCGACCGCGGCGATGCCTTCGACGGGGGGCATGTTCACCGAGAGATCGGCCATGACGTGCCGACCGAACCGGGCAGTGATCGCGTCGAGCCGACCCTGCAGGGTCACGCCCTCGGCTGCGGCAAGCGCGGCGACTTCGGCCATCAACACAGCGGCGGTGATGCCATCCTTGTCGAGCGGGCGCCCGCACACCAGGTAGCCGAGCGCCTGCTCGTACCCGAAGACGAACCGCAACTCCGGCTTGCTCAACACGGTGTGCCCGATCCATTTGAAGCCGGTGTAGGTCTCGGCGAAATGGACCCCGTAGGCAGCCGCCATCTTCGACAGCAATGACGAGGACACGAGCGTCGTGATGACCAACCGGTCGTCACCCGAGGTGTGCTGCAAGATGTGGTCGGCCAGCAGCCACCCGATCTCATCGCCCTGCAACCGCCGCCAACCACCATCGGGGGTCGGTATCGCCGCGCCGAGGCGGTCGGCATCTGGGTCGTTGCACACCGCGATGGATGCGTCGGATGCCACGGCCTTCGCCAACAGGAGATCCATCGCTCCCGGTTCTTCGGGGTTCGGGAACGGAACCGTTGGGAAGGTGGGGTCGGGCTCTTGCTGCTCGGCGACGACGAATGGTGTCTGCAGCCCGGCGCGGTCGAAAGCGGCCACCAACGTGTCGCCACCGACGCCGTGCATGGCCGAGTAGGCGACGGCCACGCCGTCGACGTCGGGCCGCAGCCGCACCGCGGGCACCGCCGCGAGGTAGGCCTGCACGTGGGAATCGTCGAGCCACTCGATCAACGGATCATCGTCATTCGACAACGCCACGGTGCAGGGATCGACCAACTCGATGCACGCCGAGATGTCTGAGTCGGCCGGCGACACGATCTGACAACCGGTGTCGAGGTACACCTTGTAGCCGTTGTCGGCAGGCGGGTTGTGTGACGCGGTGACCACGACCCCGGCCACGGCACCAACGCCGACGATGTTCCACGCGAGGACCGGCGTCGCCACGTAGTACGGGAAGATCATCGCCCGCACGCCCCGCGCCGCGCAGACGCGCGCCGTATCGAGAGCGAACGCGTCGCTCTTGCGACGCGCATCGTGGCCGATGATCACGCCTCGACTGGCGGCGTCGGGGTGGTTGCGCAACAGGTAGTCGACGAGACCGGCGGCGGCTTGCCGCACGACCAGTCGGTTCATCCGCTGCGGACCGGCGCCAACGGCCGCGCGCAATCCGGCCGTACCGAACTGCAACCGGCCATCGAACCGCACAGCGAGCTCGTCGGGCGGACCGGCGAGCAAGGCGGTCAACTCATCGCGCATGTCGGAGTCGGGTTCGGCCGCAAGCCAACGGCGCGCGACAGCGCTGAAGTCGCTCATGGCAAGAGCGTACGCAACTCCACCAGCGGGCGGGGACCGACGTGGGAGATCACCTCGGCTGCGGCGATCGCGCCGTAGTGAGCGCAGTCGACCAACGATCGGCGACGGGTGTACCCGTAGAGGAATCCGGCCGCGAACAGATCGCCCGCACCGGTCGTGTCGAGCACCTTGTCGACGGGCTGCGCCGGGGCATGGAGCACATCGTCTTCCGTGACCACCATGCAACCTTCGGCACCAACCGTGATGACGGCGAGCGAGCAGTCTTTCCGTACGGCGCGCAACGCCTCGTCCATCGAGTCGACCTGGTACAGCGACATCAGCTCGGATTCGTTGCCGAACAACAGGTCGACCTCATCGGTGACAAGTGCCCGAAAGTCGTCGCGATGACGGTCGACGCAGAACGAATCGCTGAGCGTCAGCGACACAAGACGGTCGTTGGCGTGGGCGACCTGAGCGGCATAGCGGAACGCCTCTTTGGCTTCGGGGCGGTCGTACAGATACCCCTCCATGTACAGCACGTCGCCTTTGGCGACCGTGTCGGTATCGACGTCGGAGGGACTCAACAACGACGACACACCGAGGTAGGTGTTCATCGTTCGCTGCGCGTCGGGTGTGACCACGATGATGCACCGGCCCGTCGGGGTGTCGACGCCCGGGGCTCCGGGGCGAAACTGCACACCGACGGCCCTGCAGTCATGACCGAAGACCTTGCCGAGCTCGTCGTCGCTGACCTTGCCGATGTAGGCAGCCGTGCCGCCGAACGAGGCGACGCCGCACATCGTGTTGGCGGCCGAACCGCCGCTCATCTCCACGGCACCGCCGAGGGCGCGATACAGGTAGAGCGCGCGATCGGTGTCGACCAAGGTCATTGCGCCCTTCACCAGCTCGTGTTGGTGGATGAACGAGTCATCAGCATGGGCGATCACATCGACCAGCGCATTGCCGATCCCGACTACATCGAACTGAATTCCCGGCACGTGGGTGCAGCCTACTGGGCGCAGCCTCTGCGGATACGCTCGCAGACGTGAGCGACAACCCCTACCGCCTTCCACGCACCGCTGTTCCGAGCCGTTATCGATTGGTGCTCGAGCCGGATCTCGACAACGCAACGTTCTCCGGCTCGGTATCCATCGACCTGGCGGTCATCGACGGCGTCGATTCGATCATGCTCAACGCTGACGAGTTGAACATCAACTCGGTGCGCATCTCGGGCGTCGAAGTCCCGTTCCACCTCGACGCCCCGACCGAGCGACTGGTCCTCGACGCACCGGTCGAGGCCGGCGATGCCGTCGTCGACATCGCCTTCACCGGCGTGCTCAACGACAAGCTGCGCGGCTGGTACCGAAGCACCTTCAAAGACGAACACGGCAACGAGCGCGT
Source organism: Ilumatobacteraceae bacterium (assembly GCA_025358075.1). Taxonomy (GTDB): domain Bacteria; phylum Actinomycetota; class Acidimicrobiia; order Acidimicrobiales; family Ilumatobacteraceae; genus JAENVT01. The sequence goes on from JANYKU010000021.1 coordinate 20,680, forward strand.
GATCGCCACCACGCAGATGCAAGCGACCGATTGCCGTCGAGCCTTCCCGTGCTTCGACGAGCCCGACTTCAAGGCGGTCTTCGAGATCAGCCTGATCATCGAACCCGATCTACTCGCGGCCTCCAACGGCACCGAGCTCAGCCGGGTCGCCCGCGCTGACGGCAAGCAGGTCGTCACGTTCAAGCCGACGATGGTCATGAGCACCTACCTCGTCGCCTTCGCGGTCGGCCCGCTCGAGGCGACCGACCCGGTCGACGTCGACGGGGTGCCGCTGCGCATCATCCACGTGCCGGGCAAGGGCCACCTCACCGAGTTCGGGCTCGAGATCGGTGCCTACGCGTTGCGGTGGTACCAGCAGTACTACGGCATCCCCTACCCAAGCGACAAGGTCGACATGCTCGCCCTGCCCGACTTCGCGGCAGGGGCGATGGAGAACCTCGGCTGCATCACCTACCGAGAGAACTTGGTTCTGGCCGACTTGAACACGGCGACTCAGATCGAGCTGCAGACCGTGGCCGACGTGGTCGCCCACGAGGTCGCCCACATGTGGTTCGGCGACCTCGTCACCATGAAGTGGTGGAACGGCATCTGGCTCAACGAGGCGTTCGCCACGTTCATGGAGATCGCCTGCTGCGACGCGTTTCGCCCCGACTGGTTGCGATGGACCACGTTCAGCCTCGAGCGCAGCATGGCCTTCGAGACCGACTCGTTGGCCAGTACCCGTTCGGTGGAGTTCCCCGTCGAGGCACCGGCCGACTGCGACGGCATGTTCGACGTGCTCACCTATCAAAAGGGTGGCTCCCTGCTGCGCATGCTCGAGCAGTACCTCGGGGCCGAGGGCTTCCGTCAGGGGATCAGCCTGTACCTGCAGAAGCACGCCTACGGCAACACCGAGACTGGCGACCTGTGGGACGCGATCGAACAGGCCAACCCGACCGTCCCGGTTCGCACGCTGATGGATTCGTGGATCTGGCAACCCGGTTACCCACTGATCTCGGCACGGCTCGAGGGCACCGACTTGGTGCTCAACCAGCAACGCTTCGCCTACGAAGACACCGACGACCCCACCCTGTTCTGCGTGCCGATCCACCTCAAGGTCGACGGTGTCGAATCGAAGCTCCTGCTCGATGCGGCGCAAACCCGCGTCACGCTTCCATCGGCAGAGGCGACCGTCGTCGTCAACGCCGGCGGCCACGGGTTCATGCGCGTCGCCTACGACGACGCGCTGCGCGATCGGCTCAGCGGCGACACGCTGTCGGGACTCTCGGTGATCGAGCGCTACAACTTGGTCGACGACGCCTGGAACGCGGTGATCACGGGCAGGCTCGCCGCGTCCGAGTTCCTCGGGTTCGTCGAGGCCTTCCACGACGATCGCGACCTTGCGGTGTGGCAGGCGGTCGCCGTCGGGCTTCGCGGCCTCGGCCGTCTCATCGACGGCCCTGCGTACGCCGCCCTGCAGCATCGCGTCGCGGCACTGGTGCGTCCGGCTGTGGAAGACCTCGGCTGGTCGCCCGCCGAAGGCGAACCGGATCTCACCTCGAAGCTCCGAGGCTTGCTGGTCAACGTCCTCGCTGTACTGGGCAACGACTCAGATGCGCAGGCGCGCTGCAGGACCATGCTCGACGACCCGGCGACCGACCCAGAGTTGGCGGCCGCGGCGGCGAACGCAGTTGCCGCGATCGGCACCGATAACGACTACGACGACTACGTGCAGCGGTTCCGCAACGCCGAGACTCCGCAGCTCCGGTTGCGGTACATGTTCTCGCTTGCCGAGTTCCCGAACGAGGAGCAGATCCGGCGCACCATCGACCTCGCCTTGTCGGGCGATGTGAAGACACAAGATGCCCCGTTCCTGTTGAACCGCTGCATCGCCAACCGCCAGAACGGCGAGATGGCGTGGGAGTCCGTCCGTCGTCAGTGGCCCGAACTGCTGGAGCGATTCCCCGACAACACGATCGTGCGAATGGTGGGCTCGATCACCACGTTGACCACGCCGCATCTCGTTGCCGACGTGCAGGGTTTCTTCTCCGAGCATCCCATCCCGCAAGCGGCCAAGACCCTCGAACAGTTGCTCGAACGCCAGCGGGTCAATGCCAACCTACGGGCCCGCGCGGCAGAACCTCTGGCCGCAGCACTGGCAGCGGGGAACTAACTCAGCTTCTCGACCTCGAGTTGGTCGGCGGCGTGACGAGCGCGCAGCACCTTCTTGTCGAACTTCCCGACGCTGGTCTTGGGCACTTCAGGAATGAAGGCCCATCGCTCGGGCACGCAGAACTTGGCGGTGCGCTCGGCCAACCACGCTCGCAACTCGGTCGCGGTCACGTGCGAGTCGGACTTCAGCACGACGCACGCCAGCGGCCGCTCGTCCCACCGTTCGTCGGGCACGCCGATGACTGCGGCCTCGGCAATGGCGGGATGGCCCATCAGCGTGTTCTCGAGGTCGACCGAAGACACCCATTCGCCGCCGGACTTGATGACGTCTTTGGCGCGGTCGCTGATCATGACGTAGCCGTTCGATGACACCGACGCAACATCGCCGGTGCGCAGCCATCCGTCGTGGAACTTGTCGGGATCTTCGATCCCGTAGTACGACGCGGTGATCCACGGCCCACGCACCTCGATCTCACCAAGCGCTTCGCCGTCCCACGGCATGGTCGCGCCGCTGTCGTCGGTGATTCGTAGCTCGACGCCGGGCAAGATGCGCCCGGTGCGGGTGCGCCAGCCGACTTCGTCGTCGCCGGTCATGTCTTTCGGCGGATGGCCGATCGCGCAGACGGGACTCGTCTCGGTCATGCCCCAACCCTGCACCACGGGCACGCCGAAGACGTCGTGGTAACCCTGGATGAGCGCGCGCGGCACGGCCGAGCCACCGCACATCACGAGACGCAGTGACGAGAGATCGGCAGCGCGGCCGTTGATCAACAGGTCGGTGAGCACGGTCGGCACCGCCCCGGTCAGCGTGGGCCGGGTCTCTTCGATGATCCGGCTCAGCGGTCCGGCCTGCAGGAACTGCTGCGGGAACACCAGGTCGGCCCCGACCATCCACGCTGCATACGGCGTGCCCCACGCATTGGCGTGGAACATGGGCACGATCACCAGCATGCGGTCGCTCTCAGCGAGGGCAATGTTGGCCGACGAGGTGACCATCAGCGAGTGCAGGAACGTGCTGCGGTGGCTGTACATCACGCCCTTTGGATTACCGGTGGTGCCGCTCGTGTAACACATCGCCATGCCCGTGCGCTCGTCGAGATCGGGGTAGTCGAAGCCCGGCTGCTCGGCGGCGAGCAAGGTGTCGTAGTCGAGCGTGGGCCCGAGCGCCGAGGTGTCGCCGGAGCCTTTGACGATGATGTGCTGCACGGTGGTGAGCTGGTCACGGACCTTGGCCAGCAAGGGGATCACCGAGGAATCGACGATGATCACCCGGTCTTCGGCGTGGTTGATCACGTAGGCCAACTGGTCGGGGAACAGCCGGATGTTCAAGGTGTGCAGCACCGCCCCCATGCACGGCACGGCAAGGTAGGCCTCGAGATGGGTTTGGTTGTTCCACATGAACGTGCCAACACGGTCGCCCTGTTCGACACCGAGGCGGGTGAGGGCCGCAGCCAGTTGATCGGCACGGTCTGCGACCTGGGCAAACATCGCCTCGGCGTATCCGTCGCCGGTGTACGTGATCACCTTGCTGTTGGCGTGCACCGTTCGCCCATGGGCCAGGATCGGCCGGAGCGTCAACGGATAGTCCTGCATCGTGCTGAACGGCATCAGTCCCCCTGTTCTCGTCAGTGCGGTCACGTTACCCCTCCGAACTTCCCAGGTCCCGAACTCCCAGGTCCCAACTCCCAGGTCAGAGCGGATCGAGGCAACTTCACCCTGCAGCCCTACGCGCCGATATGGCAGTATCAAACAGATGAGTGCGGTGACAGTCACCCCGATGGAGGGGACGCGCGCTCCGGCTCGCGCGGGCGACCGTTACTTCGTCAACGCACCGATCGACGCCTTGCTGATCGGTGGCGCGTCGATCGCGCTCTACGCCGTGTTCCGCCTGCGGCCCCAACTGGCCTCATCGCCGTCGGTGGCATCACTTGCCGCCACCCTTGTCTGGGTGTGCAACTACCCGCACTTCGCCTCGACCAACTACCGGCTGTACCACTCGCGGTCCTCGGTCGCTCAGTACCCGTTGACCAGCTTCGTGACACCGGTGGTGATGGTCGCCGCGGTGGTCGGCTGCTATCTCTCCCCCAACGACATCGCCCCGCTGTTCATCAAGCTCTATCTGCTGTGGTCGCCATACCACTTCTCCGGCCAGACGCTCGGCATCACCATGGTCTACGCCCGGCGCGCCGGCTTCGTGATCGATGGTTGGCTCCGTCGGTGCCTCACCGCCTTCATCTTCCTCACCTTCGCCGTGCAGAACGCGTGGGCCGAAGTCGGCCTGCACGTCAACCCGTTCTACGGCATCCAGTACCCCACCCTCGGCGTTCCGGTATGGCTCCCGCAGACCTTGACCAAGTTGATGTGGGCCTCATTGGCCGCAACGATCGGCATGCTGATGTGGAGGATCGCCAACAGCGGCCCGCGCATTCCACTGATCGTGTTGCTGCCCGCCTTCACCCAGTACATCTGGTTCGTGGCCACACCCGCCGGCCAGTTCGGCTACATGGTGCCGTTCTTCCACTCGCTCCAGTACCTCCTCATCGCTTGGAACGTGCAACTCAAAGAAGGGCTCGCCGAGCGTCGGCGTGATCCTTCAGTGCGCTACGTGTGGTCGGAGTCGTCACGATGGATGGCGATCAACATCGTCGGCGGCTACCTACTGTTCTGGGGCTTGCCACATCTCGGCGCGCACTTCGGCAAGCCACTGGCGTTCAGTACCGCTGTCATGCTGGCCGCGATCCAGGTTCATCACTTCTTCGTCGACGGTGTCATCTGGCGACTGCGCAATCCGGCGGCGCGCTCGCCGCTGTCGTCGTCGCTGCGAGCCGTCAGTGGTCGAGCATGAAACGCAAACTGCTCGCCATCGCAATTGCGTGTATCGGTGCGCTTGCACTCGCCGCCCCGTGCTCCGCGTACACGCCACCCGAGACGGATCCACGCATCGTCATCACCACGTCGCAGGGCACGATCCTGGTCGCACTGGCGCCCGAGAACGCCCCGAAGCACCTGGCCGAGTTCCTCACGGCCCTCGCCGGGCACGACTTCGACGGCGCCTCGGTGGCTCGGGTCTCGCCGAAGTTCTACGTGCAACTCGTCGGCAAGCTCGGCAAGGCACAACTTGCCGGCCAGCCGGTCGAACGGGTCAAGGTCGGCAACCTGCACGGGGCGCTCAGCGTGTACGACAGCGGTGCGGCCGGACAGATCCCCACGCTGATGTTCGTGCTGGTCAGCAGCCCTCAGCTCGACAAGGACTACACGGCCATCGGGTTCGTCGAGGCAGGCATGAGTGTGGTCGAGAAGATCGCCGAGACGCCGACGGCCGGCGATCACGCGCCAACAAAATCCATCACCATCAGCGAGATCCATTTCGCGACGCCGCAAGAGCGCGCACTGCTTCGGCAGGCCGAAGCGACGCCCGCCCCGGGTCAGGGCACAGCGCTCTTGGCCGCGGTCTTCATCCTCGCCTTCGCCGCATTCGTGGCTGCCGGCATCTCCGCGTTCCGTGATCGACTCAACACGCAGTGGACCAAGTCGCTGTGGTTGATGGTTGCGTTGCTGAGCTTCTTCGCGGTCTGGGTGGCCGTCGGCGGCTCGACCCACAGCTCGGGTCTCGTCGGCGTGGCCCTGTTCGGTGGGGCAATCGCCATGTTCCGGTTGATGGGTCGTTTCGAGCGACCGGCAATGGTGGTCGAGCTAGGCCGAGTCCCGGAGCCAGCTCCACTCGCCGATGGCGAACAGCACGCCGAGAGCGGGGTCGATCAACCGCAGGGCCACCTCGAGGTCGTCCTCAGCCAGGGAGACGCACCCACTCGTCGGCCTGGAAGCCCCCGTCCCTGAATACGAGTTGCGGTGCAAGAAGATGGCCGCAGCAAGTGCCGGCTCGCCGGCGACGACGCCCGAAATCGGATCCAGGTTGGCGCCGATGACGGCCGCGTGGCCGTAGACATCGCCGACCTGTCGCAGCCATTCGTCGGGTGAGGCGCAGCCTGGCGCACTGACCAACGACTGATATGCGGGCGTATGCGGCGTCGCTCCCCAGCAATCCTCGTAGCGAACATCGCGGTACACGCCTCGAACGCCGGGATCGGGGAGGTTGCCGAAGAACTGGAACTGCTGCCCGTCCCACGCTCGAACGCTTCCGAGTGGGAACGCGCCGGCCGGTGTCGTGCCGTCGCCCGATCGTCGATCGGCCAACGGTCGCAGACCGCTCTTGCCGAGGCGGGCGGCGACGGGCGCCTGCTGGCAGCGCCATTGGCCATCGGCCGATCTGGCGACGATCTGCAGCGACGCCACGGTCGAGGTCCACGTATCGGCACCGACGATCACGAACTGCCGTGCTGCCGGATGCCTTGCCGAGAGCAGTTCGGCGGTGGCGATGTCGCAACTGGCATCGGGCGTGAAGGCCACATCGCGGCTCGCAGCCTGTGTGGCGACAACTGGCGCGACCGCCAGCGGCGAGGTGCCGTCGACCAGGCCGACCGAGCGCCCGACCAACGCGACGACGAGCGCCGCGATGACCCAAAGCCGATCCATGTGGACGAGTGTACGGAGCCCTTTGGCGGGCGGTCTTTCAGCTGGTTCGTTCGACGCGGATGTCGCCGGAGACGGTTCGCAGGTTCAGCCGGACCGGTCGTCGCTCGCCGGTCTCCGATTTCGGCGCAGCCTCAGGCAGCGTGGCGCGACCGCTGAGTGTGGAGATCTCGGCCTCCACCCGAATGCCGCTAGGGAGGCCGATTCGCAGGTCACCGGAGATCGAGCGCACGGCGATCTCCGACCCGCAGCACCGGCCCACACGCACGTCGCCACTGGTCGAACCAACCGTGACGTCGCCGTTGCAATCGTCGACGCGCAGATCGCCCGAGGTGAGTGTGGCGTCGAGCCGTCCGCCAACCACTCGAAGCGTGCAGTCACCCGAAACCGAAGAGATGTTCGCATCGCCGCTGATCTCGCCACAGGTGAACTGACCGGAGGCCGTGGTGACCTCGATTCGGGCCGCGTCGTTGACCTCGACATCGCCCGAGGCGGTGTGCACTCTGACCACACCGAGACGGCCCACCAGGCGCACCTCGCCCGACGTCGAATTGATCTCGACATCGGTACCGACAGGGACGTGGGCGACGAGCCGACTGCTGCGTCCACGCATGCGCCAACGCGACGGATGGCGCACCGAGATGCGATCCCCGGTCTTGAAGATCTCGAACTCGTCGGCATCGGTGGCGTCGACGAGAAGCTCCACGACGCCCGCCTCGACGGCATAGATCTCGATCGTGCCGACGGGTACCCGGACTTCGAGGAATGGTCGTTCGCCGACCTCCCATCGCTCGTTGCGGCTCATCGCCCGTCCTTCTAGAGATCGAAGCTGTGGGTCATGCGGAACCCATGGCCGGTTTCTGGTTTGCGAGCCCGGCGCGACAGCGCGTCGAGCACCCAACTGTTGACCGATGCGCCGGCGGTGTCGGCGGCGTCTTCGATCAGGGTCTTCAGCGACGGTGGGATTCGCAGCGTGATCCTGGCGTCGAGATCCTCTGAGGGCACCGATTCGGCCGAGACCGCCACTTCGGCGATCCGCAGCGACGGGTCGCCGTCGGCGAGGATGAGGTCGACCGTGCGATCGGGCAGCTGGGCGCGCACCTCGCACGCGGCCTGCTCGGCGAGATCCATTGCCGCCTGTCGGATGGCCGGGGCGAGCGCCGCGACCAGGTGGTCGAGCGCCTCTTCGACGGCGCAGTCTCCGCCGGCCAGCGAGCCCTGACCGGCGAGGGCAGCCTGCACCGAGTTGATGATTGGTTGAACTTGCATGAGTTGCGGCCCTGCCGTGTTCAGCGGGCCCGACGCCCGTCGTCGTTTCGTGTTCGAGTGCGCCGCGTGCGGCTGATCTGGGCGAGTCGCCGTGCTCGCTCGTCGTGTACTGCGGCGATGAATGCTGGATGGCTGAAGAAGGGTGACATCATCGAGTCCTTTCTATGACATCATTATGATGTCATTCTGTCAAGGACTTTCATCGAGTCGCTAGTGGGCCGCCCAACTTCACCAATCGGCCCAGGTCAGGGTGATACTTGGAGATGATCTCGCGGACCCGCTCGACGGAAAGCAGGGCCAACCCGTCGACCAATGCGGTAAACAGATCGTGTGCTGCGGCTCGTGGCCAGCGGCGCGGCAGCAGCGCCTCGGGCAGATCAGGATCGGTGACGGCGAACACGAACCACCGGTAGTTGGCCCTGGTGCGGGCGACCAGCGCTTCGGTCGGGCTGAGCCGACCGCTGTCGAGGCGCCGCAACACCGGTCGGAAGGTGGCGATGAACTCGTCGTACGACGCACCGAGCTCGTCGAGGTTCCAGGCCGAGGCAACCGAGAGCCGCGAGCCGGACGGCAGCTCGGTGGCGCGGATGACCGTGCACGATTGCGACGGAGCGATCTTCAAGGCGATGTCGAGCTCGTTGTCGGGAGGATGCGGCGAGACCCACAGACCGTCGTACAGCGGGGCGAAGCCGAGCGACTGGAGCCGACCTCGCAGCATCGGGCGCAACCTGCGCTGGTCTTCGGGCACTGTGAACGCAACCATCGTCCAGACTCCGTCCCAATCCGGCTTCGGCTTGGCGAAGGCCTGGGTGTGGATCGGCCCGTATGGCAACACGTGACGGAAGCTGTCGGCCACTCGGTAGAACGTGTTGCGGCCGTCCTTGGTGCCGACGAGCAAACCGCGGATCGATAGCCGGCTCAGTGCGGCCCTGGCACCCGACTGATTGACCTCGAACTCGGCCAGCAGGTCGACGAGCGCGGCGGAAGGAAGCGGCTCGCAGCGGCCCGACCAGTAGTCACCGAGCAGGGCCAGCAGCAGATGCTGGGGCGGAAACCCGACCTGGAATCGCGGCATGTCGAGCTCACCGAACTCGGTGAACCTCGCCGCCGCCTCGACTTCCGCCACCGACGGCCGACGTTCGTGACTTCGACCGGAACTCATTGCCGCAACGGTAGCTACTACGGGTTGATCAGCCCGTCTTGGGCGTTGATCAAGAACTGCATCCCGCGTTCGAGGAAGTCTCCGACGACATCGGCGAAGGCTTCCGGCCGATCGCACTGGATGTCGTGCGCCGCGTCGTAGACGTATTGCAGCGACGAGTTGCGCATCAACCGGCGAATCGTGCGGCCGTTGATCGGGTTGATGATCCCATCGTTTCGGCCGAACAGCACCAACGTGCGTGTCGGTACGTCGGCCAAGCGAGTGGCGAAATCATCGACGGACCCATCCCCCATCAACCGCATGACGGTCGGCCAGACGCGCGCCATGAACGCCGGATCTGGAGGAGCCATCTGCGGCGAACGCTCCGGATGGGAGCGGAACGCCTTGACGAACGCGGCGGGCTCCAGCTGTGCAGGATCGGCGGATGACTCTCGGAACTTGGCCGGCGCCTCGAGCACCAGCGACTCGACCCGGTCGGCGAAGAGCGTGACGAAATGCAGGGCGCATGCACCACCGAGCGACGTTCCCATCATGTGGAATCGATCGAGCCCCAATGCCGTGGCGATCTCGGCGACCTGCGCTGCCAGGCCGTCGAAATCGGCGACATCGTTCGGTTGGGCACCCCACCCGGGAAGTTCGAGGACGATCACCCGGAACCGCTCGGCCAGCTTGTCGAGGGCGAACGTCAACTTCGGCCCGCCGGCGCCGGGCAGGCAGAGCACAACGGGACCACTGCCGGCCTCGAGGTAGCGCACGGCAAACCCCGCAGCGTCGATGCTTCGCTCGACGAAGGCGGCCCCTGGGGCGCGAACTGCTGTGTCGGTCATCGCAGGGCTCCCGCGGTCGACTCGGCCTGACTGTGCAGCACCGGGATGATCTCCTCACCGATCAGCTTCAAGCTCGAGAGCATCGCATCGTGCGGAAGCGGGTTGACGGTGCCGAGCGACACCTCGAGGCGACCGAAGCCGAGCACGTCGTGGATCGCTTCGATACGAGCGAGCACGGTCTCGGGGCTGCCGTACAACGGCGGGCCCATGCTCATCGGCGGAGCCATCGAGGGATCGATCTTCACGTGCTTCGGCACGCCACCGAGCGCCGCACCGATCTGCGCCATCGTCATCATGATGTCGGGTGTAGCGCCCTTGAACAGGCTCATCAGGCCACCGCCGCTACCCAACGATTTCATCGTCTCCTCGGCTTCCTCGTCGGTTGGCGTGACGTACATGAAATGCCGGTATTGGAGGTTGTCGGCCGTCGGCTGCCAGCCCGCCTCGGCCGCCGACTGGCGGTAGAGCTCGGCGTGCTCGGCGCACTTCTCTGCGGCCATGTACGAGAACCCGAGATCGAGGCCGTGCCGCCCGGCGAAGATCGCGCCGTCCTTGCTGTTACCAGACACGAGGATGCGTGGGTGCGGGTCTTGCACGCGCCGCGGCCACACGGCGATGTTGCGGAAGCGGTAGTAGCGACCTTCCCAGCCGAACGGCTCCGGCTCGGTGAAGCACGCCTTGAGCAACAGGGTTCCCTCTTCGTAACGCTCGCGCGACTCCCACGGATTGGAGCCGTAGGTGAGGTACTCGTTGGGCGTTCCGCGAAGCATGCCGATGCGGAGGCGACCATCGAGCAAGTTGTCGAGCATCGAGTACTCCTCGGCGATGCGCACCGGGTTGTTCAACGGAAGATCGGTGCCGAACACCCCGATCTGCGCGCCGGGGAAGCGCTGACCTGCCACCGCTGCGAAGATGATCGGGTTCGGTGTGAGCTGTTTCGGTGAGTAGTGGTGCTCGGCGAAGTTGAGTGAATCGAAGCCCGCGTCGAGCGCTGCGGCGCACTCGGTAAAGCCGTGCCCGTACGTCGCGCTGACCCATTCCGTGTCGCAGATCCGCGGTGGTGCCGGCCACGAGTCGCCGTGATTCGGCCCCCAGTAGTTCATCGTGTGGAAGAACTCGATCTTCAATGCCACTCCTCGTGAATGCTCGATCGATCCAGGCGAATGCTCGATCAATCCTGATAGACTAGCCACAGAATTACGTTCTGTCGATAGCAAATATGTATTTCATTTCACCGCAGCTCGGCCACCCGACTGGCATCGATCAGCTCCCAATCGATGTCGTAGCCGAGCCCTGGCCGGGTCGGCGCGTGTGCGTTACCACGAGCGTCGATGTCGATCGGCTCGGTCAGCCCATAGCTGAAGTGGGCCGTGTCGTACTGCTCTGGTGGGTGGATGACGATGACCTCGTAGTACTCGCAGTTGCGGATCGCCATCGCCACATGCAACGTCGCCACGTTGTTCAACGCGTTGTAGGCGTCGTGGACCTCACAGTTCATCTGGAACGCCTCGGCGAGATGGGCGATCTTCATCATCCCGGTGATCCCGCCCTTGATCACGACATCACCGCGAAGGAAGTCGGTGGCCTCTTGCACGATCCACGGCGCCAGCCCGTACACACCGCCCTCGCTCATCTCGGTGGCCATGATCGGAATCGACAACTGCTGCTTCAGCCGCCGGTAGCCGTAGATGTCGTCGGCCGGCAGCGGATCTTCGTACCAGTAGTAGCCCAGATCCTCGATGGCCTGCCCGACCGTGACGGCCTCCGGGTAGCTGTACGCCCAGGCCGAGTCCAGCATCAACCGGTACTCGCCTCCGACCTGGTCGCGGACCAGCTCACAGGCTGCGATGTCGTCGGCGATGGTGACGCCGCGCTCGTCCCGCAGCATGCGGCGTTGGGTCGGCGGATGCAGTTTGTAGGCGCAGAAGCCCTGGTCGAGGTAGGCCGCCGCTTCCTCTGCGTAGGTCGCCGAGTCGCCGTGGACCCACGACGAGATGTACGCCGGCAACTCGTGGCGCACCGTGCCGAGCAGCCGATGGATCGGCAGCCCGGCGGCCTTTCCAGCGATGTCCCACAGGGCCACGTCGATGTAGCCCTGCACGGTGGAGTGCATGCTGCGACGCCTGGCCCACAGGTCGTGCCACACCGCGCCGATGTCGAGCGGGTCGCGGCCCAACAGCATCGGCTTGACCTGTTGCAGGATCTGGTCGGTCACGTTGGGACCCGGCGGGCTGATGAACGTGTTGCCCTCGATGCCCTCGTCGGTGTGGATCCGAAGGACTGCCATCTCCATCGGTGGCAATGGCATGCCGGTCGGGAGGTGGCGCTCGTGCACCACCACCGAGACATCGGTGATCTTCACGCCTCGCCCCATTCGGCGCGCGTCGTCTCGGCCACGCGGGTGATCAACGCGATCTGATCGGCAACCGTTCCGGCGACGATGCGGTTGGCGATGCCGAAGTGGGTCACGCCGGCCTGACGCATCGCCCGAACGTTGGAAGCCCACTGGTCTGGCGGCGTCACATGGGTGACGAGACGACCTTCCAAGCCGAACGACTCGACATCTCGGCCCGCCGCGGCAACCTCGGCCCGCAGCCGATCGACGAGCTGCAACATGCCATCGAGGTTGATGCCGAGCGGCGCCATCATCTTGAACCCGTCGGCCAGTCGAGCGGCCCGTTTGATCGTGACATCGAGCGGCATCCCGGCGGTGTCGAAACTGCCGCCACCCATCCAGATCGGGATCGAGCGATCAGGTCGAGGATGCAAGGCGACCTCATCGAGCATGACGTGCTGTCCGTGATAGGTGACGAGATCCTGCGTCCACAGCAGGCGCATCGCCTCGATCTGCTCCTCGATCAACGCTCCGCGCGTTGAGGGGTCGACGCCCACCGCCTCGAGCTCGCGGCGCTGCCACCCGACGCTGACCGCCAATCGCAGCCGGCCACCGCTCAACAGGTCGACCTCGGCGGCCTGCTTGGCCGCCAGCGCCGCAGGGCGGAGAGCAAGCAAGGTCATCCCCGTGCTGAGCTCGATGCTCTTCGTGACACCCGCCAGGAATGCCAGCAGGGTGAACGATTCGTGCCACGGCTCGTCGAACGACAGGCCGGGTGGGAACGGCGAGGCCGACGACGACACGACGTGCTCGGAAAAGCCGATGTGCGCATAGCCGAGGTCTTGCGCGGCTTGCACGTAGTCGCGGATCTCGACAGGGTGCGAGAAGTAGGGAAGGTCGACACCGACGCGCATCGCGGCGACAGTACTTCGGCGCGGTCGATACTCGACAGATGTGCTGCACACCGTCGATGCATATGCTCTCCATCCATGCGCTTGTTCAATCTCGCCGGTCGACTCAGCACCTTCATCGACGGGAGCGTCGCCGATGTGGCCACCGCGAGCGACAACCGATTCTCATCGGATCCGCAGCTGATGTTCGACGACTGGCCGGCCCTCGTGGCTTGGGGCGAGTCCGTTGGGGCAGGCGGTGTCGGCGAGGTCGACACGCAACAGCTGCAGGCCCCGGTACCACGGCCGGCACAAGTCTTCGCCATCGGCCTCAACTACCGAGCTCACGCCGCCGAGGGCATCTTCAGCGTGCCCGAGGAACCGACGGTGTTCACCAAGTGGCCGAGCTGCATCGTCGGTCCATCGCACGCAGTTGAACTGCCGGTCGACACCGACTGGGAGATCGAACTGGTCGTAGCGATCGCGCGTCGCGCGTATCGCGTCGCCGCCTCCGAGGCCATGTCGTACGTCGCCGGGTTCACGGTCGGCCAAGACCTGTCCGATCGGGTGTTGCAACGCAAGGGACCGGCACCGCAGTGGAGCCTCGGCAAGTCGCGCTACGGCTTCGGGCCGACCGGGCCGTGGCTGGTCACGCTCGACGAGCTCGACACCCCGACGGATCTTGCTATTCACAGCTCGCTGGCGGGCGAGACGCTGCAGACGTCGCGAACGTCGATGCTGATCTTCGACATCCCCACCCTGATCGAGTACATCTCGGAGAAGTGCCCACTGCTACCCGGCGACCTGATCTTCACCGGCACGCCCGAGGGTGTGGGCTATGCCCGCAAGCCGCCTCGCTTCCTCCACCCCGGCGACGTGTTGACCAGCACCATCGAAGGCGTCGGCGACCTCGTCACCCGCTTCGTCTGACGTGTGGAGTGTTTGGCGCCGTTGATGTCACCTGGATGCGTCGAAACACTCCACGGCTAGGTCAGCAGCGTCTTTTGGACCTTGCCCATGGCGTTGCGCGGCAGGACGTCGACGATGCGAACCTCGCGTGGACGCTTGTGCACCGAGAGCAGGGCAGCCACGTGCTCGATCAGTACGGCACCGTCGACGCCGTCGCAGACCACGAAGGCCACGATGCGCTGACCGAGGTCGGGATCGCTGACACCGATGACCGCCGCTTCGCTGACGGCGTGATGGGTCAGCAGTGCGGCCTCGACCTCGCCGGCACCAACCTTGAACCCACCCGTCTTGATGATGTCGACCGACTGACGCCCGACGATGCGATGGAAGCCACCGGCGTCGATGACCGCGGCATCGCCGGTTCGGAACCAGTCGCCGTCGAACGACGACGCCGTCGCCTCAGGGCGATTGAGGTACTCGTCGAACATCGTGGCGCCGCGGATCTGCAGCTCGCCGATCGTCGAGCCGTCACGATCGAGCACCGCACCCGTTTCGTCGACCAGCCTGCTCTCGACACCGACGATCGGCACGCCCACCCAACCGGGCCGGCGCTCGCCGTCGGCTCGCGTCGACACGGTGATCAAGGTCTCGGTCATTCCGTACCGCTCGATCGGTGACTGACCGATCAACCGCGTCATGTCGTCGAACACGGCGACCGGCAGCGGAGCACTTCCCGACACGACCAAACGAGCACCTCGCAGCGAGGTCGCCAACGATGGCTCGGCGCAGATGCGCGACCACACCGTCGGCACGCCGAAGTACATCGAGCCGTCGGCCTCGGCGTAGGCCTGCGGTGTCGGTTTGCCGGTGTGGATGAGGCGCGACCCGACGCGCAGCGCGCCCAGCACACCTAACACCAACCCGTGAACGTGGAACAGTGGCAGGCCGTGAACCAAGGTGTCGTCGGGCGTCCATTGCCACGCCTCGGCCAAGCCGTCGAGGTCGGCGGCGATCGCCCGGCGCGAGAGCACGACGCCCTTCGGGAGACCGGTCGTGCCCGAGGTGTACATGATCAGTGCGGTCGAGTCGCCCGCCGGCTGCGGGCCCGACCAGTCGGTCTCACCTTCCACCGAGATCTTCGGAAGTGCGACCTCCGGCCATTGCGTGTCGCCAATGGTCGCTGTCGCGCCCGAGTCGCGCAACATGTGCTCGCGCTCCATCGGCCCGGCATCCGCTGGCATCGGCACCGCGGGCACTCCGGCCATCAGTGCGGCGACCACGCCAACGACGGTGTCGAGCGTCGGTGTGGCGCGAATGGCAACGGCAGACATGCCGGCAAGGTGCTGCGCCACCGCAGCCGCGCGCCTCGCCAGTTGGGCCCACGACACCGATTCGCCGGCGACGCGCACAGCGGTATCGCCATCGCCGAACCGGCCATCCAACGACGGCAGCAACGACGCGCTCACGCGGCACCTACGCGCACGACGACCTTGCCGTACAGATCGGGTTGCTGGGCACGCTCGAAGGCTGCGTGGATCTGCTCGAACGGATAGATCGAGTCGATCAACGGATGCAGATCGGCGGCTTCCATGAAGTGCAGCAGCTGCTGCGTCTCCAGCCGGCTGGCACCGCTGACTCCGATGATCGAGATCTGCCGGTAGAAGACCCTGGCCAAGTCGGCGCTCGGGTCACTGCCGGTCGTTGCACCTGACACCACGATCCTTCCTCCCGGTCTCACGCTGCGCAGGCTGTGCTCCCACGTCGCCTCTCCCACGGTCTCGATGACAAGGTCGACCGGAGCCGACAATCGAGCCCCCGTTTCCACCGCCTCATGAGCACCCAACTCCAAGGCCCGACGGCGCTTCTCCGCCGAGCGACTCGTGACGATGACGCGCAGCCCAGCAGCGCGAGCAAGGGCCGCAGTGGCGGTGGCAACTCCTCCGCCGGCACCTTGGATCAACACGGTTTCGCCGGGCTCGGCGCGCCCGCGGGTGAACAGCATTCGAAAGGCAGTGGTCCAAGCGACCGTGATGCACCCGGCCTCTTCCATCGACATGAAGGCCGGCTTCGGGATGAGATTGCGGTTCGGCACGATCGTGTACTCGGCGAACGCACCGGGGAACCGCTCGGAGATCAGCGCCCTGTCGGGGTCGAATGACTCGTCGCCATGGCCCGCGTCGGGATTGCCGAACGAGCCGGACACCACCACCGCGTTGCCCTGCATGTCCCAACCGGCGATGTCGCAGCCGACCACCATCGGGAACTGATCGGCGCGGACCCCGACACCACGCATCGACCACAGGTCGTGCATGTTGATCGACGTTGCTCCGACGCGCACGATGGTGTGGCCATCGGGCGCAATCGGGTCGGGCCAGTCGTCGCGCAGCTCGAGCATCGACAACGGTTCGGCCTCGTTGATCCCCGTCGCAACCGCAGCCCTCACGTCTCCCCTTTCCAGATCGGTGCGGTCACCGTAGCTCTGAGAAACTCTCCGACCATGTTCGACAACCAGTGGGATCCACGTAGCCGAAACGACCTCAGCGACAACGAGCGAGTCGTGCTGCACTTCATGAGCGATTGCATGCATGGCGACGATCTGTCGCTCGTCGACCGCTATGTCGCCGAGAACTACATCCAGCACACGCCGGGGATCGGGCAGGGTCGCGAGGGGCTTCGTCACTACCTCCACGCGGTCGCCTGGAAGCGGCCCGGCCGGCGCGAATGGCGACCGATCCAGCTGTTCGCCAGTGGCGACTTCGTCATCCTTCACAAGCTGCTGCCGGCAGTCGTGATCGCCGATTTCCTTCGGTTCGATCCCGACGGGATGATGGCCGAGCACTGGGATGTCGTGCAGCCGCTACCGGAAGCCGACTACGACCCGATGCGGCCCTCGGTCGAGAACCTCGATCGGTTCCGGGCGGTCTTCGGCATCACCGAATGAACCAGGCTCACTGACCTTCGGCGACGAGGTCGGCAGTCGTGCGCAGCACCGTGCTGCTGAGCGCCAACTGCGTCTCGGTGCGGCTGACATCGGGCGACGACACAACCCGCTGCAGGATCAGGTGGAGGTGATCGTTGGAGCGAGCGACGATGCGCACGAGCAGATCACCTGAACCGGTCACGGTGTGGATCTCGAGGATCTCCGGAATGGTGCGCAGGTGCGCCACCACACGATTGTGTGAGCCCTGCGAGATCGCCAGGGTGGTGAACGCCAAAACGCCGAGCCCGGCCGCCGCTAGGTCGATGTCGGGCCCGTAGCCGACGATGACGCGCCGATCTTCGAGACGTCGCAGCCTGGTCAGCACGGTGCCTCTGGCGCATTCGAGCACGCGCGCCAGGTCCGACACCGTGGAGTGCGGAGCGGCCCGCAATCGGCCGATCAGACGGCGATCGAGGGAATCGAGCTCTGCCGGCCGGTCATTCAAGATGCGCACGAATGGCCGTCGCCGGACCACCAATCTTGACCATGTTGGAGACTCTAGCCAAACTTGATGTGCATTTTGATCACTACTCTTGCTCCTGGTTGATCATCTTGGTTTCATTGGCGCATGTCATTCATCAAGAAGGTCGACCACATCACCTACGCATGTGCTGCCGGCACGATCGAGAAGTGGGCCTGGTTCCACATCGAAGTCGAAGGTGGCACGCTGATCAACCGCATCGACGACGTACGGCCCGGCGACCCCGAGAGCAGCATGAAGATCTGGTGCATCGACTACGGCGACTTCGGCATCGCCCTGATCGAGGGCGTCGACCGTGCCAAGAAGTCGCAGGTCACCAAATTCGTCGATCGCCACGGCGACCACAGCTGTCAGCACGTTGCCTACGACACCTACGACCTCAAGAAGTTCCAGTCGCACATGCGCGAGCTGGGCGGGTCGGCCCGCGGCGGCACCCTGGTGCGCAACGATGGCTTCGGGGTCCTCAAGCAGATGTTCGCTCGTGGCTACTCCGAGGGTGATGCCGCCGAAGCGACGTTCCCCGAGTACGTGCAGCGACCGTCGCTCGGCGATGCCGACGAAGTGCACATCACGTTCGCCGAGGAGACGGGGCGAGGCTTCTACGATCAGATCGAAGACGCCGTTGCGGCGGGCGACGAAGAGCCGTTCTTCGACTTCTCGAAGATGCCGAGCAAGTGGCAGGTTCCCGTACCGCAAACCTGAGCGCGCCCGCTGATCGCCGAGCGGGACCAGGACCTTTGGCCCGACGGCCCGGGTCGAGCGCCTCTCCCGACGCACCCAGCACTGCAGTTACGTTCGCCTGCGTGACATCTTCGCTCCGAGTGACGATCCTGGCAACCATCGCATTGGCGTTGGGAGGTGTGGCTTGCAGTTCCGACCCGACCGACACGGCGGCGACCACAACCGTTCCCGCTGCTGCGCCGACGCCGACGACCACGATGACGGCAACACCTCAGCGCTACGACATCGTCGGCACCGCGTTGACCGCCGGTGCGTTCACCGAGCTGGCCGGCCTGGTCGTTGATGCCGGCCTGGTGGACACGTTGCGCGGCAAAGGTCCGTTCACGGTGTTCGCCCCGACCAACGATGCGTTCAAGAAGCTGCCGGTTGCCACGCTGCACGCCGTGCAGGACGACCCGAAGCTGCTGGCGACCGTGCTGACCTATCACGTCGTGGTAGGCGCGTTGAAGCTCGCGGACCTGAAGCCCGGCAAGCTGACCACCGTGTCAGGCGCCGACCTGGTGGTCACTCGCCAAGGCGACAAGGTGTTGATCAACGGCTCGGAGATCATCGCCGGAGATGTCGTCGCCAGTAACGGCATCGTGCACGTGATCGGTGACGTGCTGCTGCCACCGAGCTGAGGCGCACGGAGTTTTCCTCCGTCCCGGTGATTCTTACCGAGGGCTTGCGGTGATGACGGTGGCAGATCCACTGCCGCGTCTAGGGTCGATGAAATGGCAGCCACCCGAGGGCGTCATTCCACGTGTCGCCGGTGGGTGATGTGTGCCCTGCTGGTCGGCGGTGGTCTCCTCGTCGCCGCAGCCTGCTCGTCGACACCGGCTACGACCCGGGCCGTCGTCGAGCCGACGCCGCCGGCGAGCTCCATCTCGCTGGAACTGCCCGCTGCTCCTGACGAGACCGACGTGACCGGCACCGAGGCGACCGAGCCCACCTCGTCGACCAGCACCACGGTCGCGCCGACCACAACGACAACGGTGCCGGGTGTGTACTCGCACACCGGTGTCGGCCAGATGAGCCCCGCTGTCGCCAACGCCAAGAACTACGTGTACGTGCCGAGCAACGATGCCGGCTCGGTCACGGTGATCGATCAGGCGACGATGCAGATCGTCAATCACTACAACGTCGGCAAGCTCCCGCAGCACGTCGTTGCCTCGTGGGATCTGACCACGCTCTATGCCACGGTGAGCGACTCGAACCGATTGGTCGAGATCGATCCCGCCACCGGCGACAAGGGCAAGTCGATTCCTGTGGCCGCGCCGTACAACCTCTACTTCACACCCGACGGATCGACAGCGATCGTGATGGCCGAGCGACTGAACCGCATGGACTTCTACGACCGGCTGACCTGGAAGCGTCGGTTCTCGGTGAAGGTGCCATGCAAGGGCGTGAACCACGCCGATTGGTCTCCGGACGGAGCATGGTTCCTGGCGACGTGCGAGTTCTCGGGCAACCTCCTCAAAGTCGACACGGCAACGGGCGCGATTCTCAACGTGCTCTCGCTGCCGAAAGGTTCGATGCCCCAAGACCTGCGACTGGCGCCCGACGGAACCAAGTTCTACGTCGCCGACATGGACTGCGGATGTGTGTGGATCGTCAACGCCGACGGCACGGCCACCACCGGATCGATCGTCACGGGCGTGGGTGCGCATGGCATCTACCCGAGCCGCGACGCGTCGGTGATGTACGTGACCAACCGTGGGCGAACGGCCAAAGACACCCGACGAAAGTCGAAACCCGGCGACGGCTCGGTCAGCGTGATCGACCCGAAGACCGACACCGTGATCGCCACATGGCCGATCCCGCAAGGCGGCTCGCCCGACATGGGTGGGGTGTCTGCCGACGGCAAGCGACTGTGGCTCTCGGGACGGTACGACTCGTCGGTGTACGTGTTCGACACGACCACCGGCGAGGTGGTCGCCACCATCGCCGTGCCGCGCGGCCCCCACGGCTTGGCCGTGTTCCCACAGCCAGGGCGATACTCGCTCGGCCACACCGGCAACTATCGATGAACGGCGACGGCAGGCGACCGTCGTTGTTCGGGCGCCGACAACTGCTGTTGGGTGGCGGGACGTTCCTCGCCGGGATGGCCGGAGTCACGGTTTGGGCCGAGACTCGACCCGCCGCCAATGGAGCCAAGTCGTCGAACACATCGCCGGCCGACACGCCGACCAGCACCGGGCCCGCAGCGAGTCAGGCGCCGGCCCAATCCTCCTCGGCCCCGCAGTCGCCCGAACCCACCGCGACGACGCCATCGACGACAACCCTCAGCTCCACCACGACCACGCCGCCGACGTCGACCGTTGCGAGTACCACGACCCAACCGATCGTGGGCCCGGCGACGTACATCAGTCACGGACCGACCGACGTCAACAACATCGCCCTCACGTTCCACCTCGGTGGCAACCCGACGCTGGTCGCCGAGCTCCTCGATCTGTTGAAGGCGAACGGCATCACCTCGACCCTGTTCGCGATAGGAGACTGGCTGACCGCCAATCCCGACCTTGGACATCGAGCGGTCGACGACGGCCACGAGCTCGGGAACCACACGAAGAGCCACCTGTCGATGCTCAAGTTGTCTCGTGCGGCCGTGCGCGCCGAGATCGTCGGAGGTGGCGAGGCGCTGATCCCTTTCATCGGCTCGATCGGCAAGTGGTTCCGGCCGTCGGGCACCGATGTGCCAACCGATCTCATCCTCGAGGAGGCGGGGGCCGCCGGCTACGCCGTGTCGGTCGGTTACGACATCGATTCGACCGACTACACCGAGCCGGGCGCCGCGGCGGTCGTCGCCCGAGTCAAGAAGAAGTTGCATCCGGGGGCGATCGTCAGTCTGCACTTCGGCCACCGCGACACGATCGACGCCCTCCCGAAGATCCTCGACCTGCTCGGCGCCGCCAGTCTCGCGCCGGTCACCGTGACCGGGCTGCTCGGCTGACGTCGGAGAAGTAGCTCACACCGGCAAGTCACCGGTGGCAGTGCGCGTCGAACCGTGATCTCGATACGCGGCGATGGTCCGCTGGGCGATTCGCATCTGGTGCACTTCGTCGGCACCATCAGCAAACCGGGCCCACCGGGCATGCTGATACATGTGCGCCAGCGGCGTGTCGGTCGAGTAGCCCAGCGCACCGTGCACCTGGATCGAGCGGTCGATCACCCGGCCGAGCATGTTGGCAACGAAGTGCTTGGCCATCGAGACCTCCGACTTGAAATCCAGACCCTGATCGATGCGATAGGCGGCGTGCAGCACCATCAACTTCGACTGGTACAACTCCATCGTCGAGTCGGCGATCATCCATTGGATCCCCTGCTTCTCGGCCAGCACCGAGCCGTGCGAGTACCGGTTCAACGAGCGGTCGACCATCATGTCGAGGGCCATCTCGGCCTGAGCGATCCAGCGCATGCAATGGGCCAGCCGGGCCGGGCCGAGGCGGTACTGACCGAGGAGGTGGCCCTGGCCACGCCCACCGAGCATGTTGGCGTTCGGCACCCGCAGGTCCTCGATGACGATCTCGGAATGCCCCGTGCCGCCATGCATGGTCTCGACCTCACGGACCCGGTTCCAGCCCGATGAGGGGATGTCGACGATGAACGCCGTGTTCGCCGCCTGCGGGAGATCCGGGTTGTCCTCGGTGCGGGCCAGCAGGATCGCGAACGCTGCTCGACGGGCGTTGGAGATGAACCACTTGTGTCCGTTGATGACCCACTCGTCGCCATCCGGCACCGCGGTCGTGCGAATCAAGGTCGGGTCGCTTCCGGCGACCTCCGGCTCGGTCATCGCGAAGCAGCTCATCTTGCGGCCGTCGCACAGTGGCCGGAGGTACTTCTCTTTCTGCTCGGCCGTGGCCCAATGCAACAGGGTGTGCATGTTCCCCTCGTCGGGCGCCTGGCAATTGAGGACGAAGGGGCCGTACGACGTCTTCGCCGCCTCCGCTTGCACCATCGCCAGTTCGACGTGGCCCAGCCCCATCCCGCCCCATTCCTTCGGCATCTGTGGCAGCCACAACCCAGCGTCCTTGGCGGCTTGGCGCATGCCCAGCAGCAACGACAGGTACTCCTTGCGGTCCATCCGCTCGGGATCACCGATCTTTGCCTCGCCGGGTCGCACGACCTCGTCTACGAAGGTCCTGACCCGAAGTCGGATGTGTTCGAGCTCGGGAGAGAGTGTGAAGTCGATCGCCATTGGGATCATCGTCGCAGCCGCGCTCGACGTGGCACGAACCGGTCGCTGGTGACCTGTGCGAACCTATTGGCGAACGACGTCGCGTGATTGGAGCCAGGCGTCGAGCGCATCAACGGCCAGCGGCCTGCTCCACAGGTAGCCCTGCGCAATCAGACAGCCGGCTTCGTACAGTTGCTCACGTGTGTCGTGGTCTTCGACACCCTCGGCGACGACACGCAGACCGAGGTTGTGACCAAGGTCGATGACCGAGCGCACGATCACGGCGTCGTCGGCACGCGAACGCATGTGCGTCACGAACGACCGGTCGATCTTCAGCTCGTGGATCGGAAGCGTCGTCAGGTAGGCGAGCGAGGACTGGCCGGTGCCGAAATCATCGATCGACACCTCGACACCCATCTCGTCGAGGGCGACGAGCACCTCGCGGGCCTTGGCCGGCTCGGTCATGATCGCCGTCTCGGTGATCTCGACGATCAGCAACCGACTCGGCACGTTGTGCCGCTGCAACTGTTCGGCGATGCTGTCGCACAACCGATGATCGTGCAACGAACGAGTCGAGACGTTGATCGACACGGCGATCTCTCGACCAGCGTCGAGCCAGCCCTTGATGTCGGTGACAGCGCGCTCGATCACCCAGTCGGTCAGCGGCTGGATGAGGGCGGTGTGCTCTGCGTAGGGGATGAAGTCGTCGGGCAGCATCAGGCCACGCAGCGGATGGTTCCAACGCAGCAGCGCCTCCACACCGCGCAACTCGTCGGTGGAGAGGAACGTCTTCGGCTGGTAGTGCATCACCAGTTCGCCGTTGTCCAAAGCGCGGCGCAGTTCGCCGAGCAGCAACAGCCGCCGCGGGTCGTGCGAATCCAAAGCCGTGTCGTAGAGCGAGGCACCGAGGCCCGACTGCTTGGCGACGTACATGGCCGTGTCTGCGTGCTGCAGCAACTCGGTGTAGTCGTTGCCGTGCTGTGGGGAGATGGCGATGCCGATGCTCGCCTCTACCTGCAGCGCCAGATCGCCGACCTGGAACGGATCGCTGAGCCGGGCCAGGATGCGATTGGCAACGTCGACTGCCTCGGCCGGGCCATGAACGGAACGCAGCAGCAGGCCGAACTCGTCGCCTCCCAGGCGGGCGATGGTGTCGCCATCGCGCAGTACCGACCGGATCCGCGGGCCGATCGCGGTGAGCAACTGATCGCCGTAGTGATGGCCCAAGGTGTCGTTGACCTCCTTGAACCGATCGAGATCGACCACCAGGACGGCGACCGCTCCGCCGTTACGCCGTTTGGCTGTCAACGCTTGCTCGACCTCGTCGCACAACATGTTGCGGTTGGGCAGACTGGTCAACGCGTCGGTCACCGCCGCATGCTCGAGCCGGCGCTGATACCCGCGGAAGCTTGCCAACGCGAAGATGAACAGGGCGAGCGCCGCGCCCACCAGAATCAACGTGCGGGCTCCGAAGTAGCCGCCGAAGCCTGCATTCAGCGCCGGCGCGGCAGCGATGATGTACCAGTCGTTGGCGTTCGTCTTCGTGCTCTTCAGATGGTCGAACGCAACCCGTACGTCGCCGATGGTGGTGACACCGTTGTCCCGACCGGACTTTGCCAGGGCGGCGAAGGCGTGGCCGTCGTCCACGCTTCCGGCGGAGGCCCCCGCCAACATGCGGCTGTCGGCGATGGTCGTTCCCGTCGGTGCATCGACGATCATGAACCTGATGCCGGGATCGGCGGTGATGTCAGCGAAGCTGGCCATCGATACCTCGAAGTGGATCACCGCCTGCTGTCCGCTGGGCAGACCAGGCACCAGCGTCGAGTTGGAGATCACCAGGTCGTGCGTGTCGGGCGAGATGTAGGCCGCGGCCTGATACACCTGGCCGACACCGACGGCGAACGTCGGCCAGAAGAAGGGGTTGGCGGACTCGTTGAGCGAGAGGCTGCTGAACGTGGCGCGCTTGCCTCGAACGAGGCGGGCGTTCTCGGCGCCGCTGTGATCGATGAAGCAGATCTCACCGATCCGACCACCGTAGAGATCCTCGAGGTAGGCCAGGGAATGCACCGCCTGATCCAGGTGGGCGTTGCCGGCAGCGACCTTGTCGATGCGCGTGCCCGCCGACGCGTAGAAGTCGGCGAACGAAGGGTTCTGCGCCTGGAGCAGCATCAGGTCACGGGCGCGGCCGAAGTACTCGTTGATCGCCTCGGTGTGCTTGCGATCCTCGCGCATCAACCCGCTGTCCAGCGTTGCTCTGTCGTCGCGGGCTCCGAGGATGCTCAATCCGACACTCGCACCAACCAGGACCACTCCGGCCACTAGCGCGCCAAGTCGCAGCCACGCCAAAGACTTGCTCCGCCTCCGCAACATGCGCATTGACTTGGTATCGGCTCGCCGCAGCAGAACCTGAGCATCTCCGCCCGACGGCGTCAGTTCAACGCCAACGAACCAGGGAACCCGCGTCGACCGGCAGGCTCACCCCGGAGATGTAACGCGAGGCGTCGGACGCGAGGAAGAGCACGGCGTCGCTGATGGCGCCGGGTTCGACCGTCACGTAGGCCTGCTGGACCGCCGCCGAGAGCTCGGGGTTGCGGGCAAAGTACTCGTCGACGACGGCGTTGACCGTGAGCGGAGTGTCCACCCCCGTTGGGTGGACTGCATTGACACGAATCGAATGCGGCGCGAGATCAGACGCGCTCATCTTCATCAGCCCGACCAGGGCGACCTTGGAGACGCCGTACGACGTGAACGCCAGATCGTTGTTGGAGACGGTCTGCAATGCAGCGGTCGACGAGATGACGATGATCGATTCACCATGCCCGGCGTCGATCATGAACGGCGCGCAGATCTCGATCGTGTTCCACACCCCGGTGACGTTGACACCGAGCGTGTCCTGCCACATCTCCGTGCGGCCCGCGTCGTCAGTGGGTTGATCCACGCGCACGGCCCAGATGCCGGCGTTGGCCACAACCGTGTCGAGGCGACCGAACGCGCTGACACCCTCGGCGACGACGGCCCGCAGGCCGGGACGATCGCGAACATCGGCGACGCCGCAGACGATCTTCCTTCCCGCCTGCCGAACGAGTGCCGCGGTCTCTTCGAGATCTTCGCGACTCGACATCTTGACCGTGACCGACTCGATCTGCCGGCAGATGTCGACGGCGATGATGTCGGCACCCGCGTCGGCGAGGCGCACGGCATGAGACCTGCCCATGCCCCGTGCCGCCCCCGTGATCAACGCAACTCGGCCATCCATGCTCCCCATCCGGGACCCCCTTCGGCACACAGAGGCCCCACCCTGATGGATGGGGCCTCGACGGTTCTCTACCAACCAGTGGAGGTGAGGGGAATTGAACCCCTGGCCTCAACAGTGCGATTGTTGCGCTCTGCCAACTGAGCTACACCCCCGTTGGAAACCACGAGTCTAGCGGTGCGTGTGCTGACGTCGACGAGCGATTCGGCGACGAGCGATCAGGCGGCGTTGAACCACTTGGTGTCGGCGGTGCGATCCATCTCGAGCGAGCGGATCTGCACGAGCTTGTAGCAGTAGCCACACAGCGACATGAACGCGAAGGCAAACGCATAGACCATCGAGTTGGCCTTGGTGGTGGCCGCCAAGAAGGCGGTGACGCCGGTGGCCAACACGAGCATGAAGAAGACATTGGCACGACGCCGACGAACGAGCTCGCGCTGGCTGACCTTGTGCAGGTGTGACTGGCGATGCTGGCCGCTGCTGCGATCGAGCGTGGCGGTGTGCATGCGCTGGCCGACGACCCCGTTGGCCGCTGAGCGGTGCATCTGACCGGGACGACCCTGCGCAGTCGGGCGCGACAGCGGCGACGGAGCGAGCGGGCGGCCCATCGAACGCATCGGCACCATCGTGCGAGTGGGCACGACGCGTTGCAATGTCGAGAGTTGGCGGCGGAAGTCGGTGACCGAGGAATTTGGCCGGTTTTCGACTCTCGATCTCAAGAGCGGTGGGATCAGTACTGCGGCCCAAGCTGCGAGTACTGCTAGGAGCACGATCTTGCTCATCGTCTACGCGGTTCCCTTGTCAGACATCTGTTCACGGATCTTTCTGAGTGCCACGCCGGCAAACCGGAGATTAACCGAAGGGGTCATTTCATTACGAATCGACGACATTCGTGACACTGGGTGACACGTTATCAGATCTCCGGAAAGTTCCGGACCGTCCGCCCGTCTTCTCCCAAAGGGCCAGCTCACCGATCACCATTCCCCGATCGGCTGACTTGCACATGTCGTAGATCGTCAACGCGGCGATTGCACAGGCGTGCAACGCCTCCATTTCTACGCCGGTGCGATCGACCGTGTCGACCTGCACCTCGATCGCCACGTGGTCGTCGCCGATCTCGAAGTTGATGTGCACCGAACCGACCAGCAGTGGATGACACAACGGGATCATGTCGCTGGTTCGCTTGGCTGCCTGGATGCCGGCAACTCGGGCGACAGCGAGCACATCGCCCTTGTTGACCTCTCGGTTGGCGATCGCCGCGGTGGTCGCCGGCTGCATGAACACCTTGCAACCAGCAACGGCTCGACGATGGGTCGGATCTTTCGGGGTGACGTCGACCATGCGCGCCCGTCCCATGGGATCGAGGTGGGTGAAGGCGAGGTCGCTCATCTGAATCGTCACACTACTGAATTGTGAGGGCCGCGGCCCTACACCAGCCGTCCGCCGTCGCTATCCGGTTTGCACGGGCCCGGTGTCGACGACCTCGAAGTCGGTACCAGGAATCAACTTCAACTGGTTGAGATCGTTGTCGTTCCAGCCGGGGTCGGGCGCGCCCTGGAAGTACCAGTTGCTGCCGTTGTCGGCGACGATCAAGCCATACCGCTGCATCGCGGTGGCGATGACCCGCGCCTGCCCGGTGAGGGCCGTGACATCGAAGTCGGCGCGCAATCGCAGCCGCATGCCCATCGCCGGCAGCGTGGGGTCTGTTCGGCTGGAGGCGAGGTGCGTAGCGGGCAGCACGAACCCGGCCCGCGTCTGCGAGAACGTGACGCGAATCGCGTGATTGATCGAACCAGCCGCGACCTCGTCATAGCGAACGAGACCGGGAAGGATCGGCAACCCTGCGGCGTCGGCGCTGGTCCAACCGATCGGCCGCAATGCGCCGGTCGTGAGATCCCAACGCGCACCAGAGTCGGCTGACCAACTTCCGTCGGTGTTGTGGCTGGCAGCGAACAGCTCGTACAGCTTGCACGTCTCTTCCTGTAGCACCAGCACATGACTGTCGCCGCCCCCACCACCACCCTCGATTGGTGCGTTGGGCGGGATCGGGAATGGACCCGGGTCACTCTCATTGCCGTACGCGGTGTAGATGATCGGGACCATGGGCTGGGTCGCCGGAACGACGACGAACGGGATGCCGTAGAGCGGGTTCTCGCCGAAATCGGGGTGCAGGGCCTTGCCACCGATCGATTGGATCTTGTTGATGATCTGCCGACTCAACGGATGCAGCGGAAGGGAGGCGATGTCCTGGTTCCACGCATTGTCAGCCGGGAACATCGGGCAGCCGCCGAGATGGGGGCCGGGTGGGTTGAGGCGTTTGGCGGGCTGGCTGGCAGTGGCGCCCGTGACGATCGATGTCGGCGCGGCGTAGGCGATGGCCGCCACACCGAGACCGGCCAGGCCGATGGCGGCGACCGGCCAGCGGCGTCGCAACGATCAGCCGCCGATCTGGCTCATCGTGCGCTTCGGCCTGACGAACGACACCTGATTGATCTGATGCCCTGCCCACTTCGTACCGACTGCGCGCTGGATCTCGGCTGCCACAGCATTGTCGTCGGCACCCTTGCGCATCATCTTGAGGAGATCGAACTCGGTGGTCGCGAACAGGCAGGTACGGAACTGGCCATCGGCCGTGAGACGCACGCGGTCGCAATCGCCGCAGAACGGTTTCGACACCGACGGGATGACGCCGACCGTGCCGCGGCCGTCGAGGTACCGCCACCTGTCTGCCGGTGCCGCACCTCGCGAGGTCATCTGCTCGAGCGGGAAGACCTCGTCGATCGCAGCAACGATCTCGTCCTGGGTGACGACGTCGGCGCTGGCCCAATGGCCACTGGCGTCGAGCGGCATGAACTCGATGAATCGAACCTCGACGTCGTGATCACGACCGAACCGGGCGAGGTCGACGATCTCGTCGTCGTTGACGCCACGCTGCATGACCGCGTTGATCTTCACCGGCTGGAAGCCGGCTTCCTTGGCGGCCTCGATGCCGTCGAGCACGCGAACCAGTTCGTCGCGTCGCGTCATCTGCAGGAACCGGTCGGCGCGCAACGTGTCGAGGCTGACATTGACACGGTCGAGGCCGGCTTGGCGAAGTTCGTGGGCGACCAGCCGGAACGTGGCGCCGTTGGTGGTGAGTGCCAAGTCTGGCGAGTGGCCGGCGCGGGGTGACGCCGAGTGCGTCGGCACCCGCAGGGCTGCGAGCTTGCCGACCAGCACGGGGAGGTGGGCGCGCACGGTTGGTTCGCCACCGGTGAGCCGCAATCCGTCGACCTCGAACCGCTCGACGAAGATGCGCGCCAGTCGCTCGATCTCTTCGAACGTGAGCACCTCACTGCGGGGTACCCAGATCATGCCCTCTTCCGGCATGCAGTAGGTGCAGCGGAAGTTGCAGCGGTCGGTGACCGAAATGCGTAGGTCACGAATGGTGCGTCCAAAGGGATCGACGAGATCCATGCGGGTCAGGCTATCGACAACAGCATCGTGGCGACGGAGCCGCCGGGCTCGATGCCGTTGCCATCAGGAACGATGGCCAACGCATTGGCCAACGAGGTGACCGCCAACTGGTGGCTTCCCTGGGCGCCGACCGAGGCGATGTGGTAGCGACCATCGGGGCCGAACGAACCGGCGACGCGCATGTAGGCCGTGCGACCGTCGGGCTTCCGAGGTAAACCCTCGTCGGCCACGGCGAACAGCGTCGGCCGGTCGAGATCGGCGTGACCCATCATCTTGCGCAGGGCCGGCCGGGCGAAGAGCTCGAAGCTGACCATCGAGCTGACCGGGTTACCGGGTAGTCCGAACACGGGTACGCGGCGGTCGCCGGAAGCGAGCAGACCGAAGGCGAGGGGCTTGGCCGGCTTGATCGAGATCTGCATCCAGCGCATGTCGGCGATCCTCGACAGCACCGCCTTGACGACGTCGTACTCCCCCATGCTCACGCCACCACTGGTGATGATCGCGTCGAAGTTGATCGCAGCCAGGCGCAGCACTTCCTCGAGTGCCGCCTCGTCGTCACGTACCACCCCGAGATCGATCGGCCGGCAACCAGCGTCGGCGATCAGCGGCAGCAACATCGTCTTGTTGCTCTCGCGGATCTGACCGGGGCGCAGCACTGAGCCATCGCTGACCAGTTCGTCCCCCGTCGAGACCACGGCAACGTTGAGCTTGCGGTACACGCGAACGCGTCGAGCGTTGACGCTGGCGAGCACCCCGGCGACGGCCGGGCGCACGACGGTGCCGGCGGCGAACAGTTCGGTACCGACATGCACGTCTTCGCCCACGCCGCGAACCGACGCGCCGCGCGGCACGGTCTTGTTGATCAGCACCTCGCCGCCGTCGAGCCGCTCAGTGTCTTCGACCATCACCGCCGCGTCGGCGCCCGCCGGCATCGGAGCACCGGTCATGATGCGAATGGCTTCGCCGGTTCCCAACACCCGATCGGTGAACCCTCCCGCTGCGACTTCGCCAACGACTCGGAGCCTCACTGGTACATCGCCCACGTCGCCCGCCAGGACGGCGTAGCCGTCGACTGCGGAGTTGACGAACGGTGGCACGTCTTCGGCGGCGACGACTGCCTCGGCCAGCACGCACCCGATTACCTCGTGAATGGGAAGCTCGACCACCTCGCCGACCGGACAACGGTCGAGCACGTACTGCCGGGCTTCTTGTTCGCTGATCACTTGGGGAACGGTACCGTTCCACCGGTGAGCAGCTACACCCCGTTGCCTGCCAGCGGTCACACGGCTCGGTGGGTTGCGTGGGACGGCGGCGACGACGAGGTCACCGACTTTCGTTGGGAGAACGAGGGCTGGACGGTCAGCGGCCTCGTCAGCAGGGGACGCGTGCAATACGTGCTGCGCCTCTCGGCATCGTGGCAGGTCCGCCAGTTCCTGCTGTTTCGAGACCTCGACGACCCCGACCTGTGGCTGGCCACCGCCGGCACGGCACGTTGGGGCGAGATGAACGGTGCGCACCGCGTCGAGCTCGACGGTTGCTACGACATCACCATGAACTGCACGCCGTTCACGAACACACTGCCAATCCGGCGCCTCCCGCTGCAGGTCGGCGACGGCGCAGAGCTGCCGGTCGTGAAGGTCGACGTCGAGACGCTCGACGCACGCGCGGTGATCCATCGCTACATGCGCCTCGACACTCACCGCTGGGCGTTCGCCCATGGCGCCGAATCGGTCGAGTTCGACGTCGACCAGCACGGGCTGGTGATCGACTACCCCGGGCACTTCCGTCGGGTCAGCTGACCCGAGACCGCAGGAAGCGACCGAACTCTTCGCCGATCGCCGGATCGTCGAGGGCGATGTTGACCACGGCGCTGAGCCATCCCAACGGCGTGCCCGTGTCGTAGCGAGCGATGTTCGACAACACGCCATGGAACGGACCCTTGGCGGCTTGGGCTCGCAGCGCGTCGGTGAGCTGGATCTCCCCACCACTGCCCGGCTGAACGTGCTCGAGCTCGGCGAACACGTCGGGGGTCAGCACGTATCGCCCGATGATGATCAGATCGCTGGGAGCGTCTTCGATGGCGGGCTTCTCGACCATCGTGCGGATCTGAACCACGCCGCTCGCGTCCATCTCCGTCGATGGATCGATCACGCCGTACGCACTGACTTCCTGCATCGGCACGCGCTTCAGACCCACCACGCTGCCCCCCGTGGACTCGCACAACCTGGCCATCTGGTCGAGCAGTGACGAGTCGCCCATCAGCTCGTCGGGCAACAGCACGGCGAAGGGCTCGTCGCCAATGACGTCGGCGGCGCAGGCGACAGCATGCCCGAGTCCGAGTGGAGCGTGCTGGTGCACGAACGTGACCTGCACATCACGCCCGATCGCCTCGAGCCGCTTGGCCAAGGCATGCCGGCCAGTCGACCGCAACTTGCTGAGCACCTCGTCGGAGGGTTCGAAGTAGGCCTCGATGGAGGGCTTGCTGGGGCTGGTGACGATGACGATGCGGTCGATGCCGGCACCGACGGCCTCGTCGATGATCAGTTGCAATGCCGGGGTGTCGATGATCGGCAGGAGCTCTTTCGGAACCGCCTTGGTCGCCGGCAGGAACCGTGTACCGAGTCCGGCTGCGGGGATGACGGCGGCACGAACCTGCATCTCGACGATGTTAGGGCGCCACTGCCGCCCGCTAGCATTAGCACTCGAACCTTTCGACTGCTAATACTCCGGCGGAGCGATATGCCTACCTACGTCTACAAGTTCATCGACACCGGCGAGACCATCGAGGTCCAGCAGGCCTTCACCGACGAGGCCCTCACGCACGCCGAGCATCCGGAGACGGGTGAGAAGTTGCGGGTCAAGAAGGTTTTCACGCCGGTCGGCGTCACGTTCAGGGGCGGCGGTTTCTACAAGACCGATAGCCGCGGCGGCAAGTCGAAGTCGTCTGCATCGTCGTCGACGTCAACTTCCACCGACTCGTCGTCATCATCTTCTTCGTCCTCGTCGGGCGATTCGGGCAGCACCTCGGCCACGCCTGCGGCACCCGCATCGACCCCTGCCAAAGCTGCTTCAACCAGCGACTGAACCTGGCGGTCGGCCGATACAGTCGGCCGCGGCTTCCCCCAAACGTCGAATCGTTCCGTCGAGGGAGGTCGCGTGCACGTGCTTGCACGGATTCGTCTCGGGTTGGCCCGTCATCCATGGGCGTACTGGGTCGTGGTCTCGGTGGTGGCCGCCATGGTCGCAGTCAGCGCCTCGCGAGCGATGGCCGGCGTCGATGCGGCGCGACGGTCATGGGGCGAACAAGAGGCGGTGTGGGTGGCGTCGGCCGCAGTCGAACCGGGGCAACCCATCCGCGCCGATCGCCGTCAAGTCCCACGGGCTCTCGCACCCGAGTCAGCAGTCCGAGTCGCGCCCGTCGACGCGGTCGCTCGACAACGCATCGCTCGCGGCGCAATCATCACCGACGTCGATCTCGCGGCGCGCGATCCGGTCGGGCTCATTCCGGATGGCTGGGTTGCCATCGCCGTACCGGCCGCCGTCGGGCACTTCGCCGCCGGCGATCACGTGAGGGTGTACGCCCGTGAGCAGTTCGTTGCCGCCGGTGTGGTGATCGACCGCGGCGAATCAGACTTGATGGTGGCCATCCCCGTCGACGCCGCGCCGGCCATGGCCACCGCCCTCCTCGCCAACGCCGTGACGATCGCCCTCACCCCCGACCCGTGAGACGGGGCGACCGACTCTTCTCTCCGTTGCGCCGTGGAGCGCCGAGCGCTCTACGTTCTGGTGCTTGGCAAGACGCGGGCAGACCATGGCCGGGGCTTGTCCCAGTGGTGGCCGACCGGTCGGCCGGCCCTCAACTTGGTCAGGAAATCTTGCGGCCCATCGAAGTCGGCAACCTCG
>JANYKU010000080.1 GCA_025358075.1 Ilumatobacteraceae bacterium
GACAGCTCACCGAAGAACGCGCCCGCGAGACGCAACGGCTGCAGAAGGTCCTCGAAGACGCCAACGTCAAGCTCGCCTCGGTGGCATCAGATGTGCTCGGTGTGACCGGGCGGATGATCAGCGGTGCGCACCAAGAATTGCTACCTGGCCGTGAGGTTCTGGCGGATCGCCAAACGACGAGGACAGCAACGGGCCCTGATCGCCACCGCGCACACCATCCTGATCATCTGCTGGCACATGCTCAGCGACGGAGTCGTCTACGAAGACCTCGGCGTCGACTACCTGGCCCGCAACGACAACCCCGACAGACGCCGACGCCACCTCATCAACCAACTCGAACACCTCGGATACCAGGTCAAACTCACCCAAGCCGCCTGAACCCCAGCCCAGGTCCAAGAAACTACGCAACACCCCCTTGGTATCGTCCGGGCATGCCTCGTCTCGACCCGGGCGCACGGGCCGCTCTGCCCGACCGTGCCTTCGCGTACATCGACTCGCATGGCCAGCGACGGCTGCCGATCCACGATCCTGCCCACGTGCGCAACGCGCTCGTTCGCTTCGGCCAGGTGGGGTTCGAAGACGACCGCGCCGCGACCGGGCTCGCATGCGCCTACTGAACGCCGCCAAGAAGTTCAAGATCGTGCCGGTCGGGTTCATTGCGGGTCAATTGCAGACCGAGCGCGCCCTGGGCCAGTCGTCCGACCCGCCGGTCCAATTGCCCTCCGGTTTCGTGACGATGTTGATGACCGACATCGAGGGCTCGACCGCTCTTGTTCGGCACCTCGGCGAGCGCTATCGAGAACTGATCGACGAGCTCTGGACAATCCTGCGTCGTTCGGTCGTCGACGCCGGCGGTCACGAGGTGGAGGCACGCGCCGACGAGTTCTTCGCAGTGTTCGAGGCTCCGCGCTCGGCCGTTGATGCCGCCGTTGCGGTGCAACGCGAACTGCTCGGCCGCTCGTGGACCGACGATCTCGACGTACGGGTGCGCATCGGAATACACAGTGGCTATCCGACGTCGACCGAAACCAACTACATCGGTCTCGACGTGCACACTGCCTCGCGGATCTGTGGCGTCGGGCATGGGGGACAGGTGATCGTCTCGGCCAACACCCGCGAAGGGGTGAAGGCATCTGTCCCGGCCGGTCTGCGGTTCACGGCGCTCGGTTCGCACAAGTTGCGTGGGCTACCTGAGGCAGTGGCGCTGTATCAGGTCGCAGCGAAGGGCCTGCCGACGCGGTTTCCGCCGCTTCGAACGTAGCGGGCCGACGCCGAGGTCGAGCGCGCCTTGCGGGCGCCCGGGTCGTTCCGGCAGGATTTCCCGACATGGACTGGCCGACGTGGGACCAAGCTGCGGTGACTGCGGGCATCTGCGCGCTCGCGTTCCTGGCGCTTCGACGCATGCGCCCGTCGAGGCTGCGCTCGGTGATGATGCCGACCACCTTGGAGCTGACGTTGATGTCGTCGCTCTATTCCATTTGGCGGCTGGCCAGAGTGCTGCCGCTGGAACGGAACAAAGGAGCCATCGAACGGGCCCGGTCGATCGACCGACTGCAACACACCCTGCACTTCCCGACGGAACTTTCGCTTCAGCACCTGGCGTTACGACAGGAGTGGTTGGGCCGGTTCCTGAACGTCTTCTACGCCGTGGCCCACGTGCCGGTGCTGATCATGTTCATGGTCTGGCTGTTCGTTCGACATCGCGAGGACTACCCGCACTGGCGCAACGGCCTGGCGTGGATGACGGCGTTCTGCGTGCTCATCCGCTTCGTCCGTGTAGCACCGCCGCGGTTCCTGCCCGACCTCGGTTACATCGATTTGGCGTCGAAGTACGGTCTCTCGGTCTACGGGCCCGTCGGCACAGGGGTGTCCGACCAGTTCGCAGCGATGCCCTCGATCCACGTCGGCTGGGCGGCGGTCGTGTCATTCGGGATCGTTGCCACTAGCAAGAGCCGGTGGCGGTGGTTGTTCCTCCTCCACCTCATCGTGACGATGCTCGCCGTATCGGCAACGGGTAACCACTGGTGGCTCGATGGGTTCGTCGCCATTGCGCTCCTCGGAATCGGGTTGCTGATCGACACCGGCGTTCGCCGACTGTTCAAGGGGCGACTGGCCGTGGTCGATGAGGGCGATGCCGACTACTCGCTCGAACCGGGGTCGGCCGACGACGTTGCGTTCGAACCGGCCTGAGGCTGGTCCACCGCCTGCCACCGCGTGACGATGTCGTTGATCAGTTCAGCGGCATGTTCCACGGCTTCGGCAACAACGGAGGAGAGCCCGTCACCACGCGACGTCTGTTGCACCTCGATCCCTACGACCACCAGCTCGCGGGGTAGCCGCTGCACGGCTCGACCCAGCGCAATGGCGTCAGCGAGGCCCAGCGAATGGCTGCCTGTTGACCGTCTGCCGCGAGCGATCTCGGCCTCGCCGCGCCACACGTGGATCGTGCCGGGTTCCGATCCGCTGCACACGGCGTCGACGACCACCGCCAGGTCGGTATCGACCCAGGCGTCGATGAGACGGCTCGGCTCCCCGTCCGTTTCGATGACCACGACAGCGTCGCCAAGCCGGCGATTCGCGGCCGCAGCCACAGCCCAGCCAACCCCGTCGTCGCGCCTCCACGGATTGCCGACGCCGATAAGGGTGATGGCGGGTCTCAAGTTCGGTCGACGGTGAGATCGAGGAAGTGCGTCGCGCAGGAGATGCACGGGTCGTAGCTACGGATGACTTGCTCGGCGCGGTGACGGAGCTCATCGTCGTCGAGATCGAGATGTTCCTCGACGAAGTGGAACAGGTCGCGTTCGATGCCCGCCTGGTTCTGGGAGGTCGGTGGAACGATTCGAGCGGTGAGGATCGACCCCTGCTCGTCGAGCTTGTACCGGTGCCACAGCATGCCGCGCGGGGCTTCCGTCCAGCCGAAGCCGACGGCTGCGCGAGGGTGCACCTCGACCGCAGGCCGGTCGGGCTGGCGATAACGATCGATGATGGCCAGAGCCTCGTCGCAGGCATAGAGGATCTCCACGGCACGAACCACGATCGAGCGGAACGGGTTGCGCTCCCCGGGAGCGAGACCCGCGGCGGCGGCAGCGTCGCGCGCGACCGTGCTCAGCTCGTCGTAGTTCAGCGCGAAACGAGCCAACGGGCCGAGCAGGTACGCGCCTCGCTCGACGATGCGGGCGTGCAACGCGGTCGAATGTTCGACGTGCTCCTCGACGATGTGTTGATCGAACTCTTCGGGGCCGATGTCGAGACCCATTGTCGACACCAGCCGACCTCGAGTGATCGGGTACTCGCCGGGATAGCGAAGCGCGGCGAGCTCGCCTGGCCATTCATGATCGGGGAAGTCGAACCCGGCGACCCATTGAACGGTCTGCAGGGCGAGGTCGCGGGCCAGTTCCAAGCGAGGTGCGAACGCACGTAGCTCGGCCTCGGTCGGCATCTTGTAGAACCCGCCGATCCGGACGTTGACCGGGTTTATCGCCCGACCGCCGATCAACTCCACGAGCTGGTTTCCGATCTTCTTCAGATCGAGACCGCGCTGCACCAGGTCGCGGTGGGCCGTGGCCAGCTCGATGGCGCCGTCGTAACCGAGGAAGTCGGGGGCATGCAGGAGGTAGACGTGCAGGGTGTGGCTCTCGATCCATTCGCCGCAGTACAGGAGCCTTCGCAAGTCTGCGATCGGCCCGTCGACGGTTACACCGCACGCCGCCTCGATCGCGTTGCATGCGCTCATCTGGTAGGCGATCGGGCAGATACCACAAATGCGGGCGGTGATGTCGGGCGGCTCGGTGTACGCCCGCCCCCGGAGGAATGCCTCGAAGAACCGGGGCGGCTCGTAGATGCGCAGCTGGACTTGTTGCACCTTTCCGTCGCGGACGACGACATGCATGGCACCTTCGCCTTCGACGCGGGCGAGCGCAGCCACCGTGATGGTCCTGTCGCTGTCGGGCCGCTCGTTCACGGTGAGCTCGCTTCTGTCATCAGACGCTGGCTCTCGGCACGAAATGGCTCGGCACCGGTGTTGAAGGTGCGCAGCATTCGTATGAGATCGACGCGGTCGACGCCAAGCCGATCGAGCTGGGCCGAGAGCGACGCAGGATTTGGATCCTCGGCGGGGCCGAAGCAGCCGTAGCACCCACGCGCATAGGTGGGGCACAGCGCACCGCAGCCGGCATGGGTGATCGGCCCGAGACAGGGCGTGCCGCCGGCGACCAACACGCAGACGTTGCCGCGCAGCTTGCATTCGACACACACGCTGTGTCCCGCAATGTTGGGTCGACGTTGGCCGAGGAACGCTGTGAGCACCTCGAGTAGTTGGTGCTTGTCGATCGGGCAGCCGCGCAGTTCGAAGTCGACCTGCACATGGGCACTGATCGGAGTCGAAGTGGCCAGCGTGGAGATGTATGCCGGGGTGGCGTAGACGATGCCGAGGTAGTCGTCGATGTCGGAATAGTTCCGCAACGCTTGCACGCCACCCGCCGTCGCGCATGCGCCGATGGTGATGAGGTGACGCGACAACGCACGGATGGTCTTGATGCGCTCGGCGTCGTGCTCGGTGGTGATCGAGCCCTCGACGATCGACAGGTCGTAGGGCCCGTCGATCGTGGCGCGCGTCGCTTCGAGGAAGTAGGCGATCTGCACTCGATCGGCGACCGCCAGCAGCTCGTCCTCGCAGTCGAGCAGCGACAGTTGACAGCCGTCGCACGAGGCGAACTTCCACACTGCGATCTTTGGCCGTGACGTGGTGCTCACCATCGCCGCACCGCCAACAGATCCGCCGCAACGGCCCAAGTGACCACCGGGCCATCGGCGCAGACGAAGAGTGGCCCGAGCTGGCAATGCCCGCATTGGCGCACCGCACAATGCATGTTGCGCTCGAGCGAGACGCGGATGTGGTCGGCCGGGGAACCGGCTTCCAGGATGTCGCGCGCGACCACTCGAATCATCACCTCGGGTCCACAGAGGAATGACGTCGTCAGACTCGGCGTGATCGGGAGCTGATCGAGCAACGCAGTCACCAGACCGACGTGGCCGTTCCACCCGCGGCTTGCCGCGTCGACGGTGACCTCGACGTGCACGTCGGGAACGGCGCGCCATCGCTCGACCTCCTCCGCGTAGAGAAGGTCCTCGGGCGTGCGGGCGCCGATCAGTAGTGCGACTCGACCGAACCGCTCGCGGGCGGCGAGCACTTCGCGGACCACTGGCCGAAGCGGGGCGAGACCGATGCCGCCGCCGACGATCAACACGTCGGACCCTTCTGCCGAGGACACATCCCAACCGACGCCGAACGGGCCGCGCACACCCACGACTGACCCGGGTTCCAGGCGACACAGCGCCCGCGACGTGGCGCCGACAGCGCGGATGGTGTGCATGAGCACACCCTCGTGGCGAGGACATCCACTCACCGAGATCGGTACCTCGCCGACCCCGAACGCATACAACATGGTGAACTGGCCGGGTTGCGGATCGTCGATCGGATCGTCGATCGGCATCAGCGAGATCGTGACCGTGTCGGCGTTGTCTTGCCGGTGATCGGTCACCCGATACCGAGCGGGAACCATCGGTCCGGCGGGCGCCCGGCTGCCGGTGACGTTCGCGATGGTGGGAGCCTCAGCAGGCATTTCCGGCACCATAGAGATCGAGCAGCCGAACCCGAGTGGTCTGCAAGCGGTCGACGATCACCTGCGCAAATCGCTTCATCACCCGGTACCCAAATGCGGTGTCGGCGTCGCACTTGTCGCGCAAGCATGCTGCGTCGATGACCACTGCGTGAGTTGTCTGGATGGCTGCAACGTCGAACACCCATCGATACGGTGGGAACAACCACGACCATCCGACCAGGTTGCGGGCGCCGATCGTGTCGATCAACAGCGGGCCGGTCGAGGTATGCATCTCCAGCGCAACCTGTCCTTCGCGAACGATGAAGAAGTGGTTTGCCTGGTCGTCTTCATGGGTGAGGAACGCCCCAGCTGGGAACACTTCGTTGTGGCCGCACCCCGCGATCAAGTCGATGTCGGCGGGTTCCAGGTCGCGCAGCACCGGCTGCGCGGCGAGCAGATCTCGGATCGAGGTGGCATTCATTGTTCCTTCTCTCTCGCGATCGCCGCGACCTCTTCGGTGAGGTCGATACCCGCAGGACACCATGCGATGCAACGGCCACACCCAACGCAACCCGATACGCCGAACTGATCCCACCACGTCGACAGCTTGTGTGTCAGCCATTGCCGGTATCGCGATCGGGTGTCGCCGCGCACGCTGCCGGCGCCATGCAGCGTCGAGTGGCCGAGCGTGAAGCACGAGTCCCAGCGTTGAACACGCTCCGCCCGATCGCCGTCGAGGGAACTGACGTCCTCCACCGCGGAGCAAAAGCACGTTGGGCACACGAGCGTGCAATTCGTGCAGGACAGGCAGCGCGTGGCGACGTCGTCCCAACGCGGATGCTCCAAATTGGCGATCAGCACGTCGCGTGCCACCGTCGGCTCGAGGCGTCGAGTCATCCTCACTGCGGACTCGGCAACGATCTGGTGCTTCGCCTCGCGATCGCCGTCGGTGGCCGGCCGCCACGACACCGTCGATTGCACTTCCGCCATCACCTCACCGCCGCGATCGCTGCCGATCTCGACGAGCAGCTCGTGGGCACCCGCAGTCAGTAGCTCGGTGATCGCGAGATCGTGGCCGGCCTCGACCGCTGGGCCGGTGCCCATGGAGGTGCAGAAACATGTGGCCGCCGGACTACCGCAATTCACGCCGACGAAGAATGCTTGCTGTCGAGCACGAACGTACGACGGGTCGGGGTATGGCCCGTCGCGCAAGACCTTGTCTTGAACCGCAATGGCCGCGAGCTCGCAAGCTTTCACGCCGACGAACGCGTAGGGCGGAGGTTCGTCCGCTTCCCCCTCGAACTGGAAGCCCCCCTCGATCCGCAACGCAGACCACAGCGTCTTTCGCGGCGGCGAGAGGTACCGCCGTGGCGACTGCGGGCCAACGGCGTAGGCGAAGAGCGCTCGATCGTCGCGACGATGCACCCGATACGTCGCGGCTTCTTGCTCGTCGGTCCATCCAACGGGAAGGCTGGCCGCACCCTGCAGCTCCTCGAGCACCATGGCACCGTCCCGGAGTCGCGGCCCGACCACGCAGTAGCCCCGTCGCGCAAGCGCTGCGATCAGTTCATCGACGCCCTGTGCGGCAGCCGTCAAGACGAGGCTCGCGGTCACCACTCAAGCCTGGCCGACATGGGCCTCGACTGTCTAGGGACCTAGGACTCTTTGCGTCAGCGAACAGCTTGTTCGCCGGAGGGCTTCCACCGCTGCATCCACGGTGACTCCGGCCAGTCAACACATGACCGGTTCTAGAACTACAGAGATTCAGTCTCGGAATGTCCGGTCTGTGCCTGACCGGTCGGCCCGTACACCGAGAGGTAGTGGGCGACGACCACGTTCGACCCGCCGAGGTATCGACGCACCGGGTCGAGAAATCGATCTTCGGCGTTGACTGTGGTACGCCGGTGTTGACGGAGATGCTCGCCCCACGACTCGACGACGAACGTCTCGATGAACTGATGGGGGTTGGCGAGATCGCGGAACAGTCCCCAGCGGTACGCGCCGGTGCGTCGCCGATGACGTTCGACGAGACGCATCGCTTCGGCGAACGAATGCACATCCTCGCCCGGCACCTCGTAGGCGACGGTCACGAGGACAGGACCGTCGGCCGGGTGCGGCATCATCGTGACCCTGGGGTCGTCGCTCGGGACGAGGCTGAGGTCGAGCCCGGTCACCGTGCCGAGCCGCCAGCGTCGCACCGACGCCAACGTGAAGACCAACCCGGCAGCGGCCGCGAGGTGTGCATCGGTGAGGCTGACGTTGGCCAGCACGCCCCACCCTGCGCTCCCGAACGCGACGGCACCGGACAGCACCAGCATGTACAAGCCCATCCCGCGGGCGCGCACCCACTCCGGCAGCGCGGAGAACGAGGCGACGCCGGTGCTGGTCAGCGCTGTTGCCCAGGCGAGCCCGCCGAGCAGCATGGCGACCCCGGTGATCAACGTGAGCCTGCTGGTTCCTTCCACGACCAGCGCCGCGGCGAGCCCCAACGTCGACCCGAAGACCAGTTGGTCATGATCGAAGCGATGATCGAGGCGAGGCCGGATCACGGCGGCGGCCGCCGCGCCGATGCCGAAGCATCCGAGCAACACTCCGTAGCCACCACTGCTGAGGTGCAGACGGTTGCGGGCGACGATCGGCAGCAGCGCCTGAAGCGCGGCCGCCGGTAGGCAGAAGAGTGCCGTTCGATTCAGTATTCCGCGAAGTGAGGGGGAGTGCACGGCGTAGCGCAGGCCGGCACGCA
This sequence comes from Ilumatobacteraceae bacterium, assembly GCA_025358075.1. Lineage (GTDB taxonomy): Bacteria > Actinomycetota > Acidimicrobiia > Acidimicrobiales > Ilumatobacteraceae > JAENVT01. The sequence continues at coordinate 8,344 of JANYKU010000080.1, forward strand.
TCGCGCCGCTGAACGTCTCCGCGGGAGACGAGGTCTCCGGCTTGGCTTGGCGCCACCAGACCAACACGCCAACGATCGCAAGGAACGACACGGCATTGATGAGGAACACCCATCCAGGCCCACCGATGGCAACCACGAAGCCACCGATTGCCGGCCCGACAGCGCGACCGACGTTGAAGGTCAACGAGCTCAGCGCGAACGCCTGGCGAAACTCGTGTTGGGGAACCAGGTCTGGCTGAATCGCCTGGAATGCAGGAAAAGACAGAGCGGAGCCCGTGCCGAGCCCGAAGGTGAGCGCCAGCAGACCAAGGGGGGTCACGACGTGGGCGAAGGACATGATTGCCAACGCCGCGGCGCAGACCAGCATCCACAACTGTCCACCGATCAAGAGCCGTCGTCGATCGAAGATGTCGGCCAGCGCACCGCCCGGAATGCCGACGAGCAAGACCGGCAACATGCTGGCGGTCGGGACGAGGGCGATCATGAACGACGACGCACCGAGATCGCCCATCAACCACGCCGACCCGACGCTCTGCATGAGAGTGCCGACGTTCGAGGCGAGCTGGGCGATGAACAGTGCCCTGAACACCGGATGACGCAGGGGAGTCCATGGTGAGAGCCGCGCCTCGGTCATCACGGCGGCAGCCTCGGTCATCGTCTGCAACCCTACGCATCCGACGCGCCTATGGTGCGGAGGATGCGTGAAGGTTCGCTGCAGCGCCGGGTGTTCGGCGTTGTGGCTCGAGTCGTAGCCGTCGCGTTGTTTGCCGGAACGACGATCACGATGGCCCCGGTGGTCACATCGGCAGCCTCGGCTCCGGTCGAGGCACTGCTGATCGGCGATTCAGTTCTCAATGGTCTGGCCCAGGGATACAGCGCTGTCGGTCGAGCCGAACTCGCTGCGCGGCACTCGTTCATCCTCGACGCCGCGGGGTGCCGTCGCTTGATCACGACAAGTTGTCGCATACCGCCCGGCCCCGCTCCCACCAACGCGATCACGGTGTTGCGCGCCAGGGCCGGGCAGTACGACCGCGCCCTCGTCGTGGCCGCCGGTTACGACGATCCCTCCACAGGAGAATTCGGGATTGGCGCCGCGGTCGATGTGATGCTGGCCGAGGCGCGAGCGCAGGGCATCCAGCATGTGATCTGGCTGACGTACCGCGAAGCGGGCAGCACCGGCAACGTTGCTCGTTTCCGCGAGAGCAACGCAGTGCTACGCAGCCGCACGGATCCTGAACTCGTGCTCGCCGATTGGGCTACTCGGAGCGCCGGTCTCCCGTCTGGTTGGTTTTCGAGCGACGGGATCCACCTCGGTCCGCAAGCGGCTGAGGCGATGGGCGCTCTGATCGGCGACGCGCTCGACGCCTTGGCGCCACGTTGCATCTCGGGCACGTGGGTCGGTACGGCTCCGTCAGCCGGGCCGCCCAGCGCGGGCGTTGCGGTCGCGGGCAACCCGGAAGTGATGCCAGTGCCGACGCGAGTGATCGATACTCGCAACCTGCCGGGCAAGCTCGGTGGTGGCTCGGTCCTCACCGTGCCGATCGCGGGCAGCAACGGAGTGCCGTCGACCGCAGTCGCCGCCGTGGTTTCGGTGACGGCAGTCGAGCCGTGTGCCGACACCTTCCTCACGGTGTTCCCATGCGGCGCCGCGCCTCCGCTTGCGTCGATGGTCAACGCCAAGGCGCTGTCGATCGTGGCCAACTCCGGAGTTGTACGACTCGGCGGCGGGTCGTTGTGCGTCTACTCGCCGCAGCCCACGGACGTGATCGTCGACGTCAGTGGCTGGCTCGACTCGACGGGTCTACTCACCCAGCCCGTGGCTCCGACGAGGCTGGTCGACACCAGGCCAGGCGAACGCCAGGCGCTGGCAATCACCCAGCAGCGCCTCACCGCGGGTGGGTTGCTGACGGTCGATTTGAGTGCATTGCCCGACGCGGTCGGCGCCACGGCGGCCACCGTCAATGTCACGGCTGCTGCACCGCAGGGCTCCGGGTTCATCAGCGTGCTCACGGGGCCGTGCGCCAACGTCGCGCTGCCTCCATCGACCTCGAACCTCAATGTCACCGCGGGCCGCGACGTCGCCGCCTCGGCGACCGTGGGTCTCGGTGCCGGTCAGCTTTGCGTCTACTCCAGCACCCCGACCGATGTCGTTGTCGATCTCCAAGCACTGCACGGCACAACTGGAGGCACCACCAGCGCTGTGGATCCCCTGCGGATCGTCGACACTCGCAACACCCAGCGAATCAGTCAAGGTCAGTCGTTGACGATCCAACTCGATGTTGCGGCTCAGGCGGCGATCGTCAACCTGACTGCTGTCGATCCGGCCGGCAACGGGTTCCTCACGCTGTATCCCTGCGGAGCGATCATCCCGACCGCGTCGAACCTCAACGTGCGCGCCGGATCGACCGTCGCCAATCGAGCGATCGTGTCGACCGGGGGCACGAATCAGTTCTGCCTCTACAGCTCCGTCGCGGCTGACGCCGTGATCGACGTCGAGGGCTACGTCTCCGCCACCTGAGTGGAACAGGTCAGGACAGGACCAGCTCGATGTCGACCGGGGTGCCGCCTCCCGGACCATTGATCGGCACGATGTCCATCGGACACGCCGAGGCGATGACGACGACATCGACCTCGGCACGGAACAGCACGCTGTCGCCGGGCGCCGAGACCGTGGGCTCGAACGTGATGTTGCCCTCGATGTCCCACGGAATGTTCATGAACAGGTTCAGTGGGGCGGGCACCGGCGAGCTGCGCGAGATCGACAGCTCGGCCAGTGCTTCGGCAAAGTTCACGCAACAAGAGCGGTGACCCGGTGCGGCTCCGAGCTGTGCATAGCGAAAGGGATCGCAGGCGGCGATCACGGTGTCGTGGACTCCGGGGCTGGTGTCTTCGACCAGTGTGAGGATCGGCGACCGCTCTTCGTCGAGCATCTCGTCTCCGGGTCGCGGTCGCAGGTTGCGCCAACGGATGCGCGAGTGCTGCATCGACAAGGCGATCTCCGGTCGATCGGCTCGTACCGCCCAGAAGTCGACGACCTGCGTGCCGTGAGTGTTGATCACCCGCACGGTTTCGCCGGTCTTCACGGGAACAGCTCGGGCGTGGCTGCCGGGCACGATGACGCTTTCCATCAGACCTCTCCTTCGGTGGTGGGACGATCGACAACCTAGTGTTGATCGCGTGTCGATGAATCAGTCCCCGAGGGAGACCGACGGCCTGGTGCCGCATTCGACCACGCCCATGCTGCAGCCGTGGGAGGTCTACGACCGCGACCTGTTCGATCTCGAGATGGTCAGGGTGTTCGCGCGTTCGTGGGTCTGGCTCGGCGACACCGAAGACCTGCAATCGCCTGGCGATTTCATCACCGGCCAGATCGGTGCTCAACCAGTGCTGGTCGTGCGAACCGCTGACGGTGAGGTCAAAGGGTTTCTCAACAACTGCCGGCATCGAGCCTCGGGTGTGCTGTTCGAGCCGGCGGGCAACTGCGGGTCGACGATGACGTGCCCGTATCACAACTGGACGTACGACCTGCACGGCCGGCTCGTGGGACTTCCCGATCGGGTGCGCATGTACCCGGAAGGCATCGAGATGGGGGAGTACGGGCTCGTCCCGATCCGGATCGAGTTGGCGTGGAACAAGCTGGTGTTCGGGTGCCTGTCGCATCGCGCGCCGAGCTTTCGCGAGTGGATCGCACCGCTTGCCGCACGGTACGACCGCTACGGGTTCGACGACTACACGCGGTACTACCGCGAGCTGGATCAGGAGTACCCGATCAACTGGAAGGCGTTCGTCGAGAACTCCAACGACGACTACCACGTGCGGTTCGTGCACCGCCGGCTCAACGACCAGCGCCGCTCGCTCGACACGATCGTCCGCTTCGAGGGACGGACCTGTAGCGGTTACAAACCCCATCCCGAATCGGCGAACCCCTCTGGTGGCCGGGTCGACCTCGACGACGAAGCGCTTCGCGGTCACTACGCCGACTTCATCTACCCCAACCTCACGCCGCTTCCCTATTCGACGATCTTGATCCTCGTGCGCGCCGACCCGATCGCGCCCGATCGCACGCGACTGTTCTCGCGGATCTATGGCCGCGGTCGCGACGCCGACCAGCAAGAGGCAGATCTCATCAACCTCGAGCTGACCAACCACGAAGACACGACGATGGTCACCGAGTTGATGCGCAACTTGCGCTCGCCGTTCTGCCGCGTCGGCCCGCCGACTACCTGGGAGGGCCGCGCCGCGCACATCATGAAACTTGTGCGGGCCGATGTCGCGACGCCACTGGCCTCCGACGAGTTCTACGACTTGGCACCCGGCTGATAGGTGCCTTTGTCGCGCCACAGGCAGACCTCGGCTCCCCACGGGTCACGAAATGCCGCGAAGCGGGCGTTGAACTCTTCCCAGGGACGCTCCTCCCACAACACGGTGGCACCCATCTGGACGGCGCGTGCGAGGTATTCCGGCGGCTCGTCGACCATCACGTAGATACGGGGGACCGGACCGCTCATGGCAACGTCGCTGCGATGAATCCCGAGGTTTGGTTTGACGCCCGGAAGGATCTCGTGGAACTCATCCGCAGGCCGCCGATTGAACGTCCAACCGAACAGCTCGGCATAGAAGTTCGACATCGCCTCAGGGTCGGGGCACGGGAAGTCGACGAAGATCATGGGGTTAAGGCGATCAACCATGGGCATAACGTAGGCGCATGACTCAGAACCCGGTGCAGCCGAGCCCCTGGGTTCTGGCCACCGAGCCGACCAGCCTCGGAGATCCGGCCGGACTGGTCACGCTGGTCGATGGCCAGACGTTCTGCCTCAGCGGCCGGTCGGGCGACTTCAGCACGAATCCCACGCACGGCGTGTTCTTCGCCGATATGCGGGTACTGAGTCAGGCCAAGTTGCTCGTCGGTGGTGTCGCAGTCGAACCTCTCGCCGTCAGCCTGAGTGATGCCAGTGGTGCGACGTTCGTCGGTCGATCCATCCCGACCAGTCAGTCCGACCCTCGCGTGCTCGTCGTCCGCCGCCGACAGCTGGGATCGGTCTGGCACGAGCAGGTCGAGCTGCGCAACACCGGCGCCACTGTCGTTTCGATCGTCGTGGAACTGCAAGTTGCTGCGGATTTCGCCGATGTGTTCGCCATCAAGGAAGGTCGCCCGAGCAGCGAGGGCGAGCATTCGCTCGAGGTCCGCGAGCACAGCCTGCTTTTCGGTTGGCGTCTCGGTGATGTCCACCGTCAGGCGGAGCTCAGTGTTGACGGTCCTCCCGTTCAAGTGTCCATGCATGGGTTCGTGTGGAGGATCAACATCGAGCCTCACTCCGCGTGCACGCTGCAACTCGATCTCACGGTGGCCTTGGGCAACTCATGGATCGAACGCCGTCACCACCACCCCAATCTGCCCAACGCCGAGAACCGCAACGAGGGCTGGCTCGCGTCCGTCCCGAAGTTGCGCACGGCAGACAGAAAGCTGAGCGCCGCGTTCGATCGTTCGATCGAAGACATCGGAGCCCTGCGCTTGCACGATCCGACTGGCCGCCTCAAGCCGGTGATCGCCGCCGGCGCTCCGTGGTACATGACGTTGTTCGGCCGTGACGCGTTGATCAGCGCGTACATGACACTTCCGATCGACCCGACCCTGGCAATCGGCGTACTCGAGGCCCTCGGCGAGTTGCAAGGTCGCGAGATCGATGCATTGACGGAGGAACAGCCGGGGCGGATCATGCACGAAACCCGCTACCTCGGTGTCGACGCTCCGACCCTGACCGGCGGCAGCACCTACTACGGCTCGGCCGACGCCACGCCGCTGTACGTGATGTTGCTCGGCGAGCTGAGCCGGTGGGGGCTCAGCGATGAGGGACTGCGAGCACTGTTGCCGTTCGCCGACCGTGCGCTGGAGTGGATGCAGAGCTATGGCGACCGCGACGGCGACGGGTACATCGAGTATCTGAAGACCTCCGATCGCGGGCTCTCGAATCAGGGGTGGAAGGACTCGGCCGACGGGATCCGGTATCACTCCGGGCAGATCGCCGAGGCCCCGCTGGCGCTGTGCGAAGTGCAGGCGTATGCCTACGGCGCCCACTTGGCTCGGGCAGCGATCGCGGTCAGGCTCGGCCAACCGGAGATTGCCAGTCGCCATCAGCTCCTCGCCGAGCAGTTGAAGGCGAGGTTCAATCGAGACTTCTGGCTCGAAAAGTACGGCTGGTATGCGGTTGCACTCGGTCCCGACAAGCGGCCGGTGGATTCACTCACCTCCAACATGGGTCATTGCTTGTGGACCGGCATCGTCGCCGAAGACCGCGCCGAGATGGTCGCCGCCAAGCTGATGTCGCCGCAGATGTGGAACGGCTGGGGCATCAGAACCCTCGCCAACGACGAAGAGGCCTACGACCCGATGAGCTACCACTGCGGAACCGTGTGGCCCCACGACGGGGCGCTCTGCGCCGCAGGGTTGAAGTCCTATGGTTTCGACGCCGACGCCTTGACCGTGTCGAAGGGTCTGCTGGCGGCGTCGGCAGCGTGGAATGGTCGACTGCCCGAGCTGTTCTCCGGGCTCGATCGAGCCGACGTGGAGACACCGGTGCCGTTCCCGACATCGTGCTCACCGCAGGCCTGGTCGGCGGCAACCCCGTTCCTGCTGCTGCGAATCATGCTCGGACTCGAACCCGACGATCAGTTCGGGCTGAAGGTCGAACCGATCGTCGGGGCGATCGAAGATGATCTGTTGCTGGCCGGTGTCCGTCTCGTCGATCGTCGATTCAATGTGCGAATCGACGATGGTGTCGTCACGGTGCGCGAGCTCGGCGAGCGCCCCGGCGGCCGGGTGCACGACACGAGGGAGATGCCGGTCATTCGGATGCCCGCGGGAGATACCGATGCAGTGCCTCAGCCACACCCAACCCGACGCTCGCCGCTGTTAGCGGCACGCCAGATGCTCGAACGGCATCGTCGGCATTAGCGACACCGACCGCGATGGTCGCGACCTC
>JANYKU010000084.1 GCA_025358075.1 Ilumatobacteraceae bacterium
CCGAAAGGGAAGCCGAACCTCGATCGGACTCGGGAAAATGTGCCGGGCTCGGGGGCGACGACCCGCACGCTTCCAGGATCGACGACCAGCAACGTCCTCGCGTCGGCGGCAAATCGGGCAGGTCCACGGTGGGTAGCCGACACGAGTGCGATCGGTCTGGGGAGATCGGCAACTCCCAGCCCGACGGCGACCAGGGCGCGGGCGCCGAACGCCACGGAGCCGAGGGCGCGAGCGACTTCCTCCACCACAAGCGCAGCAACGAGCGGGCCACCGTCGGCTTCGGCACCGATCGTGCCGAAGCCGGCGGCCTCGAGCGCGTCATCGAGCGCAACGGCGTAAGCGGGCGCATCGCCGCCCAGCTCCTGGAGATGGTCCGGCCCGGCATGACGAGACAGGAGCGTGCGGACCGAGGCCAGTACCTCGCTCTGCTGCTGCGACAGGTCGAACTCCATCGTCAACCTTTGGGGAGGTTCAGTCGAAGTCGGGCGATGAGGTTCATCTGTGTTTCGTAGCTGCCTGCAGCAATTCCGGCAGCTAGCGACTTGCGGAACTGCTCGTCGGCAATCGCCCCACTGCGCATCGCCTCGGGACCCTGCAGTTCGAGCACGCACTGACCGACGAGGCGGTCGGCGTTGACCATCGCGGCGCGGGCGATGTTGCCGCTGGGGCCGGGCGGCAGGCCTTTGGAACGTTCGTCCATCACCCGGTAGGCCAGCAGGCGAGCTGCCGCACATGACGCGTACGCTTGCCCGACCCGCTCGATCGTCGCCTCGGAGAGCTTGATCCCGCTGTCGCGTGCCCAGCACATTGCCGCGTCGAGTTGGAACGCGGCACGCGCGTAGCGAGGTGCGCCGACACGCTCGTACGACAAGGCCTCGCGCACCACTGCCCAGCCTTCGTCCTCGGCACCGAGGCGGCACGAGACCGGCACGCGCATGTCGTCGAAGAACAGTTCGTGGAAGGCATGCTCGCCCACCATCGAGCCGACATCGGTGATCTTCAGCCCGGGCGTGGACGTCGGCACGAGCAGAACGGAGATGCCGAGGTGACGCTCGGCAAGCGGGTTGGTGCGTACGAGCAGGTAGCAGTAGTCGGCCACCGAGGCGTACGACGTCCAGACCTTCTGCCCATTGACGACGTACTCATCGCCGTCGCGCTCGGCACGGGTGCGCAGTGAGGCGAGATCCGAGCCTGCATCCGGTTCCGAGAAGCCCTGACACCAGATCACCCTTCCGGCGGCGATCAGCGGCAGGTGAAGTGCCTTCTGTTCGGGTGTGCCGTGGGCCATGATCGACGGCCCGATCCAGTTGATGTTCATGTACTGCGGGCCACGCGGCTCGCCGATCGACCACAGCTCTTCGCCCATGATGATGTGCTGCCACGGCGTGCTCTTGCCACCGCCGTGCTCGGCCGGCCAATGCGGCGTCAGCCACCCGCGCTCGGCGAGACGGGCGTTGAAGGTGATCGAGTAGGCAACGTTCTCGGGCGAGCCGAGATGTCGAACGGCACCTTCCCAACCGCCGTCGAGCTCAGAGGCGATGAACGAACGCAGATCGTTGCGGAACGTCGCATCCTCATCCGACCATCCGAATTCCACTGCTCTCCTCCCAGTCCGGAGCGATCGCGTGCTCGACCCGCATCGTCAAATTACAGTATACTCAATAGGAAGGCAACAAGCCCGGGTAGCCACCGCCGCCGAAGCCGGCATCGACCGCTTGGCGATCGATGAAGCCGACCTGGGTCCGTGGAAGTGCCGTGGTGCGCTCGATGATGCTCGGCTTCTTGTACGACGCCAGTCGAGCCCTGCAGTGCTCGATCAACTCGTCGTCGGTCACCGTCATCTCGTCGCGCACGACGATCACAGCCTTGACCCGTTGCGTCCACTTGGCATCGGGCACACCGATCACGCACACCTCGCGGACCGCCGGGTGACTGGCGATGCACGCCTCGACCTCGGCGGGGTAGATGTTCTCTGCCGCCGACTTGATCAATGCCGTTCGCGGGCCGATGAAGCTGAGCGAACCGTCGGCTTCGCGCCGACCGAGATCGTTGGTGTGGTGCCAGCCGCCCCGCGAGCGCTCGGCATTGAGCTCGTCGCGACCGAAGTATCCGTTCATCACGGCCGGCCCGCGCACCACGATCTCGCCGACCTCACCGGGCCCAACCTCGCGCCCGTCGTCATTGAGAACGCGCACTATGACTGCCGGACTCGCTCGACCGGCCTTGCCATCGGAGGCTGAACCCAGGGCGAGGAACGTAGCCAGGCCGATCACTTCGGTCTGGCCGTAGCCACCCGGGCGGTGACGCCACGGCGCCGAGTCGGGTGTGACGATCGTGCTGCGGTTGTCGTTCGGATCGCCGGTCGGCCAGAGGCTGGTCAGGTCGTGCACACCACTCGCATTGCGCTCGATGATCGCACCGAGCGTGGGCCCCATGATCACCGCGTGGGTGATCCGCTCGGCCTCGATGACCTGGCACATCTCTTCGGGGTCGACGCGGCGCACGAAGACATTGGTGCCGCCGTGATGAAGGGTCGCGTTGGTGCTCATGAACGTGGCGATGTGGAACAACGGGCCCGAGTTGAGGAACACCGTCTCGTCGGTGATGTCCTGCACGCGCCCGATCACCAGGTTCTGCACGATCAGGGCGCTGTGCGACAACAGCGCGGCATTCGGCGTGCCGGCAAACGCGGCTGTGTACATAGCCAGCAACGGATCATCGCCATGCACTTCGATGTCGGGCTCGTCGGCGGAACTGGCGGCAACGAGCGACTCGTACGAGCCCTCTGCGGAACCTGCACTGGCGTCGCCGTCGTGCTGCAGCCACACAGCACGGGTTGCAACGCCGGCTGCCGCGGCTGCGCCGCGGGCGGCGAGTGCCGTGTGACCGAGCTCTTGTTCTTGCCACACGACGATGGCCGGGTCGAGATCGCCGAGGATGAACACGAGCTCGGCCTCACTCGAGCGCCAGTTGACCGGACACACGATGGCGCCGATCTTGGCGCCGGCAAGCAGCAGCTCGAGCAGTCGGAACGAGTTCTGCCCGATCCATGCCAGACGATCTCCTGGAGCCACACCTGCGGCGAGCAACCCGTTGGCGAGTTGATTGACTCGATCGTCGAGCTGAACATACGTCAGCCGAACGTCGCCATCCACCACCGCGACCCGTGCCGGACGGCTGCGTCGGTGCTCGCTGACGAGATCTCCGAAGGTCATCGAGCGATGCCGATCCGATCGGCGAGGAGTCATAATTCCGTATACTCTACTCTGATGGCCTCGACCCTGGACGATCGCGAGCTGTGGGATCCGACGGCCCAGGCCGTGCCGCGCGACGAGCTCCACCGCATCGCCGAAGCGGGCCTTCGTGCCGAGTGGAAGCGGGTCTGGGACATACCGATCCTGTTCTATCGCGATCGCTTCGACGCCGCCGGATTCGGGCCGGACGAGATGCCACCGCTCGACGAGATCCCGCGCACGACCAAGGACGATCTGCGTCGCAACGAAGCAGAGCTCCCGCCATTCGGATCGCATCGTTCAGTCGGCATCGACCAGGCTGCCCGGATCGGTGTCACCACCGGGACGACGGGCAAGCCGTGGATGATCTTCTACAGCCGTGCCGACATCGACCGGATGATCGAGATGCAGTTCCAGCACACTTGGCGCACCGAGCTGCGCGAGGGCGACCGTTTCGCACACAGCTGGCCAGGCGGCCTCTATCCATCAGCCGTCCTCGGCGGGCGTCATCTGTTGCAGCTCGGCATCCTCGAGATCCCGTGTGGCCCGCCATTCTCCGAAGCACAAGCAGCCGAGCACGTGGCGCTGTGGAACCTGTTGGGCATCGATGCGTTGATGACGACCGCATCGCAGCTGCAGATCTACGACCGCGCCGCGACCTCGATCGGGCTCGATCTCGCCGAGATCCTCGATGGTTGCGTGCTCGTGTTCGTCGAAGCCAGTTGTCAGTTCGAAGGTCCTCGTCGCCGAGTCGAAGAGGCATACGGCGTGCGAATTCACAACCTCAGCGGTGCGGCCGAGATTCCGGGCTTCGTCACCAGCGACTGCCGGTACCACACCGGCCTGCACGCGCCCGGCGGCAACTACCGCGTGCAGGTCTGCGATCCGCTGACAGGCCGTGAGGTGGCCGATGGCCAGCGCGGCTCGCTGGTGATGTCGATCTGGGGAATGGATGCGTTCTATCTGCGGTACGACCTCGAAGACATCGTCGTTGCGTCCTCGGGCGATTGTCCCTGCGGGCAGACCGGGCCCCGCTACACGTTGATCGGCCGCGGCGCCGACCAGGCCACGGTTGCCGGCAAGATGATCCTGCCGCTCGATGTGCAACTGGCCCTCGATCCACTCGGCGGCCCGGAGTTCGTGCTCAGCGCAGGCGCGCACGACACGCTGCGGCTGCGGGTCGAGACCGAGGGTGCCGGCGACGAGTACCGCGACGCCGTCTCCCACGCGCTCGGAGTCGCCGTCGAGGTCGAGCCGATCGCTCCGGGAACGCTGCCGCGCTCGACGTTCAAGCCACGCCGCATCGTCGCCTCCTGAGTTCGCAGCGGAGTGGGATCTCCACCCACCACCGACGCGTTCTGTGCGCGCAAATAGACGCTCCGCGCTTCTACATTCACTCGTAGATCACCCGCTGGCGGCGTGAGATGAACGTGCGAGATACTGTTCGCGCGCCGATTTACGGCGACAGAGAACTGAGGTTCCAGATGGCTCGCGTCTTCATCCAACATCCCGTTGCCGACTACGAAGCTTGGCGGCCGCACTTCGACGCCGACAAGCCCAGACGCGCCGCCGCGGGTGTCACCGACGTCGCTGTGCTCCGTGACGTCGACAACCCAAACTCGGTCTGGATCGTGCAAGAAGCAGACGCTGCGCTCGCCGAGTCGATGCTCAAAGACCCCGAGCTGACCAAGAAGCTGGAAGCAGCCGGCGTCATCGGTACTCCGGAAGTTTGGGTGGTCTGACCGTACCGAGCCGAGGCATCGCGATAGATCAGATCGCGTAGACCCGTTCGGCGTTGCCGGCGAACAACAGACCGATCTCGTTCTCGGAGATGCCTGCGGCGCGCACGATCTCCTCGTACGCGCCGAACAACTTCGGGTAGGTGCCGAACAGCTTGTCGATCGGCCAGTTGCCGGCGAACATGCACCGTTGCGGGCCGAACGCTTCGATGCACCCGAGGACCCATCGTCGGATCGAGTCCACGGTCCACGACGGATCCGCACCGGAGGCGATGGCGGAGATCTTGCACACCATCGTCGGCGCGGCAACGGCGAGTCGTTTCATCCCGGCCAGCCAGTGGACGTAGTAGCCGTCGTCGCGCTCAACCGGAAGACCGGCATGACCGAGCACGACCGGCGTCGCCGGCCATTGGCCCACGAGCGACAGGAGCTCGTCGAAGTGGTCCCACGACGTCATCACCTCGATCGTCGTGGCGGTGGCGGCGGCCAGTCCGTATCCGCGGACGACATCGGGATCAGCGAGGCGCATTCCGGCGGCGAGATCGCGCACCCCGCGAAATCGCGGGAACTGGGCGTGGCGAGCCACGATGTCGCCGGCATCAGGGCGGGAAAGGTCGCAGTGGGCCACGAATGCATTCGGCCAGCCGGACTGATCGCCGAGTCGCTGCAGCCACGCACTCTCGATTGTCGGGTCGGCTGCCCGAGCCGCCTGGACGTGAACGATCTTGTCGACCGGCAGATCGGCGATGTCGGCTTTCAGCTCGTCGATTGCGTAGCGCGGCGCGTCGAGCCGCTTGAGGTCACCGAGCCGCGGGTGTTCGAAGTTCGCATCGAGGAACGCCCACTCGAGCCCCTCGAGGCTGTGATCCCAGAAATGGATGTGCGCATCGACGATCCGGTCGACCACTTCAGCGATCGATCTCCGACGCGAAGTGCTCCGCCCAGACCGCCATCGCCCGACGAGTCAACGGCCCCGGCGCGGCTGCGAGTCGCTGCCCGTCGACACTCGCGATCGGATGCACGTCGCGGCTGGTCGACGTCAGAAACGCCTCGTCGGCGGTCGCCAGAACGCCGATCGGCACATCGCGGACGACGATCTCGGGCATCCATTGGAGCAACAGTTGCTGGGTGACTCCGGCGAGGCAGCCGGTCGCCGGCGACGGGGTGCACAGTTGCCCTTCGTACGCAACGAAGATGTTGGTACCCGTGCCCTCGCACAGCAGCCCCTTCGTGTTCGCGAAGATCGCGTCGTCGGCGCCCGACCGGTGTGCATGACGTATGGCAATCACGTTCTCGGCGTACGAAATGGTCTTCAAGCCGGCAGTTGCACCGTTCTCGTTGCGGGTCCACGGTGCGATGACCACACGCGACACGGGCCCCCACGGAGCCATCGGGGCGATCGCCACGACGATGGTCGGCGACGAGCCGATCCCGCCGGTGCCCATTGCGGCCGAACCACCGGTAACGGTGATTCGCAACCACGACGGTGACACCTGCGCTTGCTCAGTCGTCAAGATCTCACCCACGGCACCGCGGATCGCCTCGAGATCAACCGGCAGTCCGAGCGGCACGGCGGATGCCGCGAGTCGATCGAGATGGCGGGTCAGCGCAAAGGGCTTGCCGCCGATCAGCTTGATCGCCTCGAACACGCCGTCGCCCACAAGGGCGTGATCATCGGGCCGAAGCACCAGCTCGGTTCGAGCGACGAGCCGTCCGTTGACCCACAGCACCATCTCGTCGGCCGTCGTCGCAACCCCTGCAGCGCTCATTAGAGTATACTAAATTACCCAGCCGAGGGCGTCAATGCTGGTTGGGGTGCACGGCGGTCTCGGCCCGAGTAGGTTTGCCGATTCGTGCGCTCGGATCCACACCGTGGATCAGGGCGACGCACTCGCCGTCCTGCAAACCGGAGCACCCCGCCGACATGTCATTCTTTCAAGCCATCGTGATCGGGGCCCTCCAGGGGTTCACCGAGTTGTTCCCGGTGTCGAGTCTCGGACACTCGGTGCTGGTGCCCGCGTGGCTCGGTTGGAACTCCCTCGTGGCCGGCGAAGCGGCCAGCGAGTCCTTCTACCTCGCGTTCCTGGTCGGGCTCCACGTCGCCACAGCGATCGCGCTGCTCGTGTTCTTCCGCAAGGATTGGGTGCGCATCATCGCCGGCTTCTTCACGTCCATCCGCGACCGCAGGATCGAGAACGCCGATCAACGCATGGCTTGGCTCCTCGTTTTGGGGACGCTGCCGGTCGGGATCGTCGGCCTCGTGTTCGAGCACGGACTTCGCACGCTGTTCGCCAAGCCCCTTGCCGCTGCAATCTTCCTCACCATCAATGGCGGCATCCTGGCGGTCGGAGAACAGCTCCGTCGACGCGTTCCCCAACGCGCTACACCCGACAGCGCGCTCGCTGATGGCTCCGAGGGCTCACTCGGCGACGGGTCGGGCGTCACCACGACCGACGCCCTTGTCGTCGGGAGCTCACAGATCGCCGCGTTGTTCGCGGGGATCAGTCGAAGTGGAGCGACGATGGTCGCCGGTCTGCTGCGCGGGCTCGACCACGATGACGCCGCTCGCTTCTCGTTCCTGCTGGCGACACCAGTCATCTTCGCCGCCGGCGTGTACAAGCTGCCCGACCTGTTCGGGCCGCTCGGTGATGGCATTCGTGGGCAGGTCGTCGTCGGTAGCATCGTCGCTGGCCTGTGCGCCTACATAGCGGTCCGGTTCCTCACCCGGTTCTTCCACACTCGCACGCTCAACCCGTTCGCCATCTACTGCCTGATCGCAGGCGTCGCATCCATCGTCAAGTTCGCATAACACCCACGGAGACCTGCTGATGTCAACATCGTCCAAGATGACGTTCCGGGCTACCACCGCCGCGTGCCTCGTGGTCGCAATTGCCTGCGTGATCGTCGCCATCGTGTACTTCTCCAGGACCGCCGATGCCCTTCCCGGGTTCTTCCCAGGGCATCAGGCCGGAAGCGCCCATCACCACACCAAGCACGGGATCGCGTTCGTCGCTCTGGCAATCCTTGCGCTCATCGGCGCGTGGTTCACCACCGCCCCCGCCAAAACATCGACGACGTAATCGCTCGACCGGGCGGGTGCCGACGCAGGCCTCGAATGTGCCCGCCTCAGGGGGACATTCGGTACCTGCGTGACCTCGACGCACCGTCGCCCAGCGCAGCAAACTCAGTCCCCGGCAAGGCCCGGGCGAATCGTGTGTTCGAGGAAGTCGATGACGGCATTGTTGAAGTTGTCGTTGCGGTCGCCGGCGACCATGTGTCCGGCGCCGGCAACATCGACGATCAGCGCGTGGGGAATCAGGTCTTTGAGCTCGGCAACACCCTCGGGGCTGACGACATCGCTGCTCGCGCCGTGCACCAGCAGGACGGGCACCTTCACGTTGCGAGCGGACTGACGAATTCGGTCCCCTGAGTACTGGCCCGCGGTCGGCTCGCCGGTTCCCTGATCGATACGCGTCATGAATCGGGGATCCCAGTGCCAGACCCATTTGCCGTCGTCGCGTTGGCGGACATTCTTGCTGAGGCCTGTGAGGTTTCGCGGTCGCTGGCGGTTCGGAACGTAGGTGGCAATGGCGTCCGCCACTTCTTCGAGCGAATCGAACCCATCCACTCCCTGGCGCATGAAGTTGCGGATGCGTGCCACACCGGCAGGTTCGAAGCGCGGCGTGATGTCGACCAGCACCAGCCCGGCAGCGTCGGGGACGAGCCCTTGACCGATCGCGGCGAGGGCGGCGAGCCCACCGAGCGACGCGCCCACGAGCACTGGCCGTTCGTACTGGCGAGCGACGCCGGCGACGTTGGCACCGAAGACGTCGAGCCCGTAGTCGCCGTCGGGCGCCCAGTCGCTGTCGCCGTGCCCCGGCAGATCGAAGGTCAACGCGTGCCAGTGCCGGGCAGCAAGTGCTTGGATCGCCCGGCCCCACGCATGACGAGTTTGGCCGCCGCCGTGGAACAACAGCACGTTGGGATCGCTGACCGCGCCGGCCTCATCAGCAGCGAGCGTGAGACCTCCGGAGCCGGTCACCTTGAACATCGGACCATCAGACCAGTTGTCGAGCCGTCGTGTTCAATTGCAGATCCCTCCGATAACTTAACGTTCACGTTAAGATCATAAACTTGTCTCGAGCTCGAGATGTCTTCGGAGGAGGCGGTGATCAACATGTCGAGTGCGGCTCCGAGCGCGCCACTGGATGATCGGTACAAGTGGACCGCGTTGTCTAACACGACGCTGGGGATGTTCATGGCGGCGTTGGATTCGTCGATCGTGTTGATCTCGCTGCCGGCGATCTTCCGCGGCATCGGCCTCGATCCGCTGCTGCCCGGCAACATCGGCTACCTGCTGTGGTTGCTGATGGGGTACCTCGTCGTCACCGCCGTGCTGGTGGTCACCTTCGGTCGACTCGGCGACATCTTCGGCCGGGTGCGAATGTACAACGGCGGCTTCCTGGTGTTCACGTTGGCATCGATCGCCCTGTCGCTCACCCCCGGCCACGGCGGCAGCGCGGCGATGTGGTTGATCGGTTGGCGCGTCGTCCAAGGCATCGGCGGTGCCTTGCTGATGGCCAATTCGACGGCGATCCTCACCGACGCCTTCAAGGCCGAAGAGCGCGGCATGGCGATTGGGATCGACGCCGGGCCAAGCTCGATTTCGCCGGCAACGTGACGTTTGCCGCTGGGATGGTGTCGATCCTGATCGGCATCACGTACGGACTGCAACCCCATGGCGGCAGTGACATGGGGTGGACCGGGCCGTGGGTGCTCACCGAACTGATCGGGGGCGTCGTCCTGCTCATCGCCTTCTGGCTGATCGAGAATCGCGTCGCCGAACCGATGTTCAACCTCAAGCTGTTCCACATCCGTGCGTTCAGTGCCGGCAACCTCGCCGGCCTGCTGGCCGCGATCGGTCGTGGCGGGTTGCAGTTCATGTTGATCATCTGGTTGCAGGGCATCTGGCTTCCGCTTCACGGATACAACTTCGAGTCCACCCCGCTGTGGGCCGGGATCTTCATGCTTCCGCTGACGGCCGGCTTCCTGATCGCCGGCCCAGCGTCCGGCTGGTTGTCAGACCGGTTCGGCGCCCGTCCGTTCGCGACCGGCGGCATGCTCGTCGCGGCAACGAGCTTCGGTCTGTTGATGTTCCTTCCTGCCGACTTCGCCTTCCCCGTGTTCGCCGCGCTGTTGCTCGTCAACGGCATTGGCATCGGCATGTTCGCCGCGCCCAACACCACAGGGATCATGAACAGAGTGCCCAGCCATCAACGCGGCGTGGCGTCGGGAATGCGGGCGACCTTTCAGAACACCGGGATGGTGTTGTCGATCGGACTGTTCTTCTCGTTGATTGTGGTCGGCCTCTCGTCAGCGCTACCGACCACGATGTCGGCAGGTCTCATCGCCAATGGCGTGCCCAGCGCGACGGCGAACCAGATCGCCGGGGCGCCCCCGGTGGGCAGCCTGTTCGCCGCGTTCTTGGGATACAACCCGATGAAAGACGCTCGTATCCGCCGACACGCTGAGCAAGTTGACCGCGCAGCAATCGGCGACGATCACGGGCAAGCAGTTCTTCCCGAAGTTGATGTCCGACCCGTTCACCCACGGGCTGCGAATCGCCTTCACGGCTTCGTTGATCATGTGCATCATTGCCGCCATCGCGTCGTGGATGCGCGGCGAGAAATACGTTCATGACGACAATGGCGATGTGGGTCCGTTCGGGGCCCCCATCGACGATGCGCCGGGCTCGGCCGCGGCGGAGCCAGAAGAATGGGTACCTGCATGAGCAACATCGCAATGCGCATCGGTGAGGTCGCCGAACGAGCTGGGGTGACCACTCGCACCCTGCGCTACTACGAAGAAGTCGGCCTCGTCACACCGTCATCCCACAGCAGCGGCGGGTCGCGCCGCTACAGCGAGACCGACTACGCCAGGGTCCTCCGGATCCGAGAACTGCAGGCGGTGATGGGCTTCAACCTCGACGAGATCCGCGAGTTGCTCGACGCCGGCGATCGCATCGACAAGCTCCGCGCCGAGTACCGCGCCGGTGTTTCACCTCGGCGCACGGCCGAGATCGTGCAAGAAGCCACCCGACTGAACGCCCGAACGCAGGCTCAGGTCATCGCCAAGATCGGTGTGCTGCAGCTCTACCTCGACGAGCTGCAAGCCGACTCCAACAAGTACGACAAGTTCGCCCGTCAACACAGCCTCGACATGAAGCGCGGCAGCTAAGTAACAGGATGACCATCACCTCCACATCACAGCCGACAACCGACCTCGACCCACGCCGATGGTGGACGCTCGCCGTCCTCTGTCTCAGCCTCGTCATCGTCTTCGTCGGCAACTCGAGCCTCAACGTCGCCATTCCCACGCTGTCCAAGCAACTCGACGCCAGCAGCTCGCAATTGCAGTGGGTCGTGGCCGCGTACTCACTGGTCTTCGCCGGCTTGCTGTTCTCCACCGGCGCACTCGGCGACCGGTTCGGCCGCAAGGGCGCGTTGCAACTCGGACTCTTGATCTTCTTGATCGGCGCGGCGCTGGCCTCGGCGTCGACGACGATCGGCGAGCTGATTGCCTGCCGAGCGCTGATGGGCGCTGCCGCCGCGCTGATCATGCCGTCGACGTTGTCGATCCTGGTCAACGTGTTCCCACCTCATGAGCGCACCAAAGCAATCGCGTTCTGGGCAGCCACCAGCGGTGGTGCCGGGGCGCTCGGACCGGTCGCCAGTGGATACCTGCTCGGGCACTTCTGGTACGGCGCGGTGTTCCTCGTCAACGTTCCGATCGTGTTGCTCGCGTTGGTCAGCGGACGGTTCCTCGTGCCCCGGTCGCGCGACCCGAAACGGGCCCCACTCGACCCCATCGGCGCGGTGCTGTCGACAGTGGGCATTGCCAGCCTCGTGTACGGACTCATCCAGGCCCCCGAGCGCGGTTGGGGCAGTGGCGCCACCCTGCTGGCGTTCGGCATTGCCCTCGTCGTTCTGGCGATGTTCGTGGCCTGGGAGCTGCGAATCGACGAGCCGATGCTCGACATGAGCCTGTTCCGAAACGCGGCGTTCAGTGCCGGCAGCGGCGGAATGGTCCTGATCTTCCTCGCCATGTTCGGCGTGATGTTCCTCATCACGCAGTACTTCCAGCTCGTGCTCGGCTACAGCCCGCTCGGGGCATCGGTGCGGTTCCTGCCGATGTCACCGATCATGGTGCTAGTGGCCACGCGCACCCCTCGACTCGCGGCGCGCTTCGGAGCCCATCGCACCGTTGCTACCGGGATGACGCTCGTGGCGATCGGTCTGATGATGTTCCGCGGGCTCGACACGAACACCAGCTACCTGTACGTGTTCGCCTGCATCGTCCCGTTGACGACCGGGATCGCCATGGCGATGTCACCAATGACGGCGTCGATCATGTCCGCCGTCCCGGCGCGCCGGGCCGGCACAGGGTCGGCGATGAACGACGCGACGCGCGAGCTCGGCGCCGCGTTGGGCGTCGCCGTGCTCGGCAGCCTCGCCGCGTCGCGCTACCGCCACTCCATCGGCAAGGTGATCTCGACGATCCCGACGGGCTCGCGTTCGGCGGTGAGATCGTCGCTGGCCGGCGCGATCGATGCCACACGCGGGCTCAGTGCAGCGGATGCCGGCGCCATCACGTCGGCCTCACAACACGCATTCGTCACCGGAATCCACTTCGCGGTCACCATCGGCGCCTGTCTCGCCGCGACCGCAGCCGTCGTGGTGTTGCGATTCCTGCCACACCAGGCATCGCACGAGACCGCCGTCGAAGCAGCCGAGCACATGGCCGAACTCGGAGTCGGCGGCACGCCACCCGCCTTCGTCGACGGGTCATCAGCCCCTTAGCCGGGCTCAGCGCACGACTCGGAACCAGAGGTTGGTGGCCTGCGGCGCGTGGGTCAGTTTGAGGCGCTCGAGCTTCACGTTCTTCCCGCCAGGATGGTCGAAGAACCGCATGCCGTCGCCGAGCAGAACCGGCGCGATGCACACGAGGATCTCGTCGAGCACTCCGGCGTCGAGGCATTGGCGGGCCACCTCGGCACCGAGGATGTTGACGTACTTGTCGCCGGCCGCGGACTTGGCCGCCACAACTCCGCTATGGAGGTCGCCGACGAAGGTGACGCCGGGCACCGGGACGTCGGGAACGTGGTGGGTGAGAACGAACTGCGGTCCGCTCCACCCGCCGCCGAACGGCTTGCCTTCCTTGTCCGTTCCACTGTGGGGGTCGTCGCCGCGGAAGGTTCGGTTGCCGATGAGCAGTGCGCCGATCTGGCCGATGACCTCGCCAACCGTCGGGTTGGGTCCGAGATACTCGGTCAACCAAGACATGTCACCACCCGGGCCGGCGATGAAGCCATCCAGCGACATCGTGGCGGAATACAGCATCCTGCCCACGTTCGACCTCCGTCGAGGCAATGTAGTCGATGTCGAAATTGGCGCGCAGCGGGGAGCAATTGCTCTCAAGTCGGGGCACCGAAACACCGATGCTGAGTCGTGGATCCAGCAACGCGAGCGCTGAGCTCGATGAGTCGTAAAGAGGGCGAGTTCACGCTGCTCCTCGATGAACAGTTCGACATCCTCTGGCACAGCGAGTCGTTGTCGCGCATCCTCGGCTGGGACGATGTGCGTGGCCGCAACGGCATCGAGTTCGTGCATCCCGACGACCTCGGTCTCGTCCTCGAGACGATGGTGCAGGTCAGCCAGGGCGGCGGGCATCAAGGGCTCGACCCGACGTTCGCCCCGGAGTCGGCCGACATCCGGCTCGCCGACGCCAACGGCGTCTGGCAGTCGTTCGAGACGACCACATGGAATCACCTCGAGGACGGCGATGTGCGCGGCGTGCTGTGCACGTGCCGGCGCGTGCACGATCGATCCGATCTGGCGCGGGCGATCGAGATGCTTGGGTCGGGTGCCGAAGTTGACGTCGTCCTGCCGATCATCGCCCGTCTTGCCGAACGTTCCATGGGGGGTGCCGAAGTCCGCACCGCGTTCGCCTGGAAGCAGAGCGAACGGACCATGATCGTCAGTGCTCCGGGTGAAGCACCGCTGGACCCGAGGCTCGCTGACGCGGCCGGGCTCGTCTGGTCGCAGAACCTCACCGCCCCGCTCGTCGTCACCGACCTCGACGACCCGATCTTGAACGGCGCCGGCGAAGCGGCCGCCGCGGCCGGCTACCAGGGCGCGTTCATCGTGCCGATCGAAGCGCCATCCGGACCGGAGATCATCGGTGCGATGATCGCTTGGAGTGCCTCGACGGTCGACTTCCAGGCGCCCACGCAATCGCCGGTGCACGTGGCCCTGCGCCTCGCTGCGCTGGCGATCGCCGACCATCGTACGAAGCGCATCCTGCGGTGGGCTGCGGCCCACGATCCGCTGACCGGTCTGGCCAATCGCGCCGAGTTCGCCCGTCGCCTCGACGAGTTGGCGAGCGGCGATCTGGTGCTGCTCTACATCGACCTCGACGACTTCAAGCCGATCAACGACGCCTACGGTCACCCGGTGGGCGACGTCGTGCTGACCGAGGTCGGCCGCCGCATCGCCGCCGTGATCGGGCCGAACGACACCGTTGGCCGCCTGGGCGGCGACGAGTTCGCGGTTGTGTGTGCCGGAATGAGTGATCCCGCGGCAGGACGCGCCGTGGGCGATCGCATCGTCGAAGCGATCCGCGTTCCGCTGATCACCAACGGACTGTGCCTCACGGTCGGCGCCTCGGTCGGCGTCGCAGTCGGCGCCCAGCCGCTGATCCCCGCCATGCTCGCCCGTCGCGCCGACGAAGCGCTGTACCACGCCAAGCACTCGGGCAAGAACACCGTCTGCCTCGCCAGCTGACAGGTTGGGTCACTCATCGACCAGCGTGTCGTTGCATAAGGTTAGGAGGATGCGCCTACCCCGCCACCCACTCGTCGCCCTCCTGATCGCCTGCTCCGTGCTCGGCGCCTGCGGCAGCAGCAAGCCTTCCGTCACGATCAGCACGTCGACGATTGCGCAGTCGTCGTCGAACACGGTCGGCGGGAGTGGCACACAGCCGCCAACCGCCGCCGGCAACGTCGATTGCGCGGCGCTCCAGACCGCCCTTGCCGACATCCTGGTCAACTGGCAGCTGGTCATCGGGTTCGCCAACTCTCCGACCTCGGAGTGGGCCCAGGTTCCCCTCGGCAGCATCCCCAAGTTCGGCGATCAGCTGGCGACGGTGAAGGCCGCGCTCGGCAGCGATGCCGCCGCCGCTTCGGCCATCTCGTTCATGTCGGGAGCGAACGACATCGTGGCCCGTGGACTCGGTGGCGACTCGACGGCACAGACCGATCTCGGCAAGTACATGGGAACCGATGTTTCGGCCAGCGTCGGCAAGCAGCTTCCCATCTCGCTCGCCTACCAGAATGCCGGATGCAAGTGACAACTGGTTCGAGTTCATAAGCTTCGGCCGTTCACCACTGACCGGCAGGCCTGTGCGCATCCTCGTTGTCTCCGACCTCCACTACTCGCTGCGCCAGTTCGACTGGGTCGTTGCCGCGGCGCCCGCCTTCGATCTGGTGGTGCTGGCCGGCGACCATCTCGACATCAGCTCGAGTGTCGCGCTCGACGCCCAAGCCGTCGTCGTGCTGCGCTACTTCCAATTGCTCCAGGAGTCGACACGGGTTGCGGTGAGCTCGGGCAACCACGATCTCACCGGCTCCGATGCGCAGGGTGAGCAAGCCCCGCTGTGGCTGGACGAGGCACGGGCATTGGGGGTCCCGACCGACGGTGACTCGCTGTTCCTCGACGACACGTTGATCACCATCTGCCCGTGGTGGGACGGCCCTGCCGGCCGAGCCGCAGTCGCCGGGCGACTCGCCGCTGACGCTGCTCGCCGACCCCGCCGGTGGTTGTGGGTGTACCACTGGCCGCCACTCGGGTCGCCGACGTGCTGGACTGGTCGGCGCCACTACGGCGATGCAGATCTCGGAGACTGGATCGCCGAACATCGACCCGACGTGGTGCTGACCGGTCATGTGCATGACCCTCCGTTCAAGCCCGACGGCTCATGGGTCGATCGCATCGGCGACACCTGGGTCTTCAATCCAGGCCACCAGATCGGTCCGACGCCGACCTACATCGAACTGGATCTCGACGAACAACGGGCCACCTGGGTGTCATTGCTCGGTGTCGAAGAAGTACGGCTCACCGACGCCGTCGCCCCGCCGCGGACGGTCCTCTGACAGCGCTCGCTGCAGTCAGTAGATCGGGTCGGGATCGCGGGCCGAGCCGGGTTTGGCCACCGGTCCGCTGGCCTGTTCGAGCTTGCTCAGGACTTCGGACACCATCGTGAGCCCGGGAGCATCGCCGTACTGATGCCTCAAGTCGGACAGGTACGTCGTGACGAACCTGAGCCGCTCGGCGAGACCCATTGCTACGAGGTTGGTGATGGCGGGGTCGCTGGCCAACAGACCTGGACCGTCGGCCGCGTACCGGAGCCTGCTCGGTTCGATCGCTTCGACCGTGGCGGTGTGATCGACACCGAGCAGCACTGACATCTCCCCGATCAGAGCGCCAGGATGGCTGATGGTGTTCACCGTGACATCGCCCTTGCGCACACGGAGCACGCCGGAGATGAGCACCCAGATACCGCCGCCGGCGCCGCCCTCGCGCACGACAGCTTCACCGGGAGCGAGGTGCACCTCTGGAAGGTGTGCCGCGAGATCGAGCATGTCCGCCACTGCCGCAATCGTAAGTGCAAGTATCCGGGTTACGCCTGATCGGTGGTCCCGCGGTCCGACTCCATGGCGGCGACCAAGGTGGCCAGCGTGCTACGTAGATGGTTGCGAGCCGTCGGTGACAGCTCGTCGAAGAGTCGGCTGATCTCGATCAGCCGCGGCGCCAACGATTCGTCGGCAGCGGCCTGGCCATTGTGTGTCAGTTCCAACAACGTCGACCGGCGATCCGTCGGGTGGGCGACGCGGCGAACCAGACCTTCGCCCTCGAGGGAATCGGCCACCGCAGTGAGATTGCGAGCGCTGAGTCCGAGTCCGTCGGCCAACGTCTTCATCTTGGACGGACCCTGGCAATGAAGCACCTGAGCACGCGTAGTCGTGGGTACGTGAGCCCGCCGTTCGAGCCTGCATCGAGCCATCGCTGGAAGGCCTGCGAGAACCGAGCAGAGAGTTCGAGCAGCTCGCGATGAGGAATGCCAAGAGCGACATCAGTCGATGCTCAAGACCACCCCACTCGCCGCCGGGACCTGGACGTTCGATCCCAATCACTCCGGTGTTCATTTCAAGGTTCGCCACCTCGGGCTCACCAACGTCCGCGGTCGCTTCAACGGTGTCGACGCATCGCTGGTCGTCGGCGACGATCTCGGCACGACGCGGTTCGAAGCCACGATCCAGATCGGCACCATCGACACCAACCAAGCAGACCGCGACGCCCACCTTCGATCGACCGACTTCTTCTCGGCGGACGCACACCCGACGATGAAGTTCATCTCGACCACGATCCGCGAGCTCGAGAACGACGAGTACGAGGCCGACGGCGAGTTGACCATCAATGGAATCACCAAGGCGGTCACCCTCGAAGTCGAGTTCACGGGCGCCATCGAGCACCCCGGCGACGGCAAGCTGCACGCAGGTTTCATCGCCTCGGCTCAGATCCTGCGAGACGACTTCGGCATTGACTTCAACATGCCGCTCGGCGTCGACAAGTTCGCACTTGGCAAGAAGATCGACATCGACATCGACGCCCAGTTCACCGCGCCACAAGGCTGAACCAGAACGCCGCCAGTCCTCGCCGCCTTGAAACCGCCTCGGCGGTGGAGTTACTGATACCGTCGAGACGTAGTCATGGCCGTCGACATTCCTGCGCTCGATCGCCAGCGCCATCAACGGCTTCGCGAGGTGATGGAGCGTCAAGGCGTGCCTGCGTTGTTGACTCCAGACCCGGTGAACATCGGCTACGCATGCGGCCACCGCAACATGACCGTCTACGGGATGCTCGGTCCCTCGCGGTTCCTCCTCGTCATCGCCGGCGGTCCGACGATCCTGTTCGAGTTCGCCGGCTGCGACCACCTCTCGGCCGAACTGACGACAGTCGACGAGGTGCGCCAGACCACCACCATCACCGTCAACTCCGGAGCCAATTACCGTGTCGCGCTCGAGCGATTCGCCGGCGAGGTTGCGGCAGAGTGCCGCCGCCACCATCCCGACGATCTGCGGCTCGCCGTCGAGCGAGTCGACTTCGAGTTCACCGATGCATTGCGAACGCACGGCCTCGGTCTCCTCGACGCTACGGCTGTGCTGCTCGAGGCGCGGCGGATCAAGCAACCCACCGAATTGGATGCGATGCGGATCGCGATCGACCGCGTGCAAGGAGCCGTTGGTCAACTTGAAGCCTGCGTGCGCGAAGGCGTGACCGAGAACGAGGCGTGGGCGGAGTTCCACCGCGACCTGATCGCTCGAGACGGTGAGTATGTCGTCGCCCGCCTGTTCCAGAGCGGCCCCAACACGTTCCCGTACTTCAGGGAGTCGAGCGATCGGGCAATGCAGGTTGGCGACCTGGTATGCCTCGACACAGATGCCACGGGCTATCTCGGCTACTCGGTCGACTTCTCGCGAACGTTCCTCTGTGCGACCGACCGCCCGACCCCAGTGCAGCGTGACCTGTTCGGGTTGGCGTTCGCACAGCTCCAGCACAACGCATCGCTGATCGGGCCGGGAGTGAGCTACGAGGACTTCGCCCGCCGGGCCTGGCCCGATGCCCGAGCGGTTCCGCCCGTACGGCTACTACTGCTTGGCGCACGGGCTCGGCGTATGTGGCGAGCACCCGAATGTGCCACTCGCCGTGGCCGGTCAGCCATATGGATTTCCCGGCACGTTCGAGCCCGACATGGTGGTGTGCGTGGAGAGCTACATCGGCGACGTCGTGACGCATCAGGGAGTGAAACTCGAGGACCAGTATCTTGTGACGGACGATGGCGTGGAGCTGCTCACCACCTACCCGTTCGCGGACTCTCTCTCGTGATTGTCACTCGGTAACGCTATGGGACTGGCGCTGACGACCGATCTCTACGAGCTGACCATGGCCGCCAGCTACCTGACGCGTGGCATGACCGAGCAGGCCACGTTCAGCCTGTTCGTTCGCGACCTCCCGCCAGATCGCGGGTTCCTCGTCGCCGCCGGACTCGATGATGTCCTCGAAGTGCTGACGAACTTCTCGTTCGACGACGACGACCTGACATGGCTCGCCG
The DNA here is from genome assembly GCA_025358075.1 of Ilumatobacteraceae bacterium. Taxonomy (GTDB): domain Bacteria; phylum Actinomycetota; class Acidimicrobiia; order Acidimicrobiales; family Ilumatobacteraceae; genus JAENVT01. The sequence continues at coordinate 19,202 of JANYKU010000084.1, forward strand.
GACAGGGCTTCGATCGACCGATCCTCGATGCCTTCGCAACGCTGCGCTTCACGGGCGACGTGTGGGCGATCCCCGAAGGTCACGTCGTGTTACCGAACGAGCCGTTGCTCGAGGTGACCGCACCGCTGCCGCAAGCACAACTCGTCGAGTCGATCATCCTCAACCAGATCACCTATCGAACTGCGCTGGCGACGAAGGCAGCGCGCTGTCGAATCGCCGCTCGCGGGCGGGCGTCATTGGTCGACTTCTCACTACGACGCACGCATGGAATCGAGGCGGGACTTGCCGCGGCGCGTGCGGCGGCGATCGCCGGCTTCGCCGGTACCAGCAACGCTGACGCTGCCCGCAGACTGGGGATTCCAGCGGTCGGCACCATGGCTCACTCCTACATCGAGGCGTTTCCCACCGAGCGAGAGGCATTCATCGCGTTTGCCACCGACTTCCCTGCTCGCACGGCGTTCCTCGTCGACACGTACGACACGGTTACCGGAGTCTCAACCGCCCTCGAGGTCGCCGCCGCGCTCGACCTTCGGGGAAACCTCGGCGTGCGCATCGACAGTGGCGACCTGCTCGAGCTGTCCCGGCAGGCCCGTCGTCAACTCGATGCTGCGGGGCGTCCCGACGTGACGATCATGGTCAGCGGAGGGCTCGACGAGTTCGATGTCGAGCGCTTGCTGGACGAGCGTGCGCCGATCGACACGTTCGGCGTCGGCACACGAATCGGAGTGTCCGCCGATGCTCCGTCGTTGGAGACCGTGTACAAGCTTGTCGAGTACGCAGACCGGCCCACGATGAAGCTTTCGGTCGGCAAGCAGACCCGACCCGGTGCGAAGCAGGTATACCGGCGCGACCTGCTGGCCGGCGACGTGCTCGCCGAGCGCTCGGAACCCGCCCCAGAGGGTTTCGTGCCGCTCCTCGTCGAGGTGATGCGATCAGGTGAGCGCACGCAACCACCGGAGAGCATCGCGGTTGCTGCCGAACGCCTTTCTGCCGACTTGGCTCGATTGCCGGAGTCCGCGCGCCGGCTGCATCGCCCGACCGTACCGGAAGTGCACGTGTCGGCGGGGTTGGACGAGCTCACGCGACGGGTCGCCCAAACCCATCGATGAGTGCAGGTTGTTCATCTCGACGAAATACTGGAGACACCTCGCACCGTTACCGTCGGACAGGTGAGAACTGCGTCGCCGGCTGGGGATGTTCGTGTCGACGTCTCATACATCCGCGGACTGGTGGTGCTGATCGTCGCCGGCGAGGTCGACGCCGAGTCCGCTGATGCGCTCCACGCTGCCCTGAACGAGCTCAAGCCAGGGCAACGCGCCGTGGTCGACATGAGCGGAATGATCTGCCGAGATTCGACCGCAGTGGACCTTCTCGACAAACACTCGAGGCGGATGAACCTCTCCGGCGGAGCGCTGTTGATCCGCTGTCCCCCCGGCGTCGGTGAGCGCCGAGGGTGCGGCTGATCAGGCCCCGACCGTTCCGACGCGGTACGCCAGTTCGTCGTCGAAGCCATCGAGGTCGATCGCCTCGTTGGTGACGCCGCCAGGCTTGCCGGGAAGGTAGCGAGCGGAGATGAAGGCGGCGAGCAGCACGATGCCGGCACCGATCAACATCGACAGCCGCAGGCCGTCGGCCCATGCCGACTTGGCCGCGTCGACGATCGCCGCGCCCTGGGTGCCGCCAATCTGGTGGGCGACGCCGAGGGCACCGGCCAAGGAGCCCTCTGCGGTCTGCCGGGCGGCGGCCGGGAGGCCGGCAACCACGCCGCCGAGGTTCGAGGTGTAGCCCGACGACAGGATGCTGCCGAGGACGGCCACGCCAAGGGTGGTGCCAACCTCACGAGTCGTGTCGTTCATCGCCGAGCCGACACCGGCCTTGTCGCGGGGAACGGACGACATGATCAGTTCGGTCATCGGCGTCATCGTCAGGCCCATGCCCGACGCCATCACGAACATGCCGGCGAGCACGTGGCCGTAGCCGGATGAGGCGGTGAGGAAGCTGAGGATGAACACGCCCGCAGCAGTGAGCAACATGCCGGTGGTCACCACCATGCGAGCACCGAAGCGCTCGACAAGGCCGGCAGCACGGGTGCTGAAGATGATCATCACCGGCATGATCGGCAGCATGCGCAGCCCGGATTCGAACGAGCCGTAGCCGAGCACGAGCTGGAACAGTTGGCTGACGACGAAGAAGAAGCCGAACATGGTCAGGAAGACGAGCATCATCCCAATGCTGGAGACGCCGAAGCGGCGGTCCTTGAACAGACGGATGTCGAGCATCGGTGAGCTGTTGCGCAGTTCCCACATGACGAAGATGGCGAGCAGGGCGATGCCGGATCCGATCACGCCAAGGCACTCTGGCGAGCCCCAGCCCCACTTCGGTGCCTCGATCAGCCCGTAGACGAACACTCCGAGACCAGCCATCGACAGCACCGCTCCGGCGGGGTCGAGCTTCGACGGGTGGCGGTCCTTGCTGGTCGGCACGATCCGCGCCCCGAGTACCAGCGCGATGACGGCGACGGGCACGTTGATGGCGAACGCCGAACCCCACCAGAAGTGCTCGACGAGCCATCCGCCCAGCACCAGGCCGAGGGCGGCGCCGCCGCCGGCGATGCCCGACCAGATACCGATGGCCTTGGCCCGCTCGTTCGACGGGAAGCTGTTGACGAGGATGCTCAGCGTCGCCGGCATGACCAGAGCGCCACCGATGCCCATGACGGCACGAGAGGCGATGACCCCGGTGGCCGAGTCGGCAACGAAGGTGGCGTAGGCCGAAGCAGCGCCGAACAGGACGATGCCGGCCTGCATGAAGCCCTTGCGGCCGAAGCGATCGCCGAGCGTGCCGGCAGTGAAGAGCATGCCGGCGAAGATCAGTGAGTAAGCGTCGACCACCCACTGTTGCTGGCTGTTGGTCAATCCCAGCGATTCGCTCATCTTCGGCAAGGCGACGTTGAGAGAGGTGTTGCCGATGACGATGATCATCAGGCTGGTGCACAGCACGCCGAGGATCACCCAGCGGCGGCGGAACACGTCGTCTGGGATCTGGCCGGTCTCGTCGTACTCGATGCTGGTGCTTGCAGTCATGGGCGGTCTCGCTTTCGCGGGGTGGGGGTGGGACGAAGAGGGTCTTCAGGCATTAAACTGGCAGTTATGCCAAATGTCAACTGTGACAAGATGCACAACTGCCGATTCCACCTGGTCAGGTGACGTATCGTGAGGAACGTGAACGCGAGCATCACGTCCGAGCCGTCCGGCGCCCCGGTCCATCCCGGGTTGCGCCAGCGCAAGAAGGACTCGTCGCGCCGTGCCATCGAGGACGCCGCATGGGAGCTGTTCGCCGAGCAGGGCTACGAAGAGACGTCGATCAACGACATCGCCGAGCGCGCCGACGTCGCCCCGCGCACGTTCTTCCGCTACTTCCCGACCAAGGAAGCCGTCATGTACCCACAGTTCGAAGAACTGTTGCAGGCGGTACGCGACGAGTTCCACAAGCGACCCGCCGAAGAGCCAGTGATCACGAGCCTGTTCGAGAGCTTCGAGGTGCTCTCCGGTTCCCTGGAGGGCGAGGCCTCGCGTACGCGACAGCGCATGGACATGATGAAGCGGCCCGGCCAGCATCCTCCGGGCACGGAGTATTTTCGTACCCGCCTGGCCGAGGCGACCGCCGAATTGGTGCTCGAACGAGAGGGCAACAGCGAAGAAGCGCGCATGCGCGCCCGCCTCGCCAGTGGCGTGGTCAGCCTGCTCATCGACACCGCCCACAACTGCTGGATCGAAGCCGGCGCTCGCGAATCGCTGCACGACGTCGGCGAACGCTGCCGCGGGATGATGGGCGACCTGATCGGCACGATGCGCCGGCTGTGACGGCAGATCGACTGCCGCACGTTCTGACAAGGTCCTCGACTCAGATGGTGATGAGGAGTTCCACGGTGGTGACCCCGGCGTCGATTGTTGCTGTCAGCGTCAGCGTCGCGTTCGCCTGGGTGAAATCGGCGATCACGCTGGTGTCCTCAACGGTCGGATCGCCCGACGGCACCCAACCACGATTGCCGAGCTCGGTCTGATAGAACGCGACGATGTCGGACAGGCTCGTTGCCGTGTCGTACGTCAGAACACCGGGCAAGCTCTCGACGTTCGTTGCGTCGGGAAGTTGGGGAGCGTCGACAATGCCAGGTGGACAATCGTCCGGGAGGGTGATGACGACCGGCTGATTGACGGCTGTCAACTCGTAGTCCCACATGATCGTGCCGTCGATGCCGTCCCCGAAGTAGTCGGGCCCGGCCTTTGTCGTGACGACGTACTTGACGACGAAGCCGCCGGTCGAGCCACCCACACCTCGCCGGTCGATGTCGTCTGGCCCGCTTGTCCTAGTGCCTTTTCATCGAATGTGTAATGGGCGGCAGGCGTGTCGTTGACGGTCTCGCTGCCGGCCGTGTCGGCCCCGATCACCGCAGGCAATGAAGCCGCCGGCTCGAACGGTTCGGCGAGCGACTCCTTCGGGTCCGGTGACTCGGCGGGGATCGTGTCGGCGGTACACGGCGAGTCGCCCTCCTTGTCGTAGCTGACACCGTTGAGCTCAACTGTCAGCACCGGCGCCGGATCGGCAACGTCGCCGCTCTTGGTAACGGTCATCTGGCGCGCCGCCGGGCTGTTCGTCGCGGCCAGGGTTGTGATGGTCGACCACGATGTGGACTTACCGGCGCTGGTTCCCGTGAACGTTAGTGTCGACGTTGCGGTGTACGCGGACAGATCGGCGAGGCCGACCGTGGTGTTGGGCAGGTCGAAGGGCCCGGAGCCGAAGGTGAGGTTTGCTTCGAACGTCTCCGGGGTCGATCCCGGTGTCGGAGGGGCCGAACTGTCGGAGGTTGGCGTTGGCGACGAACCGCCCGAATGCGTCACGGCCGTCGACGCCTCGGTCACCGTCGTGGGCGCGGCAGACGTCGCTGGTGCCGACGACGGTGTAGAGCTGCAAGCGAGAGGTACGACGACCGTGAGCAGCACAGCAACGGACATCGCTGGCCGACGAAAGGTGCGCCGCATCATGTGCCCTTCACCGGTTTCACAACGATGTTGGCGCGACCGGGGAACTTGTTGTCGCCATAGGTGATCCCCTGTTTGACGACCCCTCCACTTGTCTTGATCTTGATGGTGGTCTGAGCGATCAGATAGGGAAACGCGCCTCCGGGGTTGGCGTGGCCGGCACACGCAGTGACGAGAGTGCCGAGCGCTTCGTCGAACAGGAACGTCAAGGTCAGTACACCGTCATCGGAAATATCGCCATTGATGTTGACTTCGCCGTCCGCGCCGAACGTCTCGGTGGCCGTGCACCTCAGTCCGGCGACGCTGGCCGACGACGACGCCGACACCCAGTGTATGGAAGCCGTTCCGGTGAGATGGCCGTCTTCATTCGCTACCAGTTGCACAGGTTTGAAGCGGGCGACCAACGGCGGCGCAGGAAGCGGGGCGTACGACGGATCGGGAATCGTGTCGTTCCGCTGATCTTGAACTTGCACTGGATCACCTGGATGTCGATGTTGAACGAGACGTAGCCCCGTTGGATCTCGACGCCGGCCACCTTTCCTTGAAACACAAGGGTCGTCTTGCCGACCTTCTTGCCTGTGAAGGTGAAACCGGCAATCCCCGGATATCCGTCGGAGCCAATTGAAACCACGACGTTGGCTTGAGCGAAGCTGCCGATGCTCTTGTCGTTGGGATACGCCTCGACCTTGGTGCTGAAGACGTCAGTGCGCGACGTATCTGTACCCATGGCCTGTCGATAGACGTGCATGTCGTACTTGACCGGATCGCCGACGCACAGCTTCGTTTGGTACCGACTCGGCTCCATGTAATACCGGTAGGTCACACCATCGAGTGCGCGCCGGGCGTGGTGCGCAACGTTCGCCTCCTGAGCGAACGTCACCGACGTCCCGGCGAACATGCTGACCACTCCGGTGACACCGAGCCCGAGCAACAACCGCCGCCAACACCGCGCCGGTCGTGGCGCATACGACGTTGCCCGCATCATCCGTTTGCCGCCATGAGAGTCGAGTATGGGCCTCGATCAGGGTGGCGTAAAGCAACTTGTGAAGCCTCCGATGTACGCGGCGTGAGGACGTGCAGTCGCGACGTCTGTCGTTCTCAGCGAGGAGGCTGTTGGTGGCCTCGACCGGTCGGGGTGATGTCCTGGCCCGCTGGGCGCGCATCAACTGACCCAAATCTCTGCGCGTGCTGTGGCGCGGATCTGGTCACGTCGTCGGGCGCTCGTTGATCAGATGTTCGGTCGTCATGAACGCCGTCGCCTTTTCAAAGTTCACGAAGTTGGGCTCGTCGAGGTGCACCGTCGCCAGGTACTCATCGCCAAAGCAGGCGGTGAGGTCGTCGGCGCTGTCGAACCACAGCTCGGCCAGGCCGTCGTAGCGCATCGGGCCGATCATGGAGAAGGCATCGTCGTCAACGGTGTGCGATTGCACGTATCGACGCATGTTGGCAACCATCGACGGCGTGTCGAGCACCATCGGGCCATGCACGTCGTACCAGTACCGATGGCACTCGTTACGCGTCATCCCCTCGCGCCGCACCGGCACCTCGAACAGCTTGACCCCACCGTGGATCGGTGCTCCTGGCCGCTGGTACACGAGATGCTCGGTCAGTACGAGGATCTCCGTCTTGTCGCGGTCGAGGAACTTCTCCTCGTCGGGAAACACCACTTCCTCGAACTTGGGCTCGCTGAACAACGCCATGGCCGCCTCCATCGAATCCAGCCAGATCTCGGCGGCGCCGGCGAAGAGCGACTCCTCGCCGGCGAGGAACGGGTGCCACTCACCGAGCGTGTGGCTCTGCACGTACTTCACGTTGTGGGGTCGGATCTCAGGGATCGACATGGCGAGTGGGCCGTGCACGTTCAACCAGTAGTCCGAGAACTCGGCCCGGGTCATCCCCGGCTTGCGCACCAACAGCTCGACGATCTTGATCATCGTGGGTTGCCGTTGCGCTGGGCCAGCGTTGGCGGGTCGTGAGCACGAATCGGCGGGACTGGTCCGACGAAGCGCTCGATCTGAACTCGAGTCTGTTGTCCGGCGCAGCCCTGCGACAACTGCGACGTCGGTCGATCCTCGGTCAGAGCGTTCGGGTTGCCGTGCACGCACAACGTCGATCCGTCGAGGAGCTGCAGTGGGTCATACCAAGCACCAGTCGCCAATTGGGTCACGCCGGGCCGAACTGTGGTGGAGTGCACTGCGCCGGCCAGGCATGCACCACGGTCGTTGTAGATGCGGACAACGTCCCCGTCGGCAATGCCCCGAGCAACAGCATCGACGGGATTGATCAGGATCGGTTCGCGCCCCTGGACCTTGCTGGCGAGACTGACAGCACCGACATCGAGTTGGCCGTGCAGCCGCGTCGACGGTTGATTTGCAACGAGGTGGAGCGGGAACGAATCCTCGTCACTGTGGTCGGGTTCGATCCAGGTCGGGTGCCCTGGGCAGTCGTCGTAACCGAACCCGGCGATCACGTCTGACGCCAACTCGATGCGACCACTCGGCGTCTTGAGACGGAATTGTTCGGGGTCGCTGCGGAACCGCTCGAACATCGTGCAGTGCTCCTCGGCGAACGGCAATTCAATTCCGCCTTCCGCCCAGAACTGGTCGAAGGGCGGAACGACGTTGCCGATCTTTTGGCGCCAGTTCTCGTAGAGGTGCTCGAGCCATTCACGAGTCGTCCTACCTTCCGTGAAGGCGTCACCGACACCCATTTGCTCTGCGATCCGACGGAAGATCTCATGATCGTCAAGTGCCTCGCCCGGCGCCGTAGTTGCCCGATGCATCGCGATGAGATGCGTATCGCGCCGGCCGGCGCCGAGATCCTCCCGCTCCATGGGAATGGTGGTCGGCAACACGATGTCGGCGTGCCGGGCCATCGATGTCCAGTACGGCTCGTTGACGACGACCGTGTCGACCATGCCGAGCGCTCGGCGCAGACGATCGAGGTCTTGATGATGGTGAAATGGGTTGCCACCGGCCCAATACACCAACCGAATATCGGGATAGGTGTACGTGCCCCCGTCGTAGGCGAACGCGTCGCCCGGCGACAGCAACATGTCGGCAATACGGGCGACCGGGATGAAGGTGCGGACCTTGTTGCCACCCTTCGAAAAGTGCGGCAGGCCGATCGAGGGCCCGACGGATCCGACGTCGCCCATCGAGCCATAGCCGTGACCGAAACCTCCACCCGGTAGGCCGATCTGGCCCAGCAAGGCGGCGAGCGCAAGCCCCGCCCACACCGGCTGCTCGCCGTGCGGGATGCGCTGCAGCGACCATGTCACCGTGACCAACGTACGAAGTGCGGCCATCCGTCGTGCCAGCTGGCGGATCTCATCGGCCGGGATCTGGCAACGGGTGCTCGCCCATTCGGCGCTCTTCGGTACACCGTCGGCCGCGCCGAGCACATACGACTCGAAGACGTCGGCACCAGATGTGTAGCGGTCGAGAAACTCGCGGTCGGCGAGGTTCTCGACCAGCAAGGTATGAGCAAGTGCAAGCATGAGGGCCACATCCGTGCCGGGCACGATGGCATACCACGTCGCCGGGATGTGCGACGGCAGATCGTTGTGCAATGGGCTGACCAGCGCGAATTCGACGCCTCGCGCTGCAGCCCGATCGAGGTAGTCGCGTGTCCGGTGCTCGGTCATCCCTCCCGGCGTCACGAACACGTTCTTTGCCGGTATCCCACCGAACGCCACGACCAGGTCGGTGTGTTCGACGATGGTCGGCCACGAAGTTGGCTGACGCATCACTTCTTCGGCGCTGCCGACGACGTGTGGCAACAACACGACGGAGGTGCCGTTGCTATACGAGTTGATCGACCGCGTGTACCCGCCGATGAGGTTGAGGAGGCGCTGCAGTTGCGACTGGGCCTGGTGAAAGATCCCCGCACTCGCCCAGCCGTACGAGCCGCCGAAGATGCTCTCGTTTCCATGACCCGCGCGCACTCGATTCAGCTCGGTCCCCACGGCTCCTACCGCCTCGTCCCAGGTGACCTCGACGAACTCGTCGCGCCCACGGCAGTCAGTCGGCCCTGGACCGTTCTCGAGCCAGCCGCGCCGGATAGCTGGACGCAGGACTCGTGTGCGGTGACGCGCCGCGCTGGCTACGCCTCCCAGCAAGGGCGAAGGATCGGGATCGGCCGGATGTGGCACCACCTCGACGATCTCATCGTTCACGACCCGCACTCCGTACGCGCCCCAGTGCGACGTGGTCGGTATCACGGTCGTCATCTCGGCCTCACCCTTGTGATCTGTTGATCCCCACGAATCGGCGACGTTGTGGCGCTGACGTCAACGTAGTGTCGGCACACGCGACGCAACGAAGCAGTTTCAGCGATGCCGGATCAGCCGAACCGTTTGATCAACTGCCGAGCAGACGGCTCAGCCACGTCCGGCGGGGCGCAGCGGTCGTGGAAGGCGGTCGGCGCTCGCTGCGGCACGAGCAGCGCTCACTCGCCGCAACATCGCCCAGAACCTGCTCGACGTGAGCACCACATCCCGCCCACGTCGGCCGCTTGCACACCTTGCACGTCACTCGTCTACACATACCCCCCAGGGTATCATCTAAACGAACGTCGGCGGCACACCCTCAGGCGAGCTTCATGAACATCTTCTGGACATCGGCCAAGGCGTAGCCCTCTTCGGCAGCCCGCTCAGGATCCGAGACACACCACGTGAGGCCGGCCGCCACGAGGAGAAACGCGGCCTGCTCCAACGCCTTCGTGACCGCTGTCAGCTGGGTGACGACTTCTCGGCAGTCACGACCTTCGTCCAGCATCAGCCCAACGCCGCGCACCTGCCCCTCGGCGCGCCGCAGTCGCTTCTTGAGATCGGCGAGTGTTTCCTGAGGCAGCTCCACGAGGTCCATCCTTTACAGTCAGAGGACAACCTACCGAAACCCCCTGGGGTACCGCGCTCATGGTGTCCGGAAGGGGCGGAGGAATTTGATCGGGAGACCGGCTCGGGACGTTTTCCTCTACCCCCCGGGGTATATGGCAGGCAGAGTTGAGATCGAGAAGGAGGTCTCCCGATGACCAAGCGGATCGTGATCCTCGGTGGCGGCACGGGTGGAACGTTGGTCGCCAACCGGCTGCATCGCCACTACCACAAGGCCCACGGTGACGTCTCCATCACGGTGATCGACCAGGACAACCATCACGTGTACCAACCTGGGCTGTTGTTCGTGCCGTTCGGCCTGGCCGACGAGCGAGAGATCGTGCGGTCTCGCAAGGCGCAGTTGCACAAGGACGTCGAGTTCATCGAGTCGGGCATCGAGCGCGTCGACAGCGGGCGCGACGTCGTGGTATTGGCCGACGGTCGTGAGCTCGGGTACGACCTGCTGGTGATCGCCACCGGATCACACCTGGCGCTCGACGAGACCGAGGGACTCGCCGGGGCGGGCTGGAACGAGAAGGTGTTCACGTTCTACGACCTGCCGGGTGCGACAGCACTCGCGGCCGCTCTGGCCGACTTCGAAGGCGGCAGGCTGGTGGTGAACGTGGTCGACATGCCCATCAAGTGCCCGGTGGCTCCGCTCGAATTCTGTTTCCTCGCCGACTGGTACTTCACCGATCGCGGCATTCGTGACAAGGTCGAGATCACCTACGCCACGCCGCTCGACGGTGCATTCACCAAGCCGGTCGCGTCGGCGACGCTTGCCTCGCTGCTGGACGAGAAGGGCATCCACCTCGTCACCGAGTTCAACACTGGCGAGGTCGACGGCATCGGGGGCAAACTGGTCGGCTACGACGGCCGCGAGATGCCGTTCGACCTCGCCGTCGTCGTGCCGCTGCACAGCGGCGGCGACTACGTGGGTCGCAGCGAAGGTCTCGGCGACGACCTCAACTTCGTCCCGACGAACAAGTCGACCCTGCAGACCTTGGCAAAGGGGAACATCTTCGCCATCGGTGACGCCACCAATGTGCCCGCCTCGAAGGCAGGCTCGGTGACTCACTTCGAAGGCGAGGTTCTGGTCGAGAACATCGTCCGCTTCCTCGAGGGCCGCGACCTGTCCAGCACGTTCGACGGGCACGCCAACTGCTTCATCGAGACAGGGTTCGGCAAAGCACTGCTGATCGATTTCAACTACGAGACCGAGCCGTTGCCCGGTCACTACCCGTCGCGTGTCGGCATGCCCTTGCTGAAGGAGAGCCGAATGAACCACCTGGGCAAGTTGATGTTCCAGTGGTTCTACTGGCACGCCCTGCTGCAGGGACGCGACGTGCCCGGCATCGGCACCGACATGCCCGAGCACGGCAAGCAACACACCTCCACCACACCGAACCGCGCCCCCGAGGAGGCATCAGCATGAGCACCGCAACCATCGCCGGCACCGCCGTCGAACGGAACGACGAAGGGTTCTTCGTCGACCCGAACCAGTGGACCCGCGACATCGCCGTCGAGATCGCCGCAGAAGACGGCATCACCACCATGACCGATCAGCACTGGCAGGTCATCGACTTCATGCGCAAGGAGTACTTCGAGAAGGGCACGGGGCCTACGGTGCGAGTGCTCGGCAAGACCTCCGGGGTCAGCGTGAAGGACCTCTACCTGTTGTTCCCGAAAGGTCCCGCAAAGATGGCAGCCCACATCGCCGGCATCCCGAAGCCGAGGGGATGCATCTGATCGTGAGTCGCTCCATTCACGTGGAATAATACCCCCTGGGGTATTATGTTGGCACCGATGAACGCCCGCAACAGGAGCACGATCCCCATGTTCTTCCGCCAGTACTACCTCGACTGCCTCTCGCACGCGAGCTACCTCATCGGTGACACCGTCACAGGTCGAGCGGTCGTGGTGGATCCCCAGCGTGACGTCGCCGCATACGTCGCCGACGCCGAAGCGCATGGCCTGTCGATCGAGCACGTGCTGGAGACACACTTCCACGCCGATTTCTTGTCCGGTCACCTCGAGCTGGCCTCGCGCACCGGCGCCACGATCGGGTACGGCTCGGCAGCCGCCGGCCGAGCTGAGTTCCCGATCGACACGTACGCCGATGGTGAACGGATCCAGTTGGGCGAAGTCGAGTTGGAGATCCTCGAAACTCCCGGTCATACGCCGGAGTCGATCAGCATCGTCGTCTACCCGAACGGTGTCGGCGCCCCGCCCTACGGTGTGCTGACCGGAGACACGCTGTTCATCGGCGACGTCGGTCGCCCCGACCTGCTCGCTTCGGTCGGTGTCACGGCCGAGGAGCTCGCCAGGCAACTGTTCCACTCCCTTCACGAGAAGTTGCTGAAATTGCCGGACTCCGTCAAGGTGTTTCCCGCTCATGGCGCGGGGTCGGCGTGTGGAAAGAACTTGTCGACCGAGACGGTGTCAACGATCGGCGACCAACGCCGCACCAACTATGCGCTCGCTCCGATGAGCGAGGAGGAGTTCGTCGAAGCGGTCACTCAGGGACAGTCGGTGGCGCCTCTGTACTTCTCGTTCGCCGCGAACAGGAACCGCGAGCTGCGCGAGCTCCTCGCCGAGGACGTCAGCGTTCCGAGCCTCACGATGAGCGAGGTGCTTACCCACCAGCACGACGGAGCGGTGGTGATCGATGCACGCGAAGACATGGCCTTCGCCGCCGGGCACCTGCGTGGTTCCGTCAACGTCGGGCTCGGTGGTCGCTTCGCCGAGTACGCCGGCGAGGTGATGGCACCGCAGACACCAATCGTGCTGGTGACACCACCCGGCCACGAGGCCGAAGCGAAGGTCCGTCTGGCCCGCATCGGGTTCGATCGCGTTCTCGGTGCGCTCGAGCACCCGGTCGACACGTTCGTCGCCCATCCCGAGCTCATCGAACCGCTGTCGCGGCTGTCCGTAGTCTCGCTGGCCGAGCGGATTCGCTCCGTGCCCGATCTGGTGCTCGTCGACGTCCGCAACCCAGGCGAGGTCGCACTCGGCACGATCGCCGGCGCCCGCACCATCAGCCTGCCGGAGTTACTGACCAGCCTCGACCAGCTCGATCGGACGGCGCCGACGGTGGTGTTCTGCGCCGGCGGGTATCGATCGGCGATCGCATCCAGCTTGCTGCGCTCTCGCGGTTTCTCCGACGTGTCAGACCTGTTCGGTGGCTACGCCGCCTGGCAGGCTCATCAGGCAGCCGCGGTCGTGATCTGAGAGGATCATGCGCGCCCTGCTTGCCTCCCCACTCGGGTTCCTCATCGGCCTGTCACTCGGGGCACTCGGTGGTGGTGGCTCGATCCTCGCCGTTCCGGCCCTCGTCTATGCGGCAGGCCAATCCCCCAAGCACGCGACCACCACCTCGCTGGTCCTCGTCGCCCTCACCGCATTGATCGGCATCGTGCCTCATTGGCGTGCCGGTCGGGTGCGGGCCGGGGCCGGCACGATCTTCGGTCTCGCTGGTATCGGCGGCTCGCTCCTCGGCTCCCACTGGAACAAGGCGGCAAACCCCAACGTGCTGCTCCTTGCGTTCTCCGGCCTCATGCTCGTTGCGGCCTACGGCATGTGGCGACGCGTCACTCGTGCACCCAAGGCTGAGTTGTCATGTTCCGTCGGCGCTGCCGCCGCACCGACGGCGGGCTCGGCTTCGGTGCGAATCGACCCGATGACCGTCCTCAAGGTCATCGTCGCCGGCACGATCGTCGGCCTCCTCACCGGGTTCTTCGGCGTCGGTGGCGGCTTCGTCATCGTTCCCGTCCTCGTGCTCGCACTCGGGTTCACGATGCCCGAAGCCATCGGGACCTCGCTCCTGGTCATCACCATCAACTCCGCCGTGGCACTCAGCACCCGACTCCAGACCGGGGCGATCGAATGGGGCACCGTCATCCCGTTCACCATCGCCAGCCTGCTCGGCGTGATCGTCGGCAGCCACCTCGCCCACACCCGCGACTCCGGCTCCCTACAACGTTGGTTCGTCGGACTCCTCGTCGTCGTCGCCGTGTACACCGCAATCCGCTCCGGCGTCGCCCTGCGATGAGCATCGAGCCGGAATTCTCCCATCAAGTCAAGGAAAAAGATCCGGAGGAGGCACCCACCCGCAAACGGCTGCACCCGATCGCCAAGGTTGCCATCGGATCGGTCATCGGTGCCGCGGCGATCTGGTTGATCGTTTCGACCGCCGGAGGTGTCGGTGATGCGCTGGATGCTGTCGGACGGATGCGTGGCGGGTTCGTCGCTCTCGCGCTGGGGTTCGCTGTTGTCCGTCTGGTGTTGCTTGGACTGCAACTGCTGTGGCTCGGACGTCGCACCGGGCCGTTGACCCTCCCTACCGCGATGGGAATGTCCCTCATTGTGTATGGGTTCGGAGCCATCACGCCTGCAGCCCCCGCTGAAGGAATGGCGATCGCCAACCGGGAACTTCGTCGCCGGGGTCGCACCAAACGGCAAGCACGGCTGACGGTCGGGTTCGCCGAATGGTTCGAGCAGCGGACCTTCTACGCAGTCGCGGCACTCGACCTCATCCTGGTCATCGCCCTCGGCCATCTTCCGTTCGCCGAGTCATGGCCGTGGATGATCGTCGCCGTCGTCGTCATCGTGGCCATAGCCGGTTCGGCCTTCGCGGCGCGACGGCCGGCCAGCGCGGAATGGGTCGCGGGCGTGCTCGCAGCGATGCGGATCCGCCGGCCGCAGCCGGCACCGGAGGCTCTGCGCCACGGCGCCGGCGCATGGCACGCTGAGGCGATGGCAGTGGTCGGACCGCCGAGGAACCGGATTCGATTGGCGCTGATCTCTGCGGCAGCCGTGGTCGCAGATGCAGCGACACTCTGGGCAACCTGCCACGCGGCGGGCTTTCACATCCACCCGGAACTCGCACTGCTGGCACGAACCGTCGGCACGATCGCCAGCTGGATACCGCTGCTCCCAAGTGGACTGGGAGTCGTCGAGGTGGCGATTCCTGCGATCCTGCATCGGTTCGGCGCCCCACTCGACGATGCACTCGCTGCAACCCTCGTGTACCGAGCCGCCGGAACGCTGCTTCCGGCACTGGCGGGCGGCCTGGCCATCGTCGCATTCGCGACCCATCGGCGCCGCGCCCCGTCGGCGACTGCTGCAGCCGGGACATGACATGACCGCCGATCTCGCCGAGCGGCTCGGCTTTCGATCGGTCCTGGCCGTCTGCGCCCATCCCGACGACGAGTCGTTCGGACTCGGTGCCGTCATCTCGACGTTCGGCGAACTCGGGATCGAGACCACGCTGCTCTGCTTCACACGCGGCGAAGCATCCACGCTCGGCACGAAGACCGACGATCTCGCCGACCACCGGGCCAAGGAGCTCGAAGCAGCGGCCGCCGTTCTGGGCGTCCGATCGCTGCGCCTGCTCTCGTACCCAGATGGGCACCTCTCGGAGATCGACATCGAGGAGCTCTCCGCCGAGGTGGAACACGCTGCTGAAGCAGGTTCCGTCGACTGCGTGCTCGTGTTCGACGAGAGTGGCATCACCGGCCACCCCGATCACCAGAAAGCCACCGCAGCCGCGCGGGCGACCGCAGCCCGGCTCGATCTTCCTGTCCTCGCCTGGACCCTTCCCAGCACCGTCACCGATGCGCTGAACAGTGAGTTCGCGGCCGCCTTCGTCGGACGCGACCCGTCCGCTATCGACTTCACCATCCACGTGGACCGCACGATGCAGCACGAAGCCATCGGGCGCCACGCCAGCCAATCCAACGACAACCCCGTGCTGCGCCGACGACTCGCCCTCCAGGGCTCGAGCGAGTCGCTGATCTGGCTCAGCGCGCCCCGGGTTTCAAGACGCGACTCGTAGGCGATCAGTAGTTGAAGATCAGCGCGCCGCCCTCGGTGAACTCCAGGAGTGACGGGGCGCCCTTGACCTCGGCGCCTTCGACCCATTCGGCATTCTCCAGGCCACGGCTCTTGACGCACACGGGGCACGCGTAGAAGCGTCCGCCTCGTTCGATGAACTCGGCATGCAGTGCGGCCACTGAAGGTGCTCCGGGAACCGAGATACCGTCGGCGTATCCCTTGGTGGCGACGTGAACGCCGTCTTTGGTCAGCCACATCAACGCCTGTTTGCCGGCGCGGAGTGATTCGACCCCGAGGAGGTAGCCGATGAGGACAGCCTCCGGATCGTTGGTTCCGTGGGTTTGACCAATCACCACTTTGTCATCAGCTGCCATCTCGTTTCCTTTCGGGGTTGGGTTGTCTTCGGGGTGGGCTCACCGCCGTCTCGGGAGTGCCGCTCAAGTTCGACGTGCGAGAAAGGCATAGCCGTACACCTCGAACGAGCGGGCTTGGGCTTCGCCGGTCGCACCGCCAAAGGTGTCGACCGGGGGTCCGACGGTGACCTGTTCGAACCCGGAGTCTTCGAGCATCTGTTGCCAGCCCGCACGGGGCAGCCCTCCGGCGATTCAACCGGTCCACAAGTCGACGTCTCGCATCGCCTCGATGGGTACGGGTCGGCCATTGGCGATGTCGGCGAACTGCAACACGCCGCCCGGGCGCAGCACCCGAAAGATCTCCGCGAACACGGCCTGTTTGTCGGCGCACAGGTTGATCACGCCGTTGGAGATGACGACGTCGGCCCATTCGTCCTCGACGGGTATCGCTTCGGCCAGACCCTCGCGGAACTCGACGTGGTCGAAGCCCAGCTGATCGGCGGTAGACCGTGACTTGGCCAGCATCTCGGCGGTCATGTCGATCCCCACGACACGTCCGGTCGGACCGACTTGGCCGGCGGCGATGAACGAGTCGAACCCTGCGCCTGAGCCGACATCGACAACGCGCTCACCCGGTTCGAGGCGTCGAGGCGAGAACGGGTTGCCGACACCGGCGAAGGATTCGACGGCTCGATCGATCATGCTGTCGACGACCGCCTGGTCGTAGCCCAGACGGGCGGCGAGGGGGCGACCGGTGTGGAAGTGGTGCGCCCCGTGCGGGTCGACTGCGACGTCGCGATACTTGTCGCGCACCTGTGTGCGCAACGTGTCGACATCGACAAGCAGTTGATTGGGCACGGTCACCCTCCTGACCCGACCGCCACAGGCAGGCCGGCTCGTTTCCATTCTGGGAAGCCGTCTTCGAGACGGCGCGCGTTGAGACCGCGGCGACGGAGTTGGCGGACGGCGTCGTCCGCATACGCGCAGTAAGGGCCGCGGCAATAGGCGACGATCTCGATGTCCTTGGCCAGCGACCGTAGGCGACGCAACTCGCCGACGGGCACGGATCGGGCACCAGCAACGTGGCCTGCCTCGAACTCGGCCGATGGACGAACATCGAGGACGACCACATCTCCGGCCTTCAGGCGGGCCTCGAGCTCGCGGCGTGTCACCGGTTCCAGCCGACTGCGATCACCGACATACGCCTCGACGAGTTCGGCAATGCCGGCAACGTGTGCCCCGGCGACATCACGCATCGCCGCCCAGACGTCGCCGACGCGGTCACTGGCGAGCATGTAGACGATGCGAACGCCTTCGCGGCGAGTGCTCAGCAGCCCGGCACGGGCCATGGCTCGCAGATGGTGCGAGGTGTTGGCGACGCTCTGGCCGATCTCGCCGGCGATCTGCTCGACCGAGCGCTCGCCCTGGGCGAGGATGTCGACGATCTCGGCTCGCCGACCACTGGCCAACGCCTTGGCCACTTCGGCGAAAGCGTCGAACAGTGCGTTCTTCGCTGCCCTGTCTCCCACACCGACCTCCCCATCAATCAATATTCAAAGTACTACTTGAATATCGACCTGACAAGAGCTATGTTCAAATGATTGTTTGAATCATCAGAATACGAGGGGGAGGTCATGCACAAGTCAGCTCCTCGTGACGCATGAAGATCTACGACTTCGTCGACGAGGGTCTCGGGCATTCGTCGTACGTGATCGATCTCGGTCACGGCGACGCCGCGATTGTCGATCCTCCTCGATTCCCTGTTGCCCAGGAGGCGCTCATCGAGAGGCTCGGGCTCCGGCTGGGGTGGACCTCGGACACGCATTCGCATGCCGACTATGTCACCGGCAGCCCGGCGCTGGCCGCCCGGTCCGGGGCGACGTTCATCGCGCCGCGTGCCTCGCGGCTCGAGTCGCCGCATCGGCCGGTGAGCGACGGCGCGCACGTCAGTCTGGCCGAGGATGTCGATCTGGTCGCGCTGGCGACACCGGGACACACCCCCGACCATCACGCGTACCTGCTGGTCGAGCGCGGCGTGCCGGTGGCGTTGTTCTCCGGCGGTTCATTGATGGTCGGCACGGTCGGACGGACTGACCTGTGCGGGCCCGACCTCGCCGTGCCGCTGGCCCACGAGATGTTCATCGCGTTGCGCCGATTCGATCAGCTGCCGGACGATCTCGCGGTGTACCCGACGCACGGCGCCGGGTCGTTCTGCTCAGCGCCCGGTTCATCGCAGCGCACCTCGACCCTTGGGCACGAACGAGACACCAACCCTCTGTTTTCGATCACCGATGAAGACGTCTTCGTGCAACGGTTGGTCGCCGGGTTCGGCAGCTTCCCCTCCTATTTCGCCCGGCTACCGGAGCTGAACCGGCGCGGACCCGCCCGCTACGACTCGCTCCCGCGCCTCGCCGCCCTCCATCCCGACGACGTCGAGCGTCACCTCGCTGCCGGCGGCGTCGTCATCGACGCTCGATCGGTCGCTGCGTTCTCCGCTGGTCACGTGCCGGGATCGTTGTCGAACACGCTGCGACCGGTGTTCGCCAGTTGGCTCGGCTGGCTCGTCGAGTTGCAACGGCCAGTCGTGTTCGTTCTCGACCCAGACCAGGATCGCGATGATCTTGTTCGCCAGTGCCTCGATGTCGGCCACGAGCATCTCGGTGGTCAGCTCATCGGTGGCATCGACGCGTGGATGAGCTCGGGTCGGCCGGTCAGCACGATCCCACTCGTGGAACCTGCCGGGATGAGCGGTCAGGTGATCGATGTCCGCCAGGCCAACGAGTACGCGTCCGGTCACGTCCCGGGCGCGATCAACATCGAGCTCGGCGCAGTCTCCGACGCTCGAACTGCGGCTGGGCCGGTGACCATGATGTGCGGTCACGGCGAACGGGCGATGACCGGTGCCAGCATCCTCACCGCGCACGGACACGACAACGTCGTCGTCCTCCACGGCGGACCGGACACTTGGTCCGACGCGACGGGCATCCCGCTGGAAACTCAATGAGCGCATCAGCCACCGAGGCACCGTTACGTCTCGGCCTCAAGGAGAACATCGCCCAGTTCTCCCTCCTCGTCGGTGTCAACGCGCTCGTCGGCGGCATGATCGGCCAAGAACGCACCGTCTTGCCCCTCCTCGCCAAGCAACAGTTCGGGCTCACCGCCTTCACGGCGACGCTCACGTTCATCGTCGCTTTCGGCGCGGTGAAAGCCGCCACGAACTTCTTCGCCGGCACGCTGTCGGACCGGTACGGCCGCAAACCAGTCCTCGTCGCCGGCTGGATCATCGGCTTGCCGATCCCGCTGCTGCTGATCTGGGCACCGAGCTGGGGTTGGGTGGTGTTCGCCAACGTGCTCCTCGGCGTCAACCAGGGCCTCACGTGGTCGACCACGGTGATCATGAAGATCGATCTCGTCGGCCCCGCCCGCCGCGGGTTCGCGATGGGGATGAACGAGGCGGCCGGCTACGGCGCCGTCGCGATCACTGCACTCGCCACCGGCTACATCGCCCAACACGCCGGCCTACGCCCAGAGCCGTTCTTCCTCGGCATCGCGTATGCCGGCCTCGGCCTCGGCCTGTCGGTGTTCTTCGTGCGCGAAACCCGCGAACACGCCCGGCACGAGGCAGCCAATCACGTCACGACCAACAACTCCCAGCACCACGGCTTGACGACCGCGGAGATCTTCCGCCTCACCTCGTTCAACGACAAGGCATTGTCGTCGTGCTCGCAGGCCGGGTTGGTCAACAACCTCAACGACGGGCTCGCGTGGGGTTTGTTCCCGCTCTTCTTCGCCAGTGCCGGGCTGTCGATCGGCCGTATCGGTGTGCTCGCCGCGCTCTATCCCGCTGTGTGGGGGCTCGGGCAGCTGTACACCGGTGGGCTATCGGACCGCATCGGTCGCAAACCGCTCATCGTCGGCGGGATGCTCACGCAATCCGTTGCCATCGCATGGATCGCGGCGACGGGCAGCTTCACGGCGTGGGCACTCGGTGCGATGGTGCTCGGGGCAGGCACGGCGATGGTCTACCCGACCCTGCTCGCTGCGATCGGCGACGTCGCCCATCCCACTTGGCGGGCCCGCTCGGTCGGTGTCTACCGGTTGTGGAGAGATAGCGGCTTCGCTATCGGTGCGCTTCTCGCCGGCATCCTTGCCGACCTGATCTCCATCCCCGCCGCGATCTATGCCGTCGCCGCCCTCACCGCCATCTCCGGCGTAGTCGTCGCCTTGCGCATGTACGAGACCCACCCACGATGACCGACTCGACCCGGCAGGCGAGCACAACCTCGCTCAGCAACAGTCGTCGCAGGCCTCGCCTCTCCAGGCCTCGCGGCCCTCGTTCGCTGCGAGGGCAGCGATCGCGAGCGCGGCAAGCGGATCGGCCCACCACCAGCCGACCGTCGCGTTGAGGATCAGACCGCCGAGCAGGATCGCCGACAGGTAAGCGCAGAGCCTCGTCTGGTTGCTGTCCGCGACCACGGTGGCACTCCCCATCGCGTTCCCGTTGCGCCGCTTCGCCTTGGCGAGAAGCGGCATGACGAGCAGCGACGCAATGGCCAGACCCATGCCCACCGCCGATGACTTCGGCTCAGATCGTTGGGCCAGATCGATGATCGCTCGCACGGCTACGTAGGCGGCGAGAGCGAAGAAGCCCACCGCGATCAACTTGAGCGCCCGCCGCTCGCGCTCTTCCGCGAGCCCGCGGAACTGCCACACGATCACGACCGCAGACATCACCTCGACCGTCGAGTCGAGACCGAACCCGACCAACGCGATCGAACCCGCCGCCGTGCCGGCGGCGATGGCGACGAACGCTTCGATGACGTTCCATGCGATCGTTGCCCACGCCAGACGGACAGCGCGCCGCTGAAGGCGGGATGGCACGACTGCGATCACCATGACACGTCGTCACAGCCGCGGTGATCATCCGGTTCGACCTGCAACGTGGAGTGGGTGATCCCGTGCCGATCGGCCAGAAGCTCGCGAGCCTGATCGAGCACCGCGTGGGAATCGGCTCCGTTGGCGACCATCAGATGCGCGGTGGCCACCTCCATGTCAGAGGTCAGCGTCCACACATGAAGGTCGTGAACATCGACGACACCGACGATCCCCGCCAGTTCGGTTTGCATCGCCGTCAGATCGACTCCTGCCGGAGCAGCCTGCACCAGCACCCGTAACGCTTCGCGGCCGAGCTTCCACGCCCGGGGCAGGATGAACACGCCGATTGCGGCGCCGATCACCGGGTCGACCCACGACCAGCCGGTGATCCCCCACACGATCGCCGCCACGATCACGCCGACCGAGCCAAGCATGTCGGACAGCACCTCGATGTAAGCGCCCTGCAAGTTCAAGCTCTCCTTCGCCCCGGCGCGCAACAACAAGAACGCCATCACGTTCACCACCAAACCGAGCACGCCGACGATCAGCACGGGCGTGGACGCGACCACTTGGGCGTCGCGAAGGCGGCTGATCGCCTCGAACAACACGTACCCGGCCACGCCGAACAACAGCACCGCGTTGATGAGCGCAGCAAGGATCTCCAACCGGTACAGGCCGAACGTTCGCTGCGGATGGACTCGCGCCTTCGATGCTGCCTGGATTGCGGCCAACGCCATCGCCAGACCCAATGCGTCGGTGGCCATGTGCCCGGCATCCGACAGCAGCGCCAACGAGCCCGTGACGATGCCGGTCACCACTTGCACCGCCAAGAACGAAACGATCAACCCGAACGAGATCAGCAACGGCCGGATGTGCCGGGCGCCCGATCGCATCGCCGCCGCACCATGATCGTGACCGTGCTCGGCGCTCACGATCGACCGTCCAGATCGGCATGGCCGGGCTCGACCACGAGATCGATCTCGGCCAGTAGCCGCAATGCCCGAGCGAGCTTTCGGTCGGCAAGGTCGTAGCGCATCTGGCGACCCTCACGGGTCGCCCGCACCAGCCCGCAGCCGCGCAAGCAGGCCAGGTGGTTGGAGACGTTCGCCCGACTCTCGCCCATCTCCTCGGCGAGCTCAGCCGGATACGCCGGGCCGTCGAGCAGCCGGACCAGGATCCGGCGACGCACACCGTCAGCCATCGCGGTCCCGACACGGCCGAGCGTGTCGAGCCGGGCATCCGCACATACATCAGCAATCACACCGTCAGCATAGTTCAGCAAGAGATGTAGTACAGCACCTGCTGAACTATGCCGAGACATGAATGATCATGACGGTGACTCACCATCGCGTCATGCGCTGGCGTGGATCAGCTGACGATGAGTGGGACGTACATTCCGGCAGCGTCAGTTCCGAAGAAGTCCGACTCCTGGTATGAAGCGCCCCGTGCGCTGTGCATATTCGCGATAGTTGGGTGTCGAGCGGATCAGCATGGATTCCTCCCACCGGGCCTTTGCCATCAGCAGCGCGAGCAGGCCGACCGCGGCGGCCAGAACCACCGGATGTCCAGTCACGAGCGCCGAGCCGGCTCCGTAGAGCAACAGTCCGGTGTAGATCGGGTGGCGGGTGTGTCGATAGATGCCATGGGCGACCACACCGGCACCAGGCTTTGGCACCGGCTGTGCGGTCAGCGCGCCGCCGAGGTGAACTGCGCCGACCGCAGCGAGAACGGCTCCGCCGGCGCGCAGCATCCAGCCAGCGACAACAATGGCACCGCGAAGGTGCCACCACGATGACCACGGCGCCGTCAGGGCCGCGAGAAGACTGAACTGCACGGCGACGAGCAGCCACCCGATGCGTCGGGGGCGATCCATTCGGATCTATGCCGTCGGTACCGCAGCAATCGCCGCGGCGAGGAGCTCTGCTGCCTCGTTCGCCAACTGCTGGAAGGCGTCGCCGGTCATCAATTCGCGCGGGTCGACGGCGCTGATTCTGGTGCCGTCGCCGGTCGCGGCGAGCACGACGTTGCAGGGCAGCAGCAAGCTCACGAGCTCATCGAGGTCCAGGGCTCGGTGGGCGAAGGTCGGGTTACATGCGCCGAGGATCTTCAACGGCGAGCGTTCGACACCGAGCTTGGCCTTCAGAGTGGCGGCCACATCGATCTCTGTGAGAACACCGAAGCCTTGAGTGGCGAGGGCTTCACGAACGGCGGCTTCTGCCGCGGCCATGGAAAGCTTGGTAGTCGTCTCGATGGCATGCATGATCAGTTCTTCTCGGTCGCAGCAAAGCGTGTCAGACCGAGTTCGTTCTCGATCGCCTGACGCGGGCGAGCGCCGAGTGCCTGCTTGGTGAGCTTGCCGCCCTCGAACAGCCCGATCATGGGAATGCTGCGGATGTCGTAACGGCTGGCGACGACCTGGTTCGCGTCGACGTCGACCTTGACGACCTTGATCGCTGCCCCGTACTGGTCGGCCAGCGCCTCGACCTCAGGAGCAACGGCGCGGCACGGCCCGCACCAAGCCGCCCAGAAGTCCACCACCACCGGCACCGTCGAGTCGAGCACCTCGCGCTGAAAGGTTGCCTGGTCGTCTGCGTTGATCGTGATTGCCATGTCTGGTCCTTCCGGTTCGGGACCCACCTGGAGCCCGCTGATACCTCCAACCGATACCCCCATGGGTATATTCCATCGATGTTGCTCGTTGCGTCGGGTGGCTCACCGTGCGGTCAGCATCTTCTTGATGTCGTTCACATTCGGGACAAAAAGGTCCTGTCCAATCGGCTACGCGTCGGCGTGGTCGTGGCGGTGATGCAGGTCGGGCACGTGCGGGTGGGAGTGCACCAACGCCTCGTGACGATGGACGTGCTGATGACGAACCGGCATCTCGCCCGGATGCGAGTGAGCGTGGTGGCCGTCGTCGTGGACGTGTTCGTGGTCGTGCTCGATCGCGTCGTGGTGGTGCTCGTGCAGGTGATCGCTGTGCAACACGAAGCTCACGCCCACTGCGGCGATCACCAGCGACACGAGCTCGCGGCCGCGCAGCGGGTCGGCAAACACGGTCCAGGCCACGATCGCCCCGACGAACGGTGCCGTGGCGAACACCAACTGACCGCGGGCAGCGCCAAGGTCACGGGCGCCGGCGATCCACAGTGTGATCGAGGCCCCGTACCCGAACCCGCCGACGAGCAACGCGCCAAGGATCGACCAACCCGCCGGTGTTCCGCCGAGGGCCAGGCCGATTGCCAAGTTCGCTCCGCCGGCGATGACACCCTTGACCAGTGTGATGTGTGCTGGCGCCAACTCGTCGAGGTTGGCGGTCACGTTGTTGTCAACTCCCCAGCAAAGGCAGGCGCCGGCAATCAACAGCGCTCCCCAACGAAGGTCCGCGCCGCCCGACCAACCCAGCAAGAGCCCGGCGACCACCACCAGGAGGGTGCCGGCGACCACCCGCCGACCGAGGTGCTCGCGGAACACGAAATAGGCGAGCACGGTCGTGAACACCAATTCGAGATTCAGCAGCAGGGAAGCCGTCGCCGCCGGCGCATGACTCAACCCGACGGCAAACAACACCGGGCCCACGGCGCCGCCCAGCACCACCGCAGTCGCCAATCTTGGTGCCCCGCGTCGCAACGCCTCTCTCGTCGGGCGAACTCGCCCGATGAATGGGAGTACCGCGATTGCCGCACCGAGATACAACAGACCGGCGAGCGTGAACGCACCCATGTGACCGGCAAGTCGCGACGCCGCCGGCGCCGAGATGCCGAACAGCACGGCGGCCAACGAGCACCGAATAACACCCCGCCGCGTCATCGGCATATCTCATGCGCATGAGCCTCACTCACGTACAGAGTCTGCCGCTTCGCACGCCACATCCGACGATGCCCGCTGCAGGGTGTACCCCGAACGCGTCGACAAGCGGTTATGAGCGGATGGATCGCCCGGGTTACGGCGAGCTCAGTTGGAGAGACACTTCATCGACGATGTCGCCTGGCGAGCGACGCGCATCAACGATGATGTCGGCGACCTCCAGGAGCAACGGCTCGCGACGTTCGAACAGCAGCACCAGCTCCTCGGGTGACAGATCCCGCCGGTGAGAGCCCGCGTTCATTCGCGTTCGAAGGTCCTCCGGTGAGAGGCGGAGCCACACGGCTGTGGACTCGCGTTGGATCGCTGCCCGACAGCGAGGCGACTCTACGACCCATCCAGCCGCAGAGACGATGCTCGATTGCGTCGACGCCAGCGCGTCGAGAAGGACCTCCTCCTCGAGGCGGTGGAGCTCGTCGACGCCATCCTCCGCGGCGATTTGTCGGCCCGTTCTACCCGTCGTCGCTTCGATGTCGCGGTCGGAGTCGCGATGCGGGCGATCGAGGTAGGCGGCGAGAAGCTCAGCGACGGTGGTCTTACCGGCGCCCATCATTCCGAGTACGACGATGTGTCGTCGAGTCATCGACTGCCTTGCCTTCTCTCGCGTGTCACACGACGGCCGTCATCCCACCGTCGACGTACAGGATCTGCCCGTTTACGAAGCTCGAGGCATCGCTCGAAAGGAACACGACGGCTCCTCCGAGCTCTTCGACGCGTCCCCACCGTCCGGCGGGGGTTCGTTGCGCGACCCACCTCGAGAAGTCTTCGTCGGCGACCAGCGCAGCGGTGAGCTCCGTGGCGAAGTAGCCGGGGGCGAGGGCGTTGACCTGAATGCCGAGTGGACCGAAGTCGGCGCACATCCCGCGTGTCAGCATCTTCAAGCCGCCCTTGGTTGCCGTGTAGGGCGCGATGGTCGGTCGACCCAGTTCGGATTGCACCGAGCAGACGTTGACGATCTTGCCGCGGCCACGCTTCACCATATGGGTGGCGACTGCCTTGCCGACCGTGAACGCGGCGACGAGGTTGACCTCGATGAGCCGCCGGAAGTCCTCAACGGCGAAGTCGAGCATCGGAGCACGCTTTTGCAATCCGGCATTGTTGACAAGCACATCGATCGGCCCGATGTCACGCTCGACCAAATCGACAGCATCAACAACCGCATCGGGATCGCACACGTCGAATGCACGGCAATGCACCGTGAGACCTTCATCGCGAAGCGCATCGGCAGCCGTCGCCAGAGCCTTCTCGTCGCGACCGTTCACGATCACCTCTGCTCCGGCCTCGCCGAGCGCCCGCGCGAGAGCCAAGCCGATACCCCGGCTCGAACCAGTTACAAGGGCGACACGCCCCGACAAGTCGAAAGGCGAGGAAGTCATCGAGCAGCTGTCTTGTCGAGGAGCCGGCTATCCGCCCTCGACCCGCCGCCGAGCTCGTCGCGGTAGATACGTCCGTCTTTCATGACCAGATCAATTCGCTCGCGGTCCTGCAGGAGAGCAATGTCCTCCAACGGATTGCCATCGACGACGATCAAGTCAGCAAGCCAACCTGCACGAAGTTGCCCGAGCTCATGGCCACGCCCCATCATCGCCCCGCCATGGCTGGTGGCGGCGACGAGCGATTCGGCGGGCGAGAACCCGAACAGCGTGACGAACAGTTCGAGGTCCCGCGCATTGCGACCCTGCGGAGTGCAGGCCAGCCCGTAGTCGCCGCCGGGGACGATCCGTACGCCTCTTCGATGAAGCTCCTGCATGTTTCGAGCGGTGATCTCGAGCTCTTCTTCGAGGCCCCGTCGGGCTTGCGGTCCGAGATCGAGGCGGTACTTCTCGCTTTCGTGGAGAAGGGCATAGGGCAACCCGACCGCCGGGGCGACGAAGACGCTGTCCTTCACGGACTCGACCATGTCGAGCGCTTCGGCGTCGGCGAGCGCGGCGTGGTAGATGATGTCAACTCCGTGACGGACACACATCTTCACCGAACTGGCGCTGGTGGCATGGCCGGCGACGCGGCGACCCCGGCCGTGGGCGACCTTGACGAGCGCCTCGAGTTCGTCATCGTCGATCAACGTCGCGTTCGCGTCTGCACCCATATATCCCCAGTCGCGGTCCCCGGAGATGTTCACCTTCAAAATGTCGACGCCTTCGCGCGCGAAGCGCCGGGCTGCGAGGCGGAACGCATCGGGTCCGTCACAGACGTAAGCGAAGCGGGCTCCCTCCGGGATCGGGAAATGGAGCTGGTCGAGGTCGCCGAGGTTGCCGGTCGGGGTGATCTCCTGGCTGGCGGCAAGCATCCGTGGCCCAATGATCTGGCCGGCCTCGATGGCGTTGCGCACGGCTACGTCAAGCCGCGGCTTTGACGCGGCGGCGCTGACGAGACTGGTGAAGCCGTGGTCGAGCAGTATGGCGGCATTGCAGATCGCAGCGATGAGATTCTCCTCGACCGGCATCCGGGCCAAGTCCATCAGATCAGCCGCACCGGTGAACGAGAGATGGGCGTGGCCTTCAACCAATCCCGGCATCACGGTGCGCCCGGCAAGTTCGATCCGGGTTGCGTGTTCGGGCGGTCTCCATGATTCGCTGGCGGCAACGACGGCTTCGATTCGGTTCCCCACGACGAGCACGTCTCCAGCAAAAGGCGGCTGACCGGCGCCATCGAAGATCATGCCCCCGGTGAGCAGGATCGTACGCTCGTCTTGGTGTGTCATCAGCTGACGCTCATCTCTGCGATCTCAACGGGTTGACCTCGCTTCTGTGATTCTTGCGCGCTCTGCTGGTCGTGTCGATGTCGCGTCGCTCTCCGAGGAATTCGGGGTGACGCCGGAAACGATTCGTCGTGATCTCACGGGGTTGGAGCGTGCCGGTCATGTCAGGCGAGTTCATGGTGGCGCGATCCCTCTCGAGCGACTCGGGTTCGAGCCAACCCTGTCTGCCCGGGCCGAGGCATTCACCTCCGAGAAGCAACGAATCGCCAAGGCGGCGCTCGCCGAGCTCCCGAGGCCGGTGCGGTGTTGCTCGACGCAGGAACGACCACGCGTGAGTTTGCCGCGATCATTCCTGCCGATCGCGGACATGAGACGGCACGGCATACCCCGCCACACCATCGGTGTCCGCAGCCTTTTGGCATCAACCGCCTCGCACGAGCGCCTCGTACGGAGGCGCGAGAAGGTCGGTGACCTGGCGACGGCGCACCTCGACGTTGAGTGGGCCGAGGCGGGTGAGTGCTGCGGAGGGATCGACGTCGAGCCACGGATCGCCGAGCCCGGCGCCGGCGGGGAGGGGCGCGCCGGGGACAAGGGGCCACCAGGGTGCGACCTCGGTGCGGGTGTCGGCGCCAGCACCGAGGTGGGCGAGTAGCTCGTCGCGTGTGCGGCCGCGCCACAGGAGCAGGAGCCAGGAGTCGTCGTCGAGGCGATCGGCGAGCACATACAGCACGGCGGCGATGTGCTTGCACGGGTTCTCCCAGTCAGGGCACGAGCACGACGCGCGCAGGTCGTTCCAGCGGCGAGGCAGCAGCGGCACGCCGGCGCGGTCGAAGACCGCTTCGAGCTCGGCGGGAACCTCACCTGCGAGCAGGCGCGACGCGAACTGCAACGTCGATTCGATCTCCCGCTGCACGGCTGCCCACTGTGGCTCGGTGAGCGGAGTGAACACGACATTGGCGACGTACGGCGTGCGCCGTGAGCCCTGTACCTGCGCGATCACGAGGCCGGGCTGTACATCGAACGACACCAGTTGCCCTTGGCGTGCGTAGCGGCGGCCGCGCTGCATCCGCGCGCCGAGCCCGTAGGAATCGAGCAGCTCGACGAGGCGTCTCGACCACCAGGTGTCGGCCATCGCGCCGCGCTGCTTGCGCGTCGCGATGCCGCCGTCGGTCGGGCGCGGCTTCGATGCCGGATATGTGCGCCACGGGTCATCCCACGCTCTTCTCCGGGTTGCCATATCAGTCCTCCTCGCTCGACGCGTCGTAGGCGAGCAGGTCACGCAGCTCGTCGTTCGACAGTTCGGTGATCCACGTCTCACCCGTGCCGACGACCTTGCCGGCGAGGGCGCGCTTGGCGGCGATCATCGCATCGATCCGCTCCTCCACCGTGCCGGTGCTCACGAGCTTGTGCACCAGCACGTTGCGCTGCTGGCCGATACGGAACGCGCGGTCGGTGGCCTGGTCCTCGACCGCGGGGTTCCACCACCGATCGAGGTGCACCACGTGCGACGCCGCCGTGAGGTTGAGGCCGGTGCCACCCGCCTTCAACGACAGCAGGAACAGCGCCGGCCCAGGCACCGACTGGAACTCAGCGACCTGCTCGTCGCGCCGCTTGCGGCTGGTGCCACCGTGCAGCCACAGCACCGGCACGCCGAAGCGGCGCCCGAGGTAGGGGACGAGCTGTTCGCCCCACTCGGTGAACTGCGTGAAGCACAACGCCTTGTCGCCCGCCGCGAGCAACTCCTCGAGGAGCTCCTCGACGCGGGCGAGCTTGCCCGACCTGCCGTGCAGCGCGCTGCGGTCCTTCAGGAAGTGTGCCGGATGATTGCAAACCTGCTTGAGCTTCATGATGCCGGCGAGGACCAGTCCGCGGCGTTCCTGACCCTCGGCCTCGGCGGCCTTCAGCAACAGATCATCGACCACGGCCTGGTACAGCGACGCCTGCTCGCGTTTGAGCGGGCAGTGCTCGGTGATCTCGACCTTGTCGGGAAGGTCGTCGATGATGCTGCGGTCGGTCTTCACCCGGCGCAACACGAACGGCCCGGTCAACCGTTGCAAGCGAGCTGCGGCAGCGTCGTCGCCTTCTCGTTCGATCGGGGTCGCGAATCGCTGCTTGAACGACGTCATCGACCCCAACAGGCCAGGGTTGACCGCCTGCATGATCGCCCACAGGTCGCTGAGCCGGTTCTCCACCGGCGTGCCCGTCATCGCGATGCGCCGGTCCGCCCGTATTCGCTGCGCGGCCTTGGACTGGGCCGTGTGCGGGTTCTTCACCTGTTGCGCCTCGTCAAGCGCGATGCGACCCCATGCGATGCTCGCGATCATCTCGACGTCGCGTGCGAGCAGCCCGTAGGAGGTGAGCACGATGTCATGGTCCGCACACGCCTTGGCAAAGGCCGTACCGGTCCTGACCCGCTCCGTGCCATGGTGCACAAGCACCCTGAGATCCGGCGCGAACCTGCCGAGCTCCCGTTCCCAGTTGCCGAGCACCGAGGTGGGGCACACGACCAGTGTCGGTTCGCCGACGCGATCGGCGAGCACGGTCGCGATGAGCTGCGCCGTCTTGCCCAGGCCCATGTCGTCGGCAAGGCATGCTCCGAGGCCGAGCTGACCGAGGAACCGCAACCAGCCAACCCCGCGCGCCTGGTACGGGCGAAGCGTGCCGGCAAAGCCGTCAGGCGCACCCACCGATGCGACCCGATCGCCCAAGGCTCCGCTGAGCAGCTCACCGAGGCGACCGGTCGCCGTGGCACCAACCACGTGCGCACCAACCGGTGCGGAGATCGACGGCATCCCGAGACCGGTTCGCACGACGTCGCCGACGGTCGCCTCGCCGCTGCTGCCCGCCGCCAGCAGCAACGCAGCGATCTCGTCGGCGCGGATCTCCACCCACTGGCCACGGACGCGAACCAGCGACAGCTTCGCCGCCGCTGCTCGCTCGAGCGCAGCAAGGTCGGCCTTGGTGAGGCGCTCGTCACCAAGTGCCGCCTCCCACCGGAACTGCACGATGTCATCAAACCCGAACCCCGACGCTGTGACGGCACCGGCATCCTTTGTGGCCTTGGCGCGCACGCCGAGCCGTTTGCGGTTCGTCCACCACGACGGTACGAGCACCGACACACCCACGCCGGCGAGCGGGCCGATGCGCTCGCAGAGCAGCGTCACGAGCTGCGCATCGTCAATCGGCGAGGCGCCCGGGTCGGCCCGGTCGAGCACCGGTGCGAGCTCCGGAGCGACGCGCACCGCCCGGCCGAGCGCAGCGAGGATTGCTTCGGGCGCGCCGACGGAGAACGGTGACGCCGGGCCGAGCGCTTCGGTCAACGACACCACCAGGCTCGGCTCGTCGACGTCGACGACGAGCACCTCGATTGCCCACGAGTCGCCCGGCTCGCCGGGCTCGACGATCCGCAACCGCACACTGACTGTGCCGATGCCGGCGAGCGCGCCGCGCACCCACTCGGCGGTCGCCGCCGCCAGCGCCTCAACCTTCGCCAGGTCGGCGATCGGCGGCAACCATGGGTCGAGCTCGGTGAGCGAGCGCAGCCACAACTCGGGCACCGAGCGGCGCCCCGCAGCACGACCGACGAGATCGACGTTCGCCTCGAGCAGGCGCACGCGGGCCTGCCGATCCACCTCACACGCCAACCGCTCGGCCGCACGCCGATGCGCGTCGACGTCGTTCGCCGCCGGTACCAGCGTGGCGATCAGTGCCCGGTCGCCCGCCGCGGGCAGCGGCCACCACCACGAACGAGCGCGACCGTCGTCATCCACCACCAACCCCGGCGCCACACGGCCGTTGCGAACGAACCACGACGCAACACCGCCCACGAGATCCGGATCGATATCAACAACCGCCTCCTCAGTGGCGGCGGGCGGCACAGTCCTGCGAGGCACCTTGGAAGTCTGCCTCACCAGCAACAAGCCGACAGGCCTCGCGGCATTCTCCGGCCGAAAGATCACTCGCACCGTGGAGCGACTACTCCTGGAGCTCCCCCACCGTCAGGCCGCACACCGACACCACCAGCCGACGGCCCACCTCGCGCTCGACGCCAATGCCGCGCCTGCGCCCAATGGTTCCTCGACAGCCACCGCGCGCGGTCCCCTTCCACCGATCCGGGCCACCGATCCCGTACGTGGCCATGATCTGACACACCAGAGCGACCACCGCGACGAACTCCGTGCAGATTTCGTGCAGGAACGGGTGCCGCCGCCACGGTCGCCGACCCTTGCCAAACGCAACACACCAGCTCACACCACTCTCTACTCGTGCCCGGGGCGGGCATCGAACCCGCACCCACTTTCGTGGAGGGAGGGTTTAAGACTGCTAGTTCGTGTGTCTTTGGTGCCCTCCAATCTCCTATGTGCCCAGCGGTCCAGGGATCCGTCCCATCTCAGGAGTCACCAACGGTCTCCCCTCGTATGTCCGAGTCCCATTGCCATTTTGTGCACACCCGGGCGCCGGGCTTCTGAGCGCAACTGCCAGATCCAGCACGGCTCACCCTCGCCAACCATGGGGAGGTCCGACGACGGCCCGCGGTACGACACCGTCCCCGCCGTCATCAGGCTCGCTGTACGGTCCGGGCATGAACGAAGGCGATGTTGAACTACGAAACCTGACCTACAGGCTGTTCGTCGAACTGGGACGCGCGCCAACAGTCGACGACACCGCTGTCGCGATCAGCTCGACCCCCGACGATGTCTGGGCTGGCTGGGAACGACTGCACAGTGGGCATGCGTTGGTGCTGCAGGCAGGCACTCGCGAGATTCGCATGGCCAACCCGTTCTCCGCCGTGCCGACCGCGTACCGAGTCTTCGCGGACAACCGCTGGTGGTTCGCCAACTGCGCGTGGGACGCGTTCGGCATCGGCGCCGCTCTTCACACCGACAGTCGCATCGAGGCATCGTGCGCCGATTGCGGCGAGCCAATGAGGATCGAAGTGCGCAACGAGGAACCCGACGATGACAGCCTGCTGTTCCACTGCCTCGTCCCCGCAATTCGATGGTGGGACGACATCGTCTTCACTTGAGGAACGATGAACCTCTTCCGGTCGGAAGAACACATCACCAACTGGCTCGGCACCAGAAACGCCGGGACGACGATCCCCGTGACGAAACTCGGCGAGCTCGCCCACGCCTGGTGGGGTGACCGCATCGACCCGAACTGGCAACCACGCACCCGGGCACAAAACCAAGCCATCCTGAACGATCTCGGGCTCACCGACCCGTTCTGGAGCCTGTCCGAGGCCGTCGGATCCCCGACAAAGCTCCGACCGTCTCGCTCCCCCTGAAGAAGGCCGAGTTGTTGATGGCCGCCTCAGACGCGGTTGGAGTGGCCGTCATTCGGGTGTCTCAGCGGCCACGATCGAGGCAACCGGGGAGGGGTGGAAAGCATCGATGAATGACCGAATGGACGCCCTGGAGCCTTGAAGCTCGATTTGGCCGGTGCGGTGGGCTTCTGCCAGCGGGACGTGTCCGAGGTAGGTCCGGTACAGCGTCGAGCGGTCGGTGCGCACGACGAGGTCGACTTCGAATCGTGGATCGGCGAGGCACAGCGAGGCGTCGTGGTCGACCACGATCCAGTACCGCTTGGGATGGTCGGTGAAGTTGACGGAGATCGTGAACCGAGGTCGCGGCAGCTTGGTGGGGTCGAGGCGACGGTGCAGCCACCACAACAGCAGATCCGGGTCGAGTTCATCGGGTTCGGGTTCGCCAAAGGTCCAGCGCGCACCCCAGGTCGCGAGGCCGAACACAACGGGTTCAAGGTCGCGCCCCGATGCTGTGAGTCGGTAGCTGCCGTCAACATCGTGTGCGATGACGCCGGCGCTGACCAGTTGCAGGAGCCGTCGACTCAGCAGCGCGCGAGACAGACCGGGATTGCCACTGATGAGCTCGTTGAACCGAGAGGTGCCTGTCAACAGGTCGCGAATGATGTGGATCGTCCAACGGTCACCGAGCAGCTCGGCCGACCGTGAGATCGGGCAGTATTGGCCGTACGTCTTCATGCAGCACCCTATAACGGTTCAGTATTGGAACTGGACGAACGAGCGGCTGAGGTCTTGGCTGAGTACGAGCAACACCTACTCTCCCGAACCGAGGACCGATGCGAATCTCCAAAGATGACATCCCGACCAAAATCGACGTGCCCGGAGCCGTCGCACGACAGGCGATCAACTTCGGCGACGCGTCCGACTATGGATCATTGGCGGCCGAATACTTCTCGCTCGGCGCTGGCACCGACATCGCACCGTTGCTGAAAGGTCTCGACGATGACGCCTGTCAGGCACCACACTGGGGTTTCATGATCTCCGGTGAGGTCGTCATCACCTACACAGGCGGACTCGACGAAACGTGTTCGGGCGACGACCTCTTCTACTGGCCACCCGGACACAGCGTGCGCGTCGTCAGCGATGCTGAAGTGATCCTGTTCAGCCCACAGGTCGAACACGCCGAAGTCATGAACCACATGCTCGCGACGATGGCCGGCTGACCAGACCAAACGCGACACAACCCCACGATCCAGGAGGCCCCATGGAAGGCAACGAACAACTCGCAGTGATCATCCCCATGCTGAAGCAAGTGGGCAACGGCATCCAGCCCGAACAATACGACGACGCCACACCGTGCGTAGCGTTCACAGTCCGAGGCGTGCTCGGGCACATGACCGATCTCGCATCCGCGTACGCTCCGGCGTTTCGCGGCGACGCCCCGCCGACCGACATCGGCACCTCAGCGGCAGACGGCATCGACTACGGCGCGAGGTTTCAGGTCGCGATGGATGCGCTGCTCAGTGCCGTCCAGAGCCCAGGTGCGTTGCAACGAACGATCGACACCCCGTTCGGGCCGATGCCCGGGGCGGCCTTCGCTCGCCTGGTCGCATTCGATGGGCTGATTCACGGCTGGGACCTCGCCACATCAACCCAACAAGTGTGGAACCCACCCGAGAGTGTCGTCGCAGAAGTCGATGCGTTCGCTCGTCAGGCCATCGCACCTGAGATGCGCGACGGTGACACGTTCGCCGCGGAGACGGAGGCGCCACTCGACGCCACAACGCTGCTCCGGCTTGTTGCGTTCAGCGGACGACCTGTCTGAGGTCGCGCCCGCCGCGGGAAGTGGGCGCGCGGTTTCATCCGTGTCCGCGGGCCGGGTCTCGGCTGGCGTGCACAAGCGTCGCGACGGCTATGGCTGCGACCCAGATCCATCGTTCGCGCAGGTCTTGGCCGGGAACGAGTGATGGGAAGACTTTGACGGCGCGGAACACGACTGCCGCCATTTGGTGCACATCTCGGCCCCGACGGACCGACCCTCGAAGGCGACCCGATCACGCAGCCCAGCTCAGGTTCGGTGCCCGGGGTGGGGTTCGAACCCACACTCCCTCTCGGGAACGGGGGTTTAAGACCGCTAGTTGGTGTGTCTGTGGTGTTCCCCAGTGTCACAACTGCGCCATATTCCTGACCCTTGGTCTCCGACGTCTCAGGAGTCGCCTGCAGTAGCCCGTGATGCGCCGGAATCCTGTGCACATTCTGTGCACACCGCCAGCGGTGATGAGAGCCACTTGATCAGTGGGTGTGGCGGTGGTGGATGTCGGGTAGATGCTCGTGCTCGTGGCGGATAGAAAGGTGGCGGTGCTGCGTTCCCGAGAGCACCTCGATCGCCTCTGAACGGTGGTGGGGATCACTCTGATCGATCGGGTGCGCGTGCTCCATGTGTTCATGGCGGTGGGAGTGGCCGTGGTGGCTGGTTGCGACCACGATCACACCGACGAGCGACACTGTGAACGCCACCACCGTCGTCGAGGTGATTCGGTCACCGTTGACGGGCCATGCGAGGAGCGCTCCGATGAACGGGGCGAGAGCGAAG
Source organism: Ilumatobacteraceae bacterium (assembly GCA_025358075.1). Classification (GTDB taxonomy): domain Bacteria; phylum Actinomycetota; class Acidimicrobiia; order Acidimicrobiales; family Ilumatobacteraceae; genus JAENVT01. The sequence continues at coordinate 54,595 of JANYKU010000084.1, forward strand.
ATGACTTGACCGCGTGCTGCGCCCACCAGTCGGGCCCCGGTGATCCACATCGTGATCGACAGGCCGTAACCCAGAGCCCCAATTGCAAGCGCAGCGACGACGAACCGTGCAGCGGGTGATCCGGCGAGGATGAGGCCCAAGGCAAGGTTGACCGATCCGGCGACGACGCCTTTGGCAAGGGTGATCTGCGAAGGGGTGTAGCTGTCAAGGCTGGCGGTGATGGCGTTGTCGATCCCCCAGCACACGCACGTGACCGCGACGAGCACTGCGCCGACGGCGACACCTGCATCAGAGGTGCCCGCGAGGATCACGTCGCCGAGAACGACGATGACGATGCCCAGTCCTGCTCGGCGACCGATGTGTTCTTGCAGGAAGACGCGGGCGATGACGGCGGTCGCGACGAGTTCAAGGTTCAAGAACAGCGAGACCGTTCCTGCGGGAGTGCGATCGAGCGCGAGGACGAGCAGGACTGGCGCGACACCGCCACCGAACGCGACGGCGATCAACAGCCGTGATCGCTGACGGAGCGAAGCTGTAGATCGTTGTTCACGGAACGCGAACGGGGCGGCGGCTACTGCAGCGCCGAGGTACAACAGACCGGCCAAGGTGACCGCACCGACGTGATCGACGACCAGCTTGGTTGCCGGAGTGGCCGCGCCGAACAGAACGGCAGCGAGCGCGCACCACGCCCATCCATTCCGCTGCGTCGCGTGTCGGCCGGTTTCCTCCACGAGGCAAATCTACGTGTACCGGACCGAACGCCGACCAGAGGCGCGATCAGCCGGAGGGACGGTGGCCGATGAAAAGTGACCGGCGTAAGAGACCGTCCTCGACGGCGCGTAGTTGCATCCGCCGGTCGTGCTGACGGGTCTCGAACTCGGTTTCGCCGAATAGCGCGGTCAACGCGTGTCGGTGCTCGTCCCATTGATCGATCCAACCTTTGGCGACGACGCGAAACTCGTCCGTGCCGTCCATTTCGGTGACTTCGACGAAACCCGCTCGTCGCATCAACTCAACTGGAGCATCCACTGAAGCTACCGCCCACGGTCCTGACCGATGTGCACGCGCCCGAGCGCGCCGATCGAGCCCAGGAGCTGTGTAGATCGTGTGGAACGCGGTACGACCGCCTGGGCTTCTGGAGCATCGAGAGGCCGACGTCTCCGTCAGGACCGGTGTGGGCTGGTCGCGCTGACCAACCAAGCCCCTGTTCCGAGCACGACGCCGAGACCCGGCTCGTAGTAGTCGGCGAGCGCGTCGATCACTGCGTCGATGGCCCTGTGACGCGCGTCAGGTGCTGCGCCGGCGAACAGGGGATCGTCGAAGAACATCAGCCCGAATCGACTGACGACCGCGTCGAACCCCGCACTGGCGAATACGTGTCGCTGGGCATCGGCCTCGACGAACTCGACGTTGGCAACCTGTGCGTCGCCTGCTCGTTGGCGAGCGACGGCCAGCACGCCGGCGGACACGTCGACGCCGGTCGCGGCGGCGCAGACCCGAGCCGCGTCGATCGTTGTCGCACCGCAACCGCAGCCGACATCGAGCACCACCTCACCAGCGTCGAGGGCGACGCGTTCGAGCACGAGCTCGGCGAACGGTGCCAGTTGCCCGTCGTAGCGATCGGCTTCGGTGACCCAGTGCTGCGACTCGTCCCAAGCGTCGACATCCGCGTTGTCGGCCATCAGCGGCGCTCCTTACCGGTTCGCACTGCGCCGATGCGAAGCTCCTCGACCAGTGTCGCCAGACCGTGACCACCTGGCATCTCGGCTCTCCGTTGAAGTTCGGTGCCGACGGCATCGACGATCAGCGCAGCTGCGGCCTGGCTCAGCAGCAGCCGGGCACGTCGACCCATCGACGTCAGCGTCGAGACCGACGGGTCGGATTCGTTCCACAACTCGTCGACAACGAGATCGGCGAGCGCCGCTGCCTGCACGCGGGCACCCTTGATCAGTCCCGTGATCAGCCGAAGCGCAGCCGTCGGGGCGGCCCCAGCGTTGACCGCGTCGCTCACGAGCGACAACAGTGCCGGGCTGCGCACCACCCACTCCCCGTTGTCGCCACCGACATGGATCAGCCCGGCTCTGATCGCGCTTCGCCGAAGCTTGCCGTCGGCCAGTGCCGGCACGGCGCTCACCAGTTCATCGGTCGTGAGTGAAAGAGGCGTGTCGTCGATCGCCACCGACGCACTGCCACCGAGCACCTCCTCCAACGATCTCCCCGTCGCCGACGCCGTACACAGGTCACGGATCGCGGCGAGCGAGTAGCCACGCGCCTGCAACCTGGCGACCAACACGAGACGACGCCGATGCGACTCGTCATAACGACCAACACGACCCTCCATACGCGGAGGATCGATCACGCCCATTGTCCGGTACTCGCGCAACGTACGAGTCGGCAAGCCGACCAACACGGCAAGCTCATCGATCGACCACGACGGAGCGGATTGTTGTTCAGCTCTGGACATTGCCGGTCTTTACCGTTACGGTCATATACGTGAGTATCGCCGAAGAAGCTTCCGACGTCAACCCACCCGCCGAACTCGACCACGCAATCGAGCGACTCCGCGAGCAATTCCGCACTCCGGACCTGACGCTCGACGGCGCCCCACGCCGCCTCGGCGGAGGGTTCTGGGCCGAGATGTGGACACTCCAATTCGCTCAACCCGCAGGCTGCCCGCTCCCAGCGAAAGCCGTGCTGCGCCTCGCACCCGACTCTCGACTCTCAGCGAGGGAGACCGCCGTGCAAGCAGGAGTCGCCGATCAGGGCTACCCCACACCGCGCATCCACGCATCCGACACCGCCCACGACAGCCGACGGGCGTGGAGCGTGATGGACTTCGCCGAAGGACAACCGCTCCTCGCCGGACTCAACGGTCTACGCGCCCTCGCCAACCTGCCACGACTCGCCACCACCCTGCCCGACACACTCGCTCGCGTCGCCCTCGCGCTCCACCAGCTCGATCCCGAATCGATCGAGGCCCAACTGAACGCCCTCACCGACGGCTCGGCTGGTGTCGACGGACTGCTCGAGCACTACGTCAGCCAGGTACAAGTTCTCGCCGACAAACCGCTGCGACAGCTCGTCGAACGCGTCGCAACAACCCGTCCGAGCGATCGGCCGCGCGCGGTCTGCCACGGCGACCTGCACCCGTTCAACGTCCTCAGCACCGGCGGCCAAAACGTCGTCCTCGACTGGACCGCCGCCCAGATCACACACCCCGCCTACGACCTCGCGTTCACCCACCTCGTCCTCGCCCACCCACCACTCGACGCCCCACGACCGCTTCGGCCGATCATCAACGGCTCCGCACGACGCATCGCAAACCGTTTCATCACGACCTACCAGCGGCACACCCCCCATCCCATCGACAGCGACACACTCGCCTGGTACCGCTCTCTCCAGGCATGCCGCATCCTCATCGACCTTGCCGGCTGGCGAGCCAACGACACCACTGACAGCCACCGCGGACACCCCTGGTTCGCTATCGAACCCGCCCTGCGCCCACTCCTCCGGCCCTGACCGAAATTCCCCGCCCCCGCCGCGATCTGCGAGGTGCACCCGTTCGAGCATGGATCCGGGGACGTTCGCCTCTAGTTCCCTGACGGTGGGCGTCCGCACGATTGTCGCGTGAGCGCCGGACACGAACACGATCGAGGTCGTCCGGACTCGATCATGAGGGAGGCACGCGATGAAGGTTCTGCTGATCATCAACGGCTCGGCCTACGGGCTGGACTCCACATTCAACGCCATCCGCCTCGCAGGCGCGATGGCAAAGCGCGACGGCGTCGAGGCCCCGGTGTTCCTGATGGGTGACGGTGTCACCGCGGCGATGTCTAGCCAGAAGACCCCCGATGGCTACTACAAGCTCGATCGCATGCTCTCGATCGTCACGCGCCACGACGGTCGCATCTTGTGCTGCGGCACCTGCATGGACGCTCGCGGCATGGCAGACACCATGCTGATCGACGGCGCAGTTCGCTCGACCATGGAAGAACTCACTGACAACACACTCGCCGCCGACAAGGTGCTGGTGTTCTGATGATCTCGGCAGCAAGTGAGGAATCAAAGACGGTCCTCGTGCTCGGCGGTGGGGTCGGCGGAGTCGTCACCGCCAACAGACTTCGCCGCCGCCTGAACAAGCGGCACCGCGTGATCCTGGTCAATCGAGAGCCGCTGTTCAGCTTCGCTGCCTCCTACCTGTGGGTGATGACCGGCGAACGCACCGCGGCGCAAGTGACGCGTCCGTTGCAGAAGCTGCGGCGCCGTGGCATCGATGTCGTCATCGGCGACGTGGAAGCGATCGATCCAGTCAACCGCAGCGCAACCGTGGCCGGGAAGACGATCACGGCCGACTACATGGTCGCCACCCTCGGCGCGGACTTCGCGACAGATGCCATCCCTGGCCTGTCCGACGCGGGCCGAACCTTCGCCACCCTCCCCGGCGCCCGGCAACTGGGCATCGACATCGACACCATCACCCGCGGACGAATACTCGTCGTCACAGCCGCACCGCTGTACAAGTGTCCCGCCGCCCCGTACGAGACGGCGCTACTCGCCGACGCCCACCTGCGCCGGCGTGGGGTCCGCGGTGCAATCGAGATTGCCGTGCACTCGGCAGAACCAATGCCGATGGGCGTGGCCGGCGTCAACGTCGCCGACGCCGTCAAGCAACTCCTCGCCAGCCGCAACATCGACTACGTGCCCAGCCATCAGATCGCATCCGCCGAACCCGGCCGGGCAATGTTCGCCGATGGCGACACCCAGACCTTCGACCTACTCGCCTACATGCCACCAATCGCCTCGCCTGCCGTCGTCGCCCTGTCTGCGCTGGCCGGCACCGCAGGGTGGATCGACGTCGACAAACACACCATGCAGACCAGCTTCCCCGGCGTGTATGCGATCGGCGACAATGCTCAGATTCCTCTGAGCATCGGCAAGCCGCTACCGCGAGCGGGAGTCTTCGCTCACGCACAGGCCCAAGCCGTGGCCGACAACATCGCAGCCACCATCAACGGCAAACAGCCCGCCGCACGCTTCGACGGCCACGGCGGCTGCTTCATCGAAGTCGGCAACGGTCTTGCCGGATACGGGTCGGGCAACTTTTACGCCGAACCATCGCCAAGCGTGCAACTGCGCGACCCCGACCGCAAGCAGCACCTCAGCAAGGTTCTGTTCGAAAAGGACGTCATGTGGCGCTGGCTGCGCTGATGCGGCCATAGGTCAGGGCCTCACGCTCGGTAAGAGAGCACGGTCGCCATACCCATTTCGAAGTGGTAGGTGTTGTGGCAGTGCAGCATCCACTGCCCCGGATTGTCGGCGGCGATATCAATCTCGACTGAGGACATCGGCAGCACGTTCACAGTGTCCTTGCGGGCGTTGCCGTCGCCGACCATCTGGAAAGTGTGGCCATGGAGGTGGATGGGGTGGAACATCATCGTGTTGTTAACGACTTTCAACCTGAGCCGTTCGCCCTCGCGCACCGTGATCGGTGCACTGTCGGGATAGCTCCTGCCGTCGATCCCGTGGACATACCCCGACGGGTTGGCGGTCAGGTGGATCGTCTCGGCCCGGTCGGGTGATTTGGACGGCAGGCGCACCGCTTCTGTAGCAGTGAGATCGTCGTACGTGAGGGTTCGCCCGTTCAGTTCGGTCGGCCTCGATCCCACCGCCGGGACGGTTGCAGCGTCACTCGTGATGAGGAGTGCTTCAGCCGCGGGATCCGACTTGCCCTCCGGCACGGCGACGATTGGAAATGAGCCGGACTGGGCAGTCACGATCACGTCGTAGCGCTCCCCCATCCCTAACACGACGTTGTCGACCTCGTGCGCTGTGACCGGGAACCCGTCAGCGTGGGTCACCGTCAGCCGGTGCCCGCCGACCGCCACGCGATAGGCGGTGTCCGACCCCGCGTTGATCAGCCGCAACCGCACCCGCTGCCCAGGCTTGGCCTTCACCGTCTCGCGTTCGGACGGACCGCGACCGTTGATCACGTGGAGCGGATAGGTGACGTCGCCCGTCAGGCCGCCCATCATCGAACCCATCCCGCCCGACGACGACTGGTTCATGCCACCCATCCCGCCCATGCCACCGGTTGACGAGCCGCTGCCACCCATGTGTCCAGAATGTCCGCCGCTCTTCTTCAAGTCCGCCAACACGTCTTCCTGGGTGCGCCCGTAGCCATCCAGCCAGTCATCCAACATCAGCGTCACGTCGAGGTCGGAGTCGACCGGGTCGTTCGGGTCCTCGACGATCAACGGCGCATACAAGCCCTTGTCGAGCTCTAGCCCCATGTGCGGATGGAACCAATAGGTGCCGGCATCGGGCGCGGTGAATCGGTACGTGAATCGACCGCCTGTGTCCACCGGTGACTGGGTGAGCCCGTGGACGCCGTCCATGTCGTTGCGCAAGGCAATCCCGTGCCAGTGCAGCGTGTTCGCCGACGGCAGGTTGTTGATGAACGTCGCTTCCACGAGATCGCCGACCTTCGCCCGGATCCCACCGGAACTCGGCCGATCACTGAATGCCCACGTCTCCACGTCCCGGCCACCGATCGACACCGTCACCGGCGCCGCAGTCACCATCGCGGTCACCGTGGCCGCGGCCACCCTGTGTCGCTGCGCGTCGCGGCGCTCGACCGCCGGATCCGTCGGACCCACCGCAGCACCACCGACCGACGACGACGACTTCGCGCCACACGCTGCCAGGACCAGCACTCCTCCGCCCGTCACCAACAACTCCCGCCGTGACCACGCTCTCATCGTTGCGTCCTTCCTGCCCCAATACCGAGGCGCGCCGCAGCTGCGGCGTCTGCAGCCACAACCATGCCGGGGCGATGTGGAGATCGTGTGGAGACGGTATGCAGGCGATCCACTCTTCGGCGCCAGCGCCGCGAGAACACCACGAGACAGACGTACCGTTCACAGTCGAAGAACCAAGGAGATGCGTCATGCACTACGGAGATTGGAACGACGGTATGGGCGGCGGAAACCTCTGGTGGATCGCGATCATGATGGTCGCCTTCTGGGGTGCACTCATCTGGATCGCCGTCGCGCTCATCCAGCGCGGCAACCACACGCCACACCCACAGACACCAGGAGTTGCACCGTCCCCGTCGCCGAGGCAAACCCCACAGGAAGTCCTCGCCGAGCGGCTTGCCCGGGGCGAGATCGAACCCGACGAGTATCGCCTTCGTCTCAACGCGCTTCAGATGACACCCCGGGACTAGTCGACTTCACCCGCGCGGTCCTCCGTGCTCCAACGGCTGCTCGCGCTCTGACGCGTAGCGTCGCGTCGCTCAGCGCTTCAGCGACAGTCCTCGCAGGATTCGCCTCGCCAGGCTTCGCGCCCCTCGTTGACAGCGAGTGCCGCGATAGCGAGCGCGGCGATCGGGTCGGCCCACCACCATCCCACAGTCGCGTTGAGGATCAGACCCGTGAGCAGGATCGCCGATGGGTAGGCGCAGAGCTTGGTCTGGTTGCTGTCGGCGACAACCGTGGCGCTGCCCATCGCGTTCCCGTTGCGGCGCTTCGCTCGAGCCAGCATCGGCATGACAATCAGTGATGCGATCGCCAGGCCGATGCCCACCGACGATGACTCAGGTTTGGATCTCTGGAGCAGATCGACAATCGCCTGCACTGCAACCTAGGCGGCCAATGCGAAGAAGCTCACCGCGATCAACTTCAGCGCGCGGCGCTCGCGATCCTCCGCGAGTCCACGGAACTGCCACACGATCACGACCGCTGACATCACCTCGACCGTTGAGTCGAGACCGAACCCGACCAACGCGATCGAACTCGCAGCCGTGCCAGCAGCGATCGCCACGACTGCTTCGCCGACGTTCCACGCGATCGTCGCCCACGCCAACCGGACTGCCCGCCGCTGATAGTCGGAAGGGACGAGCGCATTCACCATGACACGTCCTCGCAACCGTGATGGTCGTCGGGTTCGACCTGCAACGTGGCATGAGTGATCCCGTGCCGCTCGGCGAGCAGCTCACGCGCCTGATCGAGCACTGCGTGCGAGTCAGTGCCGACGGCGACCATCAAGTGCGCGGTCGCGACCTCCATATCCGATGTCAACGTCCACACGTGTAGATCGTGAACATCGACGACACCAAGGATCCCGGCCAGCTCCGCTTGCATCGCGGTGAGATCAAGCCGCGCCGGTGAAGCCTGCACCAAAACGCGCAAGGCCCGCGGCCGAGCTTCCACGCCCGCGGCAAGATGAACACGCTGATCGCGGCACCGATTATTGGGTCGACCCACGACCAGCCGGTGATCCCCCACACGATCGCGGCGACGATCACTCCGACCGAGCCGAGCATGTCGGACAGCACTTCGATATAGGCGCCTTGCAGGTTGAGGCTCTCCTTCGACCCGGCGCGGAGCAGCAAGGACGCGATGACGTTGACGATCAGGCCGATGATCCCGACGATGAGCACCGGTGTGGATGCAACATCGGGCGAATCGCTGAGGCGGCTGATCGCCTCGAACAGCACGTACCCAGCGACGCCGAACAGCGCGGCGTTGACCAGTGCCGTGAGGATCTCCAACCGGTACAAGCCGAACGTCCGCTGCGGGTGAGTCCTCGCCTTCGAGGCAGCCTGGATCGCGGCCAGTGCCATGCCGAGCCCCAACGCGTCGGTAGCCACGTGCCCGGCGTCGGACAGCAGCGCCAGCGACCCGCCTTCACCCTTATTGTC
>JANYKU010000112.1 GCA_025358075.1 Ilumatobacteraceae bacterium
TTCGACGACCAACGTGTTGACGGTGGGCATGTCGATGCCGCTCTCGATGATGGTGGTGCACACCAGCACGTCGTAGCGACCCTCCCAGAAGTCGACGACGATCTGCTCGAGCGAACCCTCGTCCATCTGACCGTGAGCAACGGCGATGCGCGCCTCGGGCACCAGTTCGCGCAGTCGCTCGGCGGCTTGCGAGATCGTCTTGACCCGGTTGTGCACCCAGAACACCTGGCCCTCGCGGAGCAGTTCACGCCGCAGCGCTTCGACGGCGACACGTTCGTCGTACTCGCCGACAAAGGTGAGGATCGGTTGGCGATCGGCGGGAGGTGTCTGCAGCAGCGACAGGTCGCGGATGCCGACGAGGCTCATCTCCAACGTGCGCGGGATCGGCGTTGCACTCATGGTCAGGACGTCGACGTTGACCTTGAGCTTCTTCATCGTCTCCTTGGCCTGCACACCGAACCGCTGTTCTTCGTCGACGATCAACAGGCCGAGGTCCTTGAACTTGACGCCGTCCTGCAGCAGCCGGTGCGTGCCGATCACGCAGTCGACCTCGCCGCTGGCCAGGCCGTCGATGACCTGCTTCGCTTCCTTGTTGGTCAAGAAGCGGCTGAGCGTCTCGACGCGGATCGGGTAGCCGGCGAAGCGATCGGCGAACGTGTTGCCGTGCTGCGTCACGAGCAACGTGGTCGGGGCGAGCACGGCGACCTGCTTGCTGTCTTGAATCGCTTTGAACGCGGCGCGGATCGCCACCTCGGTCTTGCCGAAACCGACGTCACCGCAAATCAGTCGATCCATCGGGTACGGCCGTTCCATGTCGAGCTTGACCTCGTCGATGGCAGTGCGTTGGTCGGGTGTCTCGACGAATGGAAAGCCGTCTTCCATCTCGGTCTGCCATGGCGTGTCGAATCCGAACGAGTGGCCGGTCGAGTTGACTCGCTTCTGGTACAGCACCACCAACTCCTGGGCAATCTCACGCACGGCGCTGCGCACGCGCGACTTGGCTTTGGCGAAGTCGGAACCGCCGAGGCGGTGCAACGTTGGGGTCTCGCCTCCGACGTACTGACGGAGCGAATCGATCTGATCGCTGGGCACGTACAGCTTGTCGCCACCCTTGTACCCCAGCAGGAGGTAGTCGCGCTCGATCCCGCCGATCGTGCGTTTGACCATGCCTTCGTAGTGCCCGACACCGTGCTGGTAGTGAACGACGTAGTTGCCCGGCTTCAGATCCTCGAAGAACCCAGTGCCCTGCCGTTTGCGCGGTCGGGGTTGACGATGGGTTCGTCGCCGTCCGGTGAGATCCCCCTCGGCAACGATCGCCAGTTTGGCCTCGGAGAGCGAGCAGCCGCGGTGCAGGGGGGCGGTGACGACGTAGCCGCCAGGCTTGGTGATGTCGGTGTTCGCCGTCGCGACGGTGAAGTCGAGGCCGCGCTCGCGCAACAGCTCGGCCAGCCGACCGGCGCTGCCCGCGCCATCGGCGGCGACGACGACCCGGTACTTGTCGGCGATCAGCTCGGCCAGCCGCTTGGCCAGCCCCTCGCCGTCGCCGACCACCGGGCCCCAACCCGAGGCCTGTACCATCGGCGCGTCGGGCTGTTCGGGCGTCGAGCTCAAGGTCCACATCGACTGCGAGCTCCCGAGCAAGCGATCGGTGTCGGTGTGCAGCCGCGGGAACTTGCGGTCCGCGTCACGGGCCCACGTGGAGGCCAGCGTGCGAGCGAGATCATCTTCCTCGGCGAGCAGATCATTGGCCCGGTCACGCATGCGCCGCGGCTCGACGAGTGCGACCTTGCCCGATGCGGGCAACAGGTCGGTGATCAGCGTGTCGCCGTCAACCAGCCAGGGCAACCAGCTCTCCATGCCATCGAACACCGTGCCCTCAGCGAGGCGTTCCCAGTGTTCGCGACCCCACGGCTCCTCGGCTACGAGTGCCTCGGCGCGGGCGCGAATTGCCTCGCTGGGCAGCAGCTCGCGCGCCGGGAAGATGCGCACTTGGTCGAGGTCGTCGGTGCTGCGCTGATCATTGACCGCGAACTCGGTGAGGCGATCGACTTCGTCGCCCCACAGATCGATTCGGATCGGCGCGTCGGCGGTTGACGGGTACACGTCGATGATCGCCCCGCGCCTGGCAACTTCGCCGCGGTGCTCGACGAGGTCCTCGCGGCGGTAGCCGAAGCCGATCAGCGTGTCGAGCAGCGCGTCGGGGTCGATGACGTCGTTGGGGCGGATGACCACCGGCTCGACTTCGATCGCCTCGGGGCTCAGTCGTTGCAGCAGGGCGCGGACTCCCGACACGATGATCCGAGTCGGGTGTTCCGTCTCCGGGTCAGTGGAGTCCTGGCGCAGGCGCCACAGGACCTCCATTCGTCGCCCCATCGTTTCCACGCTCGGGCTGACCCGCTCGAACGGCAGCGTCTCCCATGCCGGGAACAGCACGACCGAATCGGGCGGCATGAACTGGCAGAGGTCGTCGTACAGCTGGCCGGCGTCGTTGCCCGTCGGAGTCGCGACCAGTAGCGGGCGGCGATCGCCGAGCTGGGCGAGTGCTGCCACGGTGATTGCGCGTGCCGACTCGGGAACGGCTACGAGTGCCGCCGGGCTGCCGAAGACCTGAGTCAGCCCAGCATCGTCGCGGAGCAGGCGAGGGAGTGAGGCAAGCGACATCTGGCTGTTGAGGGTAGCGGTGGGCCGAAGGAGGTTTGGGGAACGGCGTGTTTGGAGCACAGCAGGGTGCCCTACGGCACTCCACGCTCGCGCTCAGGTGCCGTTGAACTGCCGCATGGCCACGTCGGGCCCTTCGGCGACCACGACCTCGACGGCGTCGGCGGCGCGGACGATGGCGAGATCGAGGAGCTCGCGTTCGGCCTTCGGCAACCGGGAGAGCACGTGATCGGCACCACGCTCCTTCGACGGGGGTTTGCCGATGCCGATGCGCACCCGCACGAACTCCTGCGTCTTCACGTGCTGGGTGATGCTGCGCAGCCCGTTGTTGCCGGCCAGCCCGCCGCCGACTTTGACGCGGACGACGCCAGGGGGCAGGTCGAGCTCGTCGTGCACCACGATCAGTTGCGTCGGGTCCAACAACTTGTGCCGGCGCATCAACGCGCCCACGGCCTGCCCGCTCTCGTTCATGTAGGTCGTCGGAAACGCCAGCACCACGCGCCGGGTGGCGATTCGGGCATCAGCAACCAACGCCCGATCTCGGCCGGCGCGGAACTTCGATCCGGCTCGTTCGACCAGCAGACCAACGGCCTCGGCGCCGACGTTGTGGCGCGTACGCGCATATTCCTTGCCCGGGTTTCCCAACCCGACGACCAGCGCGTCGATCACGCTGGGTCAGATCACTCGGTGTCTGCGGCGGGCGCGGCAGCGGCAGCCTCGCCTTCGCCTTCTTCGGTCTCGGCAGCCACCGGCTCTTCGACCTCGGCGGCGGTGGTCAACACGGTGACGACCGGCATATCGGGATCACCCAGCGGGGTGACGCCCTTCGGCATCGGAATGTCGGACAAGCGGATCACCGTGTCGGGTTGCATGTCGCTGACGTCGATCACGAACTCGTTGGGCATGTTGGTCGGGGTGCAGCTGACTTCGAGGGTGTCGACCGCCGGGTCGATGAGGCCGCCCATCGCAGCAACGGCCTTCGACTCGCCCTCGATGCGAACGGCAATGTGCACCGTGATCTCCTCGTCCATGTTGACCTGGAAGAAGTCGATGTGGTTGACCGTGCGTCGGATCGGGTGTCGCTGCATCTCTTTGATCACGGCGGGATAGCTGACGCCCCCGACCTGCAGGGCCAACACGGTGTTGACGCCGGCAGGACCACTGAGCGCCATGCGGAACTCGCGGCGCTCGACGGTGACCTTGATCGGCTCCATCCCTCGACCGTAGAGAACGCCAGGAATGTGACCTTCCAGACGCAGGCGACGAGCAGCAGGCGTGCCCTTACCGGTGCGGGGACTGGCGACGAGTGTGGTTTGCGACATGACGGGGCCTCGAAACGATCATTTTGCGATCTAGAACGGGTGGCAAGCCTAGCGCCGTGACCGAACGCCACCAACGGCGACCGCGATGCCGAGCCGACCCTGGCTCAGCCCTGGTTCTCGCCGCCGAAGATCTCGCTGACGCTGGTGTCGTCGAACACGGCGTTGAGTGCGTCGGCGATCAGCGGGGCAATCGAGAGGACTTCGATCTTGTCGATCTGCTTCTCGGGCGGCAGCGGCAGGGTGTTGGTGAGCACGATCCGGTTGATCGGGGCGTTCTTCAGCCGGTCGACTGCTGGACCGCTGAGCACGCCATGTGTGGCCATTGCCCACACCTCGGTGGCGCCACGTTGTAGCAGGATCTCGGCGGCGCTGGTGATGGTGCCGCCGCTATCGATCATGTCGTCGGTGAGGATGCAGAGACGGCCGTTGACATCGCCGATCACTTCTTTTGCCTCGGCTTGGTTGGCGGTGCCCTTCGGCCGGCGCTTGTAGATGAATGCGAGATCGGCGCCGAGATCGCCGAGACGCTCGGCCATGCGAGCCGCGACCTTGATGCGACCGGCGTCGGGCGAGACGATCACTGGCTCGTGGGCGTGTTGGCGCACGTACTTCTCGAGCACCGGAGTTGCCGTGAGGTGATCGACCGGGCCGTCGAAGAAGCCCTGGATCTGACCGCTGTGCAGGTCGAGCGACACCATCCGCTGTGCACCGGCAGCCTTGAACAGGTCGGCGACCAGCCTGGCAGTGATCGGCTCGCGTCCCTCGGCCTTGCGGTCTTGGCGGGCGTAACCGTAGAACGGACACACGGCGGTGATGCGTTTGGCTGAGGCGCGGTAGGCAGTGTCGATCATGATCAGCTGTTCCATGATCGAGTCGTTGATGCTGTGTTCTTCGCTACCGCAGTGCGTCTGCATGATGAAGACGTCGCTGCCGCGGATGCTCTCCGTGAACCGGGGACGGATCTCGCCGTTGGCAAACTCCACCAGGTTTGGGTCGCTGAGCTCGATGCCAAGGTGCTCGGCGACCTCTTGGGCCAGCGCAGGATGGGTACGCCCGGTGAAGAGCGACATGCGCTTGGTGGTGAATTTTTCCATGTGTGGGGGCTCCGCAACGCTCAGTCGGCAGGTGCAGTGTAGAACGCGCCGGTCGACGCCGAAGAAGGCACCGACGCACCCGGTGCCAAATACGCGTAGGGACCGACGCGGGCGTCGTCGCCGACCTCGCAATCGCGACCAACGCTGTTCTCCACGACGGCACGAGCCCCGACCACGCAGTCGACGAGGCGGGTGTCGGGACCGATCTCGCAACCGTCGCCGATCACCGTGTTGCCCTGCAGGATCGTTCCGGGATACAGCGTCACATCGCGGCCGAGTTGCACGGTGACGTCGATGAACGTCTGCCGAGGATCAAGCATCGTCACCCCGTTGAGCAGCCAGTGGCGGTTGGTACGGCTGCGCAGCTCGCGTTCGGCGAGCGCCAGCTGCCATCGATCGTTGACACCGCGGGTCTCAGCTTCGGGGGCCAGCACCGTGGCGATCTGGTGGCCCATGCCCGCAAGGACTTCGACGACATCGGTGAGGTAGTACTCGCCTTGAGTGTTGTCGGGGCTGAGCCGGCGCAACGCCGGCCCGAGCAGATCGCGGCGGAAGGCGCACATGCTGGTCCACACCTCGCGGATGGCGAGGACCTCTGGTGAAGCATCGCGTTGCTCGATCACCTGCAGAACTCGGCCGTCGCCATGCTTCGAGGAGGCCCGCAGCACCCGCCCGTAGCCGGTCGGGTCGTCGAGCACGGACGTGATCGCCGTCGCGGCATTGCCGCTGCTGAGGTGGGTGGCGACGAGCTGCTCCACCGTCTCGGCGCGCAACAGTGGCGTGTCGCCCGGGAGCACGATGATGGTCGAATCGTCGTCGAGGTCGTCGCCGGGGATCGCCGTCATGCCGACCATTGCCGCGTCGCCCGTACCCCGCTGCACCGTCTGCTCGACGAAGGTCACGTGTGCCCAGCCCGGGGCCTGTTCTTGCACCTTCTTGGTCACCCGTTCGGCACCGTGGCCGACCACCACGATGGTGCGGTCGACGTCGACGTCGGACAGGGCGTGGATGACATGCATGACCATCGGGCGGCCACACATGAGGTGCAGCGGCTTGGGTCGAGCCGAGCGCATTCGCTGCCCCTCGCCGGCCGCCAGCACGATCGCCGAAACTGTCATGTGACCGTTCTAGCGCGTCGTGGCGCCGAATTGGTGTAGCTGTGTTCCGGGGAGAGGACTCGAACCCCTATAGACGGCACCAAAAACCGATGTCCTACCATTGAACGACCCCGGACAGTCGTGGCCAGAGGCTATCGCCAGCCTGGTCTTGCTGCGACGAGCGTTCCGAGGCCGGAGGGTTACGGTACGACCCATGGCACGACCAATGAGCAGAGGGGTCGATGCACCGTGAGATCGTTCCGGTTCGCGGTGCAGGTGCGCGGTCTCGGCGATCACGACGGGCTGGTCGCGACCGCGCAGCAACTCGAGGTGCTGGGATACGACGAGTTGTATTCCTATGACCACGTGGGAGCGGTTGACCCGTTCATCCCCTTGATGGTGGCGGCAGAGGCGACCACCCGGCTGCGGGTCGGGCCCCTCGTGATCAACAACGAGTTTCACCATCCGGCGCTGCTCGCCCGTACCGCGGCAACCGTCGATCGCCTTACGGATGGACGGCTCGTGCTCGGGCTGGGAACCGGATTCGCCCAATCCGAACACGACGCGATCGGCATGTTGCTGCGCGACCCGGGACCGCGGGTGACACGGTTCGAAGAGTCGGTGATGGCCTTGCGATCGCTGCTCGACACCGGCGCGGTGCAGTTCGATGGCGAGCATCACCAACTTCATGTCGACGACCTCGGGATCCGGCCGGTGCAGGAACGAGTTCCCTTTCTGATCGGCGGGCACGGAAGGCGAGTCATCGGGGTCGCCGCGCGCTACGCCGACATCTTTCAGTTCACCGGTCTCACGGACCTGCAAGGTGGCCAGCTCTCGGCAGGTGGTTTCGGCATCGAAGCGATCAGGCAGCGATCGCGCTGGCTCACCGATGCGGCGGGCGATCGTGCCGGCGACATCGAACGGTCGGCTCTGGTGCAGGCGATCGACATCGGTGCCGATTCGAGCGACCGGCTCGACGCAACAGCCGAGCGCTTCGACGTGTCTCGCCAGGTGATCGACGAGACGCCGTTCGCGCTGGTCGGTTCGGTCGAGCAAGTCGTCGACAAGCTCGAACGGTTGCGCGCCGACGTCGGCATCAGCCACTACGTGATCCGCGACGCCGAGGCCTTCGCCCCGGTCGCCGCGATCCTCGCCGGACGCTGATCCGAGCCCATCGAGCGCCGGTTCATCGGGCTCTGATGTTGGGGGGTCCGGTGGTCATGATCTGGCCGTCGGGGTAGGTGATGGTCAGGTTGCGGCGTGCGTCGAGAGCCAGTTTCCAGCCGCCCTCGTGGACCCGGTGATGA
>JANYKU010000068.1 GCA_025358075.1 Ilumatobacteraceae bacterium
CCATGTGCAGCAGATCGGCGTCGAGCACCATCTTGCCGAGGCTGGCGTGCAGCCCACCCTCCATCCACCCGGCGCCGTGCATCATCATGTTGACGCCACACATCACGCAGCCCCACAGCGCGAAGACGCTCTCGTAGGCCGCCTGCGCATCGACGGCGTTCGCCGCGCACACGTTGCTGCTGCGATACGGCAGGTGGTAGCGGCGGGCCAGTTGGCCGCCGACCATGGCGGTGCGAACGTACTCGGGCGTGCCGAATGCCGGAGCACCCGACTGCATGTCGACGTTCGAGGTGAAGCCCCCGTACACCACGGGCGCTCCCGGACGAACGATCTGACAGAGGGCGATGCCGGCGAGGGCTTCAGCGTTCTGCTGGGCGAGGGCCCCGGCGAGCGTGATCGGTGCCATTGCCCCGGCGAGCGTGAACGGGGTCATCACAACGGGTTGATTTCGCGAGGCCATCTCGATGATCCCATGCAACATCGGAGTGTCGAGCCGCAGCGGCGAGTTGGAGTTGATGACCGTGAAGATCGACGGCTCGCGGTCGATGGTGGCGTCGTCGACGCCTCGGGCGATGCGCACCATCTCGATGCAGTCCCGGTTCTTCTGGCGGCCCAGGCTGTAGCAGTGGATGTGCTTGTCGGTCAGCGTCAACACGTCGAAGGCGGCATGGATGTGGCGTACCGAGGCATGGATGTCGACCGGTTCGACCGGGTAGCCGGCGACGAAGTGGATCGAGTTGAGCATCTGAGCCAGCTTCAGGAGGTCATCGAACCCGGCCCGGTCACCGATGTGGCGCACCCCATCGAGACCGACGATGTTCGGCGCGCTGGCGACCGTCCCGTTGGCCATCCAGGTGCCGCCGATGTGCAGGTTCTTGTCCGGATTCCAGCTGTGCAAAGTGAACTCGGCGGGCGCGGTGGCGATCCGTTCGAGGATCAACTCCTTGGGAAAGCGGACGTGCTGGCCGGCCTCATCGACATCGGCGCCGGCATCGCGGAGCAGGCTGCGCGCCTCCCCGTCCCAGATGTCCATGCCGATTCGTTCGAGGATCGTCAGCGAGGCGGTGTGGATCGATTCCAACTCGTCTGCCGACACCACCTCGGTGTGGTTGAGACGCATGCGCGGTTGCTTCCACGGACGCTGCAAGGGGAGCGTGCTGCGAGGACTGGTGTCGCGACCACGTCTCCTTCGGCCAGTGTCTTCGGTCACCGGCCGAAGGTTAGCCAGCCCAGTCATTCCTAGTACAGTTGTTCCGGTTATGGCGTCGCAATCCAGCTACGAACTCGGGCGCGTGCCCCGCACGTTGGTGGGTGTCGATGCGTTGAGCGGCCTGGGCTCGGCGCTCGACTTCTTGGCCGGTGCCGACGCCGTTGTCATCGCCGACCCGGGTGTGCAGGCCACGGGATACGTCGAACGCGTCGTCGAAGCGTTGCGGCCGCGAAACATCACGGTCCACCTCGTGCCGTGGGGCGAACCGACCGTCGCGTCCGTCGATGCGGCCGCCCGAGTCGTGCGCGACGCGGGCGATCCGATCGTGATCGGTGTGGGCGGAGGGTCGGCGGTCGACACCGCCAAACAGGCGGCAGTGGTCAGCACCGCTGCAGCCAGCATCGAGGCCTACCTGCTGTGTACGCAGCCGTTGCCGGGCCGCCGGCCGATCGTCGCCATCCCGACGACATCGGGTACCGGCGCCGAAGTGACGCGCACCTGCATCGTTGCCGATGGAACAGGTCGCAAGTTGTGGACATGGGGCGACGAGATGCTCCCCGACGTCGTCGTGCTCGATCCCACGGCCGCAGCGACCATGCCGCAGTCGGTCACGGTCGGCACCGGGCTCGACGCGTTCGTGCACGCCATCGAGGCCTGCAGCAGTCAACGCCGCAACTCGATCGCCGCGGCCTCGGCGCAGCGAGCGATGGCACTGGTCCTCACCCATCTGCCCCGCGTTGCCAACGACGGCGCCGACCTCGTGTCGCGGCAAGCGATGCAAGAGGCCGCGTTCTTGGCCGGGCTGGCGATCGACAACTGCGGCACCGGCGTGGCGCACTCGATCGGACATGCCCTCGGTTCGCTGTACCACGTGCCGCACGGCATCTCCGTCGCCGTCGGTCTGCGCGCCGCCCTGGAGTGGAACAGTTCGGGCGAACCCGACGCCTACGCCGATGCATCAACTGCGCTCAACTGCCGTGTCGACGAGGTGCCGGCGATGTTCGCCACGTTGTGCGTCGCCGCCGGAATGGCCGCGGCGATGACCGGCCTCGACAAGAACCTGTCGGTCGACGACATCGCCGACACGATGAACGCCGTCGAGAACCAGCCGATGCTCAACAACAATGCTCGCATCATCGCTGACTCGGATCGGTCGATGCTTGCCGAGCGGACGGTCGGCGTGTGGCATCGTCTCCGATCATGAGCGAGATCGTTGCAATCGAGATCACTCATCATCAACTTCTACTCGAACCGCCATTTCCGGCATCGTGGGACCCGCAGCCACGCACCAAGTTCCCGGTCACCATCGTCCGCGTCCGCGACAGCGATGGCCGTGAGGGCATCGGCTCCGGCGACGTGATGTACGGCTTCGCCGACTATGCCCGATACTTCGTGGGGCAGCCTGCAGGCGACCTGCAGCGCCACGCCGCGGTGTTGGCCAACGTCGAGTTCCACGCCGGTAGGCCGTGGCCGCTCGATTTGGCGCTGTGGGACTTGGCCGGCAAGACCGTCGACCGACCCGTTTGGCACATGCTCGGCGGCTCGTCGCCACGATTGCGTGCGTACGCGTCCAGTGGTGTTCGCCGCCCGATCGATGAAATGGTCGCGATGGCTCGCCGGGTGATCGAGGCCGGGTTCGAGGCACTGAAGATCCGCTTCGGGCGCCCCGCCGTCTCCGACGACATCGCTGTCGTCGCCGCAGTTCGTGAGGCGGTCGGAGCCGAGCTGACGTTGATGGTCGACTGCAATCAGGCGTGGCGGATGCCCTGGGACACCTTGCCGCCGTGGGACGTCGACAAGGCGACCGATGTCGCCACCCAGCTCCAGGCACTCGGCGTGTACTGGATCGAAGAGCCGTTGCATCGCGGTGACTACGCCGGCTACGCGGAGCTGCGTCGTCGGGTCGGGATCAAGATCGCCGGCGGCGAGATGACCCGCGAGCCGTACGAGTTCCGCGAACTTCTCGAACGCGACTGCCTCGATGTCTTCCAACCTGATTGCGTCTGCTCGCAGGGCATCTCCGGCCTCGCCCCGCTGGCGCGCCGAGTTGTCGCGGCCGGCAAGTTGTTCACACCGCACACGTGGGGCAACGGCATCGGTGTGCTCGCCAACATGCATCTCACCGCCGGCACTGCGGGCTTCGAAGGTTCGCAATGGCTGGAGTTTCCGTACGACCCGCCGGAGTGGTCACTCGATCGACGCGACTACCCGCTGCACGCCGCGATCGAGGCAGACGCGGGGTGGGTCACGCTCAGCGAGCTCCCAGGTCTCGGCATCGAGCTCGACGAAGAGATGCTGGCCCGCACTGCCAGCGCCTCGGCGACCTTCGATTGAGCCGGCACAACGCCGAACTCTGGTCGTACGCGGCTACGACGGCCGCGTGGGACCAAACTTCGTCCGTTGACGAAACTCAGCAGGCTCAGGCCAACGACTTGCGCTGCCAGGCGGCGGTGGTCTCGATCGAGTTGAAGGTGAAGACGTGGAGCCCGGTGATGTTGAGCTCGTCGGCGCGGCGCGAGATCGGCACGATCAACTTGTTCGGGTCGAAGCTCTTCGGCGAGAACATCCGCAGGATCGCGCCGGAGTTCTTGCGCAGGTAGCGCAGCGACGATCCGATGCCCAGGCGTGTGCCGAGGCTCAGCAGGCGAGCACGCTCGACCGCGCCGGGCACGCCGAGATGGATCGGCACCACGAGACCTCTGGCGCGCTGACCGACCAACCATTGCTCGATCCGCTCGGCGTTGAAGCACATCTGTGTGCTGGCGAAGCCCTGCAGGCCGAGCTCGGCGATGAGCGACTGCTTGGCCAGCAGCGCTTCGTCGAGGGCGCTGTCGGAAATGACCGAGTGATGGTCGGGGTACGACGGGAACCCGACGGTGCGCACGGTGTGGCACAGCGGCAGGAGGTCACGCATCAGCGACAGCCCGTCGGAGTAGGGGCCGACGGGATCGGGGTCGCCGCCGACCACGAAGATCTCGGTGATCCCATGTTCGTTGAGCCGAGCGGCGATCTTCTCGACGTGTTCGCGACCAGCAACCAACCGGGCCGCGATGTGCGGAACGGCGTGATGGCCGGCGCCGTTGAGCTCGGCGCTGAGCTCGAGCGTTGGCTCGATGCCCTTGGTCGGCGAGCAGGTCACCGACACCGAGCAGCCTGCAGGAAGGAACCGGAGCTGATCGCGCAGCGACTTCAGCGGGATCAGCTCGTAGCGGGCGTTCTCGATCAGGCGGCGGCGGGCATCAGGCGAACTCATCGGGCAACTCCTGTTTGCGGCGATCGACGAACTCGGTGAGCTCCTCGACGATCGCGTCGTCCATCGGTGGCATCTCGTACTCGGCGAGGCGCTTCTTCCAGATCGCGTTGGCACGCGTCGGTGCATCCGTCGACCCGTCTTCGGTCCATTGCTCGAAGCTGGCGTTGTCGGCGACGTTGCTGCGGTAGAACGCCGTCTCGAAGTTGGCGAAGGTGTGCGCAGTGCCGAGGAAGTGCTGCCCGGGCCCGTTGTCGCGGATGGCATCAACAGCCTGTCCGTTCTCCGACATGTCGAGGCCCTTCACGAAGGTCGCCATCATGCCGCACTGATCTTCGTCCATGATGAACTTCTCGTAGCCGATCGAGAGGCCACCTTCTTGCCAACCGGCGGCGTGCAACACGAAGTTGGTGCCGCCCAGCACCGTCGGTAGCAGGGTCGCGGCGCTCTCGTACGCGGCCTGTGCATCGGGGATCTTCGACGCGGTCAACGAACCACCGGAGCGGAACGGCACGCCCAAGCGTCGAGCCAGCGCGGCGATCGTGTAGAGCACGATGGCCGGCTCGGGTGTGCCGAACGTCGGTGCGCCGGTCTGCATCGACATCGACGAAGCGAACGATCCGAAGATCACCGGCGCTCCGGGGCGGATCAACTGGGTGAACGTCATGCCGGCCAGCGACTCGGCAAGGGTCTGCGCGGCGACGCCGGCAGAGGTGGTCGGAGCCATTGCCCCAGCGAGGATGAACGGCGTGATGATGCAGGCCTGGTTGTTGCGGGCGTAGACCTCGGCCGCACCGAGCATCGTGCCGTCCCACACCAGTGGCGACGATGCGTTGATCAGGCTGGTGATCACGGTGCGATCGGCGAGATCGCCACCGAAGGCGATCCGGGCCAGATCGACGGAGTCCTGCGCTCGGCTGGCGGCGGTGACCGACCCCATGATCGGCTTGTCGCTGTACCGCAGGTGGGTGAACACCATGTCGAGGTGGCGCTTGCTGACCGGGACGTCGACGGGCTCGCAGACAGTGCCACCACTGTGGTGCAGGTACAGCGACTGGTACGTGAGCTTGACGAAGTTGCGGAAGTCTTCGATCGTCGCGTAGCGCCGGCCGTTGTCGAGGTCGAAGGCGAACGGCGAGCCGTAGTTCGGGGCGAACACCGTGGCGTCGCCGCCGATGCGAACGTTCCGCAGCGGGTTGCGTGCGTGCTGGATGTACTCGCGAGGCGCGCTCGCCTGCACGATCTGCCTGCACATCCCCCGCGGAAAGCGAACCAGGGTCCCGTCGACGGACGCGCCGGCATCGGCGAAGACCTTCAACGCAGACGGGTAGTCGCGGATCATGACGCCGACCTCTTGGAGGATCGTGTCAGCGTTGTTCTCGAGGATCGACAGCCCTTCGTCGCTGACGATCTCGAACGGCTTCATCGTTCGAGTGAGATATGTCTCGGCCTCTACAACGTGCGAGGCGCGCAGTGCCTGGCGCCCTGCGCGGCCCCCACTGCGTCTGCCAGTACCGGCATCGGTGCCGTGATCGGTGGACGTCATGACCTGTTCTCCTGTCTGCGGCGTCGACGGCCCCCGATGGCGTCGACCGATGAGGTTCGTTCGGGAAGGGTGATCACCGCGCCGAGGTTTGGCGAGGGTGCGGTCGCGTGCGGAAATGCCATCGCGGCCACGAACAGCTGTTGGAACTGTGGCTCCGTCGCCGTCTCGATCTTGATGACGGCGCGAGCCGCGGCTTCGAGCTCGGCGCGGGCGTTCATCGACAACAGGGCGCGTACTGCGCCCGCGCCGGCGGCGTTGCCCACCGACCGCACGGCGGCGAGCGGGGCATCGGGCACGAGCCCGAGAACGAGGGCGTACAACGGATCGATGTGGGCGCCGAAGGCTCCGGCCAATCGCATGTCGTCGAGGGAATCGAGAGCGGCATGGTTCATCAGCAGGTCGATCCCGGCGCGCAGCGCCGCCTTGGCGAGCTGGATGGCCCGTACGTCGTTCTGCGTGATCGACAACTCGACCGCGTCGGTGCGGTGCAGCACGTAGCGGAAGGTGCGGTCGTCGGCGATGATGTGCGGAGAGCTCGCGGCGTTCTCACCGCGAACGACGCCGTCGGCATCGATGACACCGGCGAGGTACATCTCGCCGATCACCTCGATGATGCCCGAACCGCAGACACCACTGATGGTCAAGTCCTCGGTCGCCGCGGCGAAGCCAGGGTCGTCGCTCCACAGATCGGAGCCGATGACCTTGAAGCGCGGCACCAGCGTGTCTCGGTCGATGCGCACTCGCTCGATCGCCCCGGCCGTCGCTCGCTGGCCGCACGAGATCTGGGCACCCTCGAATGCCGGGCCAGTGGGGCTCGAGGCCGCGAACTGCCGTTCCCGGCAGCCGAGCACGATTTCGGCGTTGGTTCCGACGTCGACGAGCAGCTGCCATTGCTCGCCGCGGTGCGGGCCCTCGGCGAGCATCGCCGCCGTGGTGTCGGCGCCGACGTGGCCGGCGATGCATGGGCCGACGAATACGCGAGCGGTCGGGAAGTCGAGCCCGAGATCGACCGCGGTCGTTCGCACCGCGTCGGCACTGGCCAAGGTGAACGGCGCCTGCCCGAGCGGGGTCGGATCGATGCCCAGCACGATGTGATGCATGATCGGGTTGCCGACGATGACGATGTCGAGCAACTCGTCGGCAGGGCACTCGGCCTGTCGCAAGAGGTCGGTGATCAACTCGTTGAGCGCGGTGCGTATGCAGGAAGTCAGTTCCTTGTCGCCACCGGGGTTCATCATGACGAACGACACCCGGCTCATCAGATCTTCGCCGAAGCGGATCTGCGGGTTCATCATTCCGGCGGTGGCCAGCACCTCGCCGGTCGAAAGATCGCACAGGTGGCCGGCGACCGTGGTCGACCCGACGTCGATGGCGATGCCGAGTGCAGTGTCGACGAAGCCGGGCCAGATGGCGACGGCCACACCCTCGCCGTCGACCGCCAGTGTGACGGAGCCCTGTTCATTGACCGCGGCGCGATGGGCGGTGCGCAGCACCGTCGTGCTCCACTCACGCACTTCGACACCGTGCGTCAGCATCACCGCTTCACCGATCAGTTCGGTCACCGACTCGCTGTCTCCGAGCACGGCCCGGGGCACATCGACGTTGAACAGCCGGAACTGCGGATCGATCACCAGACCGGTGAGGTCGACCGACTTGCGCACGACCTGCTTGTGAACCTGGCTCTCGGACGGTACGGAGATGACCGCATCGGCAAGCACGTGCGCGGCGCAACCGAGACGGCGACCTTCGCGCAACGGTCGGCGAGCGTTTCCCTTGGTCTCGTAGTCGAACTCGACCGACGACCAGTCGGACAACGCGGTTGCCTCGCTGTCGATCGCCCACTTGGCGAACGAGCCGGTCGAGGGCTCGATCTGGCAGCGGCCGCAGATGCCGCGCCCACCGCATACCGAATCGAGATCGACCCCGAGTTGGCGCGCCGCGGCCAGCACCGTGGAGCCGGTGTCGACCTCGCCGGCCAAGCCGGAAGGGGTGAAGACGATTCGGGGCATCGGGTGCTACGCGCTGCGTCGGCGGCGCCGGCCCTCGCGCTCGTTCGACGCATCCGTCGGGGCGCGGTTGGCCCGGATCCAGGCGGCACAATCCTTGTCTTGTCCGGCCAGCACGTCGGCGGCCATCACTGCCGCTTTGACCTCTGGGTGCATGGGATTCATGATCGCCGACGTCATCCCGGCGCCGATCGCCATCGCCAGGAACGTGCCGGTGATCATGTGCCGGTTGGGCAGCCCGAAGCTGACGTTCGACGCGCCGCAGATGGTGTTGACCTTCAGCTCCTCGCGGAGACGACGGATCAGTTGGAACGCGTGCTGGCCGGCCTGGCCGAGCGCGCCGATCGGCATCACCAAAGGATCGACGATCACGTCAGATGCCGGCACGCCGAAGTCGGAGGCGCGCTCGACGATCCGCTTCGCCACCGCGAATCGCACGTCGGGGTCCATCGAGATCCCGGTCTCGTCGTTGGAGATCGCAACCACTGCTGCGCCGTACTTGGCGACGAGTGGCATGACCCGCTCGAGCACCTCGTCTTCGCCGGTCACGGAGTTGACCAGTGCCTTGCCCTGGTAGACGGCGAGCCCGGCTTCCAACGCGGCGATGATCGACGAGTCGATCGACAGCGGCACGTTGGTGATGCTCTGCACCAACGTGATGGCTCTGGCGAGCATCGCCGGCTCATCGGCGAGGGGGATGCCTGCGTTGACGTCGAGCATGTGCGCGCCGGCCTCGACCTGGGCGATCGCATCTGCCTCGACTCGGCTGAAGTCGCCGTTCTTCATCTCTTCGGCCAGCAGCTTTCGGCCGGTCGGGTTGATCCGCTCACCGATCATGACGAAGGGGCGTTCGAAGCCGATCACCACCTCGCGTGTTGCCGAGCTGACAATGGTGTCCGTCACTGGTTCTCCTGTTCGTTGGGTTCGTCCTCATCCAGCTCTTCGAGCGCGGCGAGGATTTCACGGTCGATCACTGCGGTTGAGACCACGTCGGCCTCCCAGCCGCCGTAGTAGGCGAGCAGGCCGAGCCGGTCGTGCCGGTACTCCAACTCGATCGCGTCAGCCGCGGCTTGCGCCGCCTCGGCCAGGTCGCCGTCGATGGGCCGGCTCTCGCGTCGCCACTGGGCGACTTCTTCGTCGGCCGTGTAGATCTTGGCCTTGCGCTTGGCTCGGTCGATCGCCCGCTGGAACTTGCCGCCCAACACCACTTGATGCCGGCTGCGGCCCTCCTGCGCATTGACCTGCGCGGGGATGTCGCGCCAGTAGATCACGATCAGTTCTCGGTTGCTCCGTGCGGCGCGGGCCATCACGCCACCCGCCGACGAAGCGATACGGCGACACCCTCGGTGACCACACCGGCGAAGGGATCGAGGCCGACGTGCCGATGCTCGAACTCGAGCCCGAGACGAGCCGCGGCAGCACGAGCGAGAACGATGATCGCGGGATCGGTCGATTGCGAGATCAGCACGACACGCCGGTAGTTGCCGAAGTACATGTCGCGCAGTTCGGGGTGCCGGTCGAGACCGAGGCCCTGCCACAGCAGCGGCTCGAAGTGCTTGGCCAGGAAGTCGGTGAGGAACAACGTGCCGAGCTCTTCCTCGTGAATTGCCTTGAATTGCTGAGCACCGCTGAAGAACTCGTAGCAGTGCGAACCGGGCAACCTGGTCACGCCGGTGCTCCGTTCGAGCAGGGCGTCGAGCGCGCCGCCCGTGCCGCAATCGGCGTAGGCCACGAACACGTTGCGGTGCTGGGCGGCGGCTTCTTCGAGCAGTGGTTCGAGCTCGGGGACGATGCGCTCGGGCCGGTTGTGGAGGTTGGCCGGGAGATACCTGACCTCGACGGTGTCAGCCAGGCCTTGGGCCTTCAACACGGCTCGAAGCTCCGAGGCGAGGGCTCCACAGGCAATGACGAGCGGTGTGACAGTCATGCCGGGGTCCGCAGCGTCAGGCCACCGACGGGCCGGGCGGCTCGGCCCTCAACCGGTCGCGGCGGGACTTGACCAACGTCTTGGCGGTCTCGGCGGCCACCGCGGCATCGCGGCAGTAGGCGTCGGCGCCGACCGCGTGACCGAACTCTTCATTGAGGGGTGCCCCGCCGACGAGGACGAGGTACTTCTCGCGAAGGCCCTTGGCGATCAACGTGTCGACGACGACCTTCATGTACGGCATCGTCGTGGTCAGCAGTGCCGACATCCCCAAGATGTCGGGTTGGTGCAGTTCGAGTGCGGCGAGGAACTTGTCGACGTCGGTGTTGATGCCGAGATCGATGACCTCGAACCCGGCACCCTCGAGCATCATTGCCGTGAGGTTCTTGCCGATGTCGTGGATGTCGCCCTTGACGGTTCCGACAACGACCTTGCCGATCGGCTCTGCCCCGGTCTCGGCCAGCAGCGGGCGGAGGATGGCCATCCCGCCCTTCATCGCATTCGCGGCCAGCAGCACTTCGGGGACGAACAAGATGCCGTCACGGAAGTCGATGCCGACGATCCGCATGCCCTCGACCAGTGCTTCGTTGAGCACCTTGTCGGGGCCCCAGCCGCGGTCGAGGAGGATGGTCGTGCCCTCGAGGATCTCGTTGGCCAGACCGTCGTAGAGGTCGTCGTGCATCTGGGCGACGAGGTCGTCGTCGCTCAGCGTCGCCAGGTCGAGATCGTCTTGTTCGCTCATGCGTCGGCTCCGTACGTGCTGTGGGGTTCCGTGCTCTGCCTCGGGGTGGTGTTCCACGATGCAGAATCGACCCGTATCGTGGAACAGCCTAGCATACGAAGCAGATGTCCGTCTCATTGCAGTTTCGCCAACTATTGGCCGATACACCATGCGGCAGGCGATGCGATGCACAATGTGAAGAACCTTGAGAGAAGGAGAGCAGCGGTGATGGCGCGGGCACAACGGAGCGGTGGGGTCGAGTGGCGGACACTCGGTTTGTTCGTCGGCTTCTACGGTGCGTGGCTGGCGGTGATCCTCGAACATTCGTCGATCCCGTGGCCGGCGATGCTTGCCGCTCTGGCGCTCCTCGGTGGGTTCTACATGTCGCTCCAGCACGAGGCGTTGCACGGTCACCCAACCGGATGGCGCGGCGTCAACACCGCCCTGGCCTTCGCGCCGCTGTCGTTCTGGCTCCCGTACCTCGCCTATCGGTCGAGCCACATGGTGCATCATCACACCGACCTCACCGACCCAGAGATCGACCCCGAGTCGTTCTACCTGCGCCCCGACGACTGGTTCTCGGCCGGCATGATCGAGCGCAGGTACATCCTCGCTACCAGAACCATGGTGGGTCGGCTCACGTTCGGCGCCGTGCACAGCATCGGCCGGTACCTCTGGTACGAGTTCCGGGTGATCCGAAGCAATCGACAGGTGGCCCGCCGTTGGGTGGCCCACCTGCTTGCCACCGTCATCCTCGGTTGGTGGCTGTTCGCGGTGGTCGGCGTGCCGGTTTGGGAGTATGTGTTGGGCTTCGTTGTCATGGGTCAGTCGCTCACCCTGTTGCGATCGTTCGTCGAGCACTGCGCCGTGCTCGAAGGCACACGATCGGCGGTGGTCAAGGCCGGTCCGCTGATGTCGCTGCTGTATCTCAACAACAACCTCCATCACACTCACCACGCCGAGCCGTCAACGCCGTGGTACCAATTGCCGGCGCTGCATCGCACGCTCGGTGGCGACGAAGCGGCTGCCCGGGGCGCCGGTCTCTATCGTCGCGGGTACCTGGAAGTCGCTCGGCGAAACCTCGTGCGCCCGTTCTGCCAGCCCGACCACCCATTGTCACCGGGGGCCCGCCCGTTCGGCGCCAGAGGGTTTCGATGACGATCGCCTCCCTGGCGATGTACCCGTTCATCCATCTCCAGCCTGCGTACAACCGACTCTGGGAAGGCGTTGGCGAGCAGCTGCCGTTCGAAGTCCCGCCACTGAGTTGGGACGTTCCCCCAGATGTTGCCTGTCGCCGCGACGATCTGCTCGTCGGCCAGACCTGCGGTTGGCCGCTGATCACCGAACTGGCCCCGAGCGTTCACGTGATCGGCACGTTCGACTGCGATGTCGACGGCGCCGTCGATGGGACCTATCGCTCGGTGCTCGTCAGCGCCGGCGACGAGCCGCTCTCCGACATCCTGGCCCGCCCCGAGCTGACCGTTGCAGCCAACAGCCCCGACAGCCTCTCGGGTTGGATCAGCATGCTGGTCGTCGCCGCTTCCAGCGAGGTCGAGTTGCACGCAGTCGAGTGGACGGGGTCGCACGCCGCCTCCGTCGAGGCCGTGCGGCAAGGCCGTGCCGACCTGGCATCGATCGATGCGGTTTCGTGGGTGCACATCGGTGACACCGAGCTGTCGGTCGTTGGCCACGGGCCGCAGGTCCCCTGCTTGCCGTTGGTGGCGTCTGCTTCGATCGGCGGTGACGTGGTCGACCAGCTTCGACGGGCTTTCGACGCGGTGGTCTCGAACCCGACGATGGCCGATGTGTGCGCGACGCTTCGTATTCGTGGGTTCGTCAGTCGGCAGCTGGCGGACTACGAGGGACTTTCCGTTCTGGCGCAACTAGGGTGACTCGACGTGGCCCGCACCGCTGATCCGCACCTCAAGCGCGAGCTGCTCGATCAGGTCGTCGCCTATCTGGCCGACAACGGCTTGGCCCAGACCACGCTGCGTCCCATGGCCGCAGCGCTCGGTATCAGCATCAACCGGCTTATGCATCACTTCGGCTCGAAGGACGAGCTGATCACCGCTGCCCTGGCGAGGGCCATCGACCTGCAGATCGACGTTCAGCGCAAGTGGCTGCAGCGCTCGCCGAAGCTCACCCAGGTCGAGTTGTACCGGCGATGGTGGAAGTGGTTGTGCGCCAACCCTCGCAACCTGGCGTTGGTCCGCCTCAACTACGAAGCTGCCACGCTCGAACCACTCGTCACCGGCCTTGCTGGAGACGTTCGCGCCGACCAGATCGGCGTATGGCGGCACGACGTCGAGCAGCGACTGGTCGCCGAAGGGCTGAAGCCCGAGCGAGCTGCGCTCGAGGCATCGCTGATCAAGGCGACGTTCACCGGACTCGCCATGGATCTGTTCGCCACCGGCGACACGCGCCGCTTGACGAAAGCCCTCGAGTCGTGGCTCAGTCGCCTCGACAAGGATCTCTCCAATACTGATGATCTCGAAAGGAGGTGATCAAGATGGTCAAGCACCGATATGACCCGTTGCAACGGCTGACCCAACCGCTCGTTCGCGAGAACGGGGTGTTACGCCCCGCCTCGTGGGACGAAGCACTGTCTCGCGCCGCAGCGGGTTTTGCGTCTGCACGCGATACGTACGGGCCGGATTCCGTCGGCGTGTTCTCGTGTTCGAAGAGCACCAACGAGATGAACTTCGTCGCCCAGAAGTTTGCTCGTGTGGCGATCGGAACGAACAACATCGACTCCTGCAACCGCACTTGACACGCTCCCTCGGTGGTCGGTCTGGCCACAGTGTTCGGAGCGGGCGGCGGCACGTCGTCGTACCAAGAGATCGAAGACACAGACGTGATCGTGCTGTGGGGCTCAAACGCGCGCGACGCGCACCCGATCTTCTTCCATCACGTCCTCAAGGGCGTGCACAACGGGGCCAAGCTGTTCGTGGTCGATCCGCGCCGCACGGCCTCGGCGCAATGGGCCGATCTCTGGCTCGGCAACAACGTCGGCACCGACGTGGCCCTCAGCAACACCATTGCCCGCGAGATCATCCACGCCGGCTTGGCCAACACCGACTTCATCTCCCGCGGCACGTCGGGGTACCCGGAGTACGCAGCGTCGGTCGAGGAATGGACGCTGCAGCGCGGCAGTTCGGTCACCGGGGTGCCGGTCGAGGCCATCGTCGAACTCGCTCACAGCCTTGCCAAGGCCGGCAAGGCACAGATCTGCTGGACGCTCGGCATCACCGAACACCACAACGGTGTCGACAACGTGCTGTCGCTGATCAACCTGGCCTTGCTGTGCGGCCATGTCGGGCACTGGGGTTCGGGTCTCAATCCGCTGCGCGGTCAGAACAACGTGCAGGGCGGAGGCGACATGGGGGCGATCCCCAACCGCCTCGTCGGTTTCCAAGACATCCTCGATCCGGCGATCCGCGCCCAGTTCGAATCGGCCTGGGGCGTCAGCATCCAGCCGAAGTACGGGTGGCACCTCACCCAGATGTTCGAGGCGATGGGGCGCGGCGAGTTGCGAGCTGTCTACGCGATCGGCGAGAACCCCGCACAGAGCGAAGCCGACAAGGGACACGCGATCCACCTCCTGCAGGGCCTCGACCACCTCGTCGTGCAAGACATCTTCCTGACCAAGACCGCCGAGCTCGCCGATGTCGTGCTGCCGGGTTCGGCCTCGTGGTGCGAGAGCGAAGGCACCGTCACCAACAGCGAACGCCGCGTGCAGCGGTGTCGCAAGGCACTCGATCCGCCTGGCGGGGCACGCGACGACATCGAGATCATTCTCGACATCTGCCGCCGCCTCGGCAAGGAGTTCCACTACGGCGAGGGCCCTCGCCAGGTCGCAGAGGCGGTCTGGAACGAGGTCCGCTCGTTGTCGCCGATGCACGCCGGCATGAGCTACCAACGCATCGAAGACCTCGGTGGCATCCAGTGGCCGTGCCCCAGCGAGACCGAGCTCGAGCCCTCGTACCTTCACCATCGGCTGTGGGCCGACGACCCCGCCGATCGCGGACAACCGGCGCCGTTCAGTGTGGTCATCGACGATCCGCCCGTCGACACGCTGAGCGACGAGTTCCCGCTGCGACTCACCACTGGTCGCCGGCTCGACAGCTACAACACTGGCGTGCAATCGGGCGGGTTCCAGAGCCCGCTGCGTTGGGGGGAATCGATCGACGTGTCTCCTGAGGATGCTCAACAGCACCAGTTCGTCGACGGCGAAACGGTGGCCATCACCTCCCGGCGCGGATCGATCTTGGCGCCCGTCCGCATCGACCGATCGCTTCGCCCGGGCCTGGTGTTCATGACCTTCCACTTCCCCGAAGAGGTCGACACCAACATCCTCACCATCGAAGCCAACGATCCGAAGTCGGGCACGGCGGAGTTCAAGGCCACTGCGGTGCGCCTCGACAAGGTCTCTACGTCGGAGCCGGCGTGGACCTGAAGATTGGTGCGGATCAGCCCACTGACGACGAGCGCAGCGCCATCGACACATTGCTCGGTGACCCGTCGTCGTCGTGGCAAGGCGGGGATCGAACTGCGGCGGATCGGCACATGGCGCGCGGTGCCGGAACTCGGGTGCAACGTCACCAGCTGTTGCCGTCGTTGCACGCGGTCAACGACCGGGTCGGATGGATCAGTCCGGGCGCGGTCAACTACCTCGCCACCCGACTCGACATCGCCCCAGCAGAGGTCTACGGCGTCGCCACGTTCTACGGGCTGTTCTCGACGACCGAGCGCGTCGGCCCACAGCTGCATGTGTGCGTCGACTTGGCCTGTCAGATCGCCGGCGTCACACCGGCCGACGCCCATGCGTCGGGTGGCCACGAGTCGCCATGCCTCGGTCTGTGCGAGCGTGCCCCTGCGCGGATGCTGGTCGAGCCCGGACTCGAGTCGCGCATGACCGTCACGCCGGATCCACCGGTGATCGCGGCGATCCCGCAAGCCGGCGACCCGTCGCTGGTGCTGCTGGCACGCATCGGGATCGTGGATCCCGAGAGCCTCGACTCGTACCGCGCCCATGGCGGCTACGAAGCCCTTGCCAAGGCGTTCGAGATGGGCGCGGCCGCAGTGGTCGAGCAGATCACCGCGTCGGGTCTGTCGGGTCGAGGCGGGGCCGCGTTTCCGTCCGGTCGCAAGTGGGCGACGGTCGCAGCTCAGCCCGTTGCCACGCACCATCTCGTCTGCAACGCCGACGAGAGCGAACCGGGCACGTTCAAGGATCGGGTTCTCATGGAAGGCGATCCGTTCGCCCTGATCGAAGCCATCACGATCGCCGCCTTCGCCACCGGCTGCCAGCAAGGTTGGATCTACTTGCGTGGCGAGTACCCGCTGGCTCGCCGGAGGCTCACGAACGCGATCCAGCAGGCACGCGCTGCGGGTCTGCTCGGCGACAACATCAGCGGGCACGGCTTCGGCTTCGACCTTCAGGTGTTCGTCGGCGCCGGCGCCTACATCTGTGGTGAAGAGACGGCGATCTTCAACTCCATCGAAGGGTTTCGCGGCGAACCGCGCAACAAGCCACCGTTTCCGGTGGAGGTCGGTCTGTTCGGTCAACCAACGCTGGTCAACAATGTGGAGACGCTCGTCAACGTGCTCGCCATCGTGCGCGACGGCGGTACCGCCTACGCAGCGATCGGCACGGGTACGTCGAGCGGAACCAAGCTGTTCTGCCTCTCCGGGGCGGTCGTCCGCCCCGGTGTGTACGAAGTTCCATTCGGCATCACCCTGCGCCAACTGATCGATCTGGCCGGTGGCGTCACGCCGGGACACGAGCTGCGGGCGGTGATGCTCGGTGGCGCAGCCGGCTCGTTCGCGACACCAGATGATCTCGACGTGCCGCTCACGTTCGAGGGCACTCGGGCCGCCGGCCTCTCGTTGGGCTCGGGGGTCGTCATGGTGCTCGACGAGACCGTTGATCTCGTTGCCTTTGTTCGCCGCATCGCTGCGTTCTTCCGCGACGAGTCGTGCGGTCAGTGCGTGCCGTGCAGGATTGGCACCGTCCGCCAGGAGGAAGTACTTGTGCGACTCGAGTCCGGCCGCCAACTTGCCGGCGACCGGCAACTGCTCACCGACATCGGTCGAGTCATGCGCGACTCCTCCATCTGCGGCCTCGGACAGACGGCGTACAACGCCATCGAGTCCGCTCTCTCCAAGTTGGGGGTGCTGTCGTGAACGACGTGTCGGTCAACGCGCCCCGCAAGCTCGTCGAGCTCACCATCGATGATCGGCCGGTGAAGGTTGTCGAGGGCACCACGCTGCTGCACGCATGTCGCGACGAGGCGGTGGGCGAGATCCCCACGCTTTGCTACGGCGACACCCTCACCCCGAAGAACGCCTGCCGCGTGTGCATGGTCGAAGTCGATGGTTCGCGCACGTTGGTGCCGTCGTGCTCGCGCAAGGCAGAGCCGGGCATGGTCGTGCACACCGACACTGAACGGGTGCGCACCAATCGGCGAATGGTGCTCGAGTTCCTCGGCTCCACCACCGATCTCTCGGCCGCCCCCAACGTCGATCGCTGGAACGCCGACTATGGCGTCGACGTCGAGCGCTACGGCGCCGACCGACGCACGTGGCAACAACCGGTGAAGCGTGACAACGCCTTGTACGTGCGCGACTACGAGAAGTGCATCCTGTGTTACAAGTGCGTCGACGCGTGTGGGGATCAGTGGCAGAACACCTTCGCCATCGCCATCGGAGGGCGCGG
>JANYKU010000102.1 GCA_025358075.1 Ilumatobacteraceae bacterium
TCATCTGCACGATCGCGCCCTTGCTGGCCTGGTAGCCGACACTGCCGGGATAACCGACGATGCCGCCGATCGAGGCGATGTTGACGATCGAACCCGAGCCACGCTCGACCATGTGCGTGCCCACCAGTCTGGCAACGGTGAAGGAACCGGTCAGGTTGGTTGCCAGCACGCGGTCCCACAGCTCGTCGGGATAGTCAGTTGCGGATGAGCGTCCGCCGATGCCGGCACAGTTGACGCAGACGTCGATGGAACCGAGCACGGAGAGCGCCCGCTCGACGGTGGTAGCTATGTCGGCTCGATCACCCAAGTCGAGTCGCAATCGATGAACGCCGCTCACCGACGAACCCGACTCGAGGGAAGCAACGCTGATGTCCGCGCCCACGACGTTGGCGCCCGCCTCGACGAACCCGGTAGCGATTGCCCGGCCCAGCCCGCTCTCCGAGCCGGTGATCAGCGCCCGCTTGCCTGCCAGGGAGAAGGCTGTGCTCACGGATGGATCCGGGCGATTGTCGTGCCTATAGCCACCTCGATGTCGGAGGCCGCGACCAGGATCTCCAGCCGCCCCGAAGCGGGTGACTCGATCTCGATCTGGGCTTTCTCCGACTCGATGATCACCAACGGGCTGCCGATGGTGACTTCGGCACCGTCCTCGGCGATCCACTCGATGACGACGACTTCCTCGGCCAGACCCGAATGAGCGATCTGCACGGCGACTGGCGCCTCAGATGTGCCCATGCTTGGCCAACCCTTCAAGTGGGCTCATGCCACGGCGCATGTCGTCGCGAACGTTGCTTTCGATCCCGACGATCTCCTCGGCCTTCTGCAGCACCGCCGGGATGTCGGCTTGAGGTACCACCAGGATCCCATCGAAGTCGGCGATCACCAGGTCGCCGGAGTACACGGTGACCGCACCGATGGTGACCGGCTGATGGAACGACGTCATCTCCCAGCGGCCCATGCCGCTGCGCGGGTTGACGTTGCGGTAGTAGACCTGCAATCCGATCTCGCGCAAGCCGGCAGTGTCGCGGAGGTTGCCATCGAGTACCACACCGACACACCCGTGCTCCATCGCCGAGTTGCCGGTGAGCTCACCGAAGTGACCGACGAAGTTGCCCGTGTTCTTGGACACGATCACCGCGTTCGGGGTGAGCTTCTCGAACACTTCGAGATACGAGGCGATGCGCTTCTTGCCTTCGTCCCACGACACCGCCGGCACGATCTCGACACCTTCGAGGGTGAAGGCAATGCCGACGAAGGACTTGTCCGGGAACAGCGGTCGCAACTCGCTCGGCAGAACCGGCTCGGGAAGGCCGAGCTCGTACATCGCATCACTGACCGCCGGCACGTACATGCCACGGAAACGCGAACAGATTTCGTCGGTGGACAGCGCGCTCATGAGCCGAGGTAGTCCAATGCTGATAGCGCGTAGATCATCGCTGCTTGGGCCGCGCCATCTTTATGCATTGCTTCGTTGGGGCTGTGGGCACGCGGCAGGAACCCCGGTCCGAAAGAGGCGATGCAGGGCACACCGGCAGCGCGCTGAATGAAGCCGGCATCGGTCGCGCCTGGGAAGGCGTCGAGCCGCGGAGTGCGCCCCAACACCTGCTGCGAAGCATCGGCGAGGCACCGAACGATGCGGTTACCCCCATCGATCTCGGTGGCCTCGACCATCAAGTACCACTCGAGCGTGGCATCGAGTTCGGGATCCTCGGCCATGGCAGCGTCGAGGAATCGCTGCACATCGGCCTTGACCTGTTCCTCGGTCATGCCCGGAACCGTGCGAATATCGGAGGCGAACTCGGCTCGACCGGGAAAGACCCCGTAGGTCACACCGGCCTGTGCCATCACGCCGACGTTCACTGTCGGGCCGAAACGGCAGTACTGATGTTCGTCGAAGGTCAGGTAGTCGCGCATCTCCCGTTGCATCTTCAGTGCCAGCGCCGCCATCTTCAGGGTCGCGTTGACCGCGGGTAGCTGATCGGAGATCGACGAGTGCATCTGTGTTCCGAGCACGATCACCTTGAAGAGGGCAGCGCCACGCGATACGAGATGGATGGATTCCCATTCCTCGTGTACCCCGGCCGGTTCGCCGATGACGCACACGTCGGCTTGGATGTGCCCCTCGGCGGCCAACCACTTGGCGCCGTAGGTCGAGCCGTTCTCCTCGTCGGACGTCAGGGCCAGCGAAAGCTTGCCGGGGAACTCGCCGAGATCGTGGAGTGCCGCCGCGGCGTAGATCATCGCCGCTATGGCTCCTTTCATGTCGCCGGAACCGAGACCGATCAGCTGATCGCCCTGGACCGTCGGGGTCCACGGGTCGGTCTTCCATTCGTCCATGTTCCCGGCTGGTTTGGTGTCGATGTGCCCGGAAAACATCAGCGTGGCCCCAGGCGAGGTGCCGGTGACGTGCGCTATCACGTTCGGTCGCGTCGGTTCGCACGCAGCGATCGAGTAGTCATCGATGCCCAAGGCAGCGAGGCGATCGGTGATGACCTTGCTGACCGCTACCTCGTTGCCGGGAGGATTGACCGAGTGCGTGCGAATCAGGTCGCAGGTGAACTCGAAGATCTCGTCGGCCCGGGCGGTCACGAATGCAGCGACGTGCCGCTGCGCAGCCGTCTGGAGTCGCTGGTCGATTCCGTCGAACAACACGTCACCTTCTCCCTTGTTGCAGATGAACTGCAATCCTCTTGATCCCGTTTTCGATGGTTGCCTCGCTGGCGGCCAAGGACACGCGAACCGTGCCTGCACCACCTGGGCCGAACACGCTGCCAGGAGCTATCGATACTTGCTGGGCGCGTAGCAGTTCGAGGGCGAAATCGAGTCCACCGTCGCTTCCGTAATCGGAGACGTCGAGCAACATGTAGATGGTTCCCTGCGGCTCGTAAGCCCGCAGTCCGGCGGCCTCGGCGGTCTTCACGGCCAAGGTGGCTCGTTCGACGTAGGCTTCACGCATCGCCTCGATCGGTTGGCGTGGCCCGGTGAGTGCGGCCTCTGCTGCCTTTTGCGAGATCGTGCTCGGACACGACACCTGTGGCTCCTGAGTCGAGCGCATCAACTGTGGGATGTCGCCTCGGGCGACCGCGTACCCGACGCGCCAACCGGTCATCGCATAGACTTTGGAGAAACTGAAGATCGAGATCACCCGACCAGCAGTGTCGAAACGGGCCGCCGGCACATGAACGGCCGACGGATCCAGCACCAATTGGTCGTACACCTCGTCACTGATCAGCCATAGGTCGTGTCGATCGGCGAACTCGACGATGGCGCGGACGACGGCCTCGGGAAAGACGCGGCCTGTCGGGTTCGACGGCGAGTTGGAGAACATCACCTTGGTCTTGCCGGAGATCAACGAGCCGAGCTCATCGAAGTCGGGCAGGAAGCCATTGTCGGGCCGCAATCGGAAGAACCGCGGCACACCACCGAGCAATCGCACCATCTCGTCCATGTTCGGAAAGCCTGGAGTAGGCAGTAGCACTTCGTCTCCGGGCTCGATCAACACGGCGAACGAGTTGTACAGCGCATTCATACCGCCCGGACAGACGACGATCTCATCGACACCTGCGGTGAGGCCGTTCACCTGTGACAGCTTCTCGCTGAGCAAAGCGCGCAGAGACAGCAATCCACCATTGGGCCCGTACCCCGTGTGACCTTGTCGGGCGGCCTGAAAAGCCTGTTCGATGATGTGCTGCGGCGTGACGAAGCTGGGCTCACCGACCTCGAGGCGCAGCGTCCCCTCGGTACGAGACGCCTCGTCGAACAGCACCCGGATCGCCGAACGGCGGTATTCACGAACCAGGCGTGCAACGTCAGGCACGAGTGCTCCTAATTGGCTTTGGCTTCGAGATCGGGACGCTGACCCGGTTCGAAGTAGCGCAACGACCAATCGGCGCCCTGCCAGGTGGTGAGCTTCTTCGTTGGTACTAACTTGACGAGGTATCGCTCCCAACCGTACGACGCCTTGAGTTGCTCTGGGCCGGTCGGGCCCGAGTAGCGCAACGCCATGGCGTTGGCGATGGGCACCCACTGCGAGCCCTCGCCGCGAGCCGGACCCTCGACGATCTCGGCCCGGCACTGTGCGAGCACCTTGCGGATGCGCGGGTGAGCCGGCTCCTCGATGCAAATGGCGCACCGAGCGTCGCGCTTCAGATGTTGCACCCACTGCGATCGCTTACGGCCTACCACGTAGAAAGACTCTCCGTCCCAGTGGTACCAGAGTGGTACCGACATCGGCCAACCGTTCTCGTCGAGGTACGAGAGCTTCAACAACCACGTGCTGTCGGGACTACCGAGGAACTCTCGGATATCGGCGTCGGAGAGACCACCGGCCCCGGAGCCCTCCTCGTAGTAGCGAGATTGCTTGAACTCACTCATCAGACGGCTCCCCTACGACTTCGAACTGTCATTTACTATAGTATTTTGGGTCGATCGCCCGTCAAGGCTCGACTGGCCCAGACAGGTCGACGGTTGGCTCCAGGGGGTTGAACAATGGGTCGGTTCGCCGGCAAGAACGTCTTCATCACCGGCGCCGGAAGCGGGTTCGGCCAACGAACGGCAGAACTGTTCGCCAGTGAGGGCGCCAAGAACGTCTACCTGGTCGACAGGCTGCAAGAACGTCTCGCCACCACAGCAGAACGGGTGGCCGCAGCAGGGGCGACGCCGCTGAGCATCTGCTGCGACCTCAGCGATATGGCGAACTGTGCCGAGGCGATCGATCGTGCCCTCGCCGTCGATCCGAAGCTCGACGTGATGATCAGCAATGCGGCAGCGTGGGCCGACGAGCATTTCCTCGATATCACATTCGAGTCTTGGCGACACGTGCTGTCCGTCGATCTCGATGCGTACTTCGTGCTGGGCAACAAGGCCGCCCGGGCGATGAAGAACACAGGCGGCGGAGTCATCTTGTTCACCGCGTCCATCAGTTCACTCGGGCACGGCCGCGGGTTCACCTCGTATGCGGTCGCCAAGGCCGGGCTCGTTGCCCTCTCGAAGGCGATCGCGGTCGAGTGCGCACCATTCAACATCCGCGCCAATTGCGTGAGCCCCGGCCCTGGCGACACCCAGCAATCGGTCGACGTCACCAGCATCGAGTTGATGAACAAGTGGCGCACCGAGGGATTCCCCGTGGTCCCACTGAACCGGTTGGCGTCGGTCGACGACATCGCCCACGCGTTCTTGTACCTCGCGTCTGACGAGGCCAAGTACGTATCGGGAATTAACCTGGTGGTCGACGGAGCATTGACGGCTCAGACCTACGATGTGCCCGACAGCTGACCGATGAGTCGACTGCCCCGGATCCGATCGCATCACGAAGGGCTCGGTTGACATCGCCGGCCTTCCTCACCACCGTCGGATGATATATTCTTCACGCTCCACAGCGCGACCGTCCGAACCTCCGGGAGAAGTAGATGGCTGAAAATTGGCGAGGCAAGATCGGGGCGATGACCCCAGGTCGGCGAGACTTCTACCTCGAGGGTTCGGCCGTGGCACGTATCTCGGCAGTCAACGAGCAGGGCTTCCCACATGTCGTGCCCGCCTGGTACCACTGGGATGGGTCGAGCTTCTGGTTCGTGCTACGCGAGCGGGCCGAGATCGCCGCAATCCTGGCCGAGCGGCCCCAAATCGGGCTGGTGATCGACGAGGGTTCCGTGAAGGACGAGGCCAACGGCCGGATGTTCGAGATGCCCAAGGTGTGGGCACAGGGCCTCGCCGAGGTCGTCGAACGACCGAACATCGGTGGACAATGGGTCGAGATCGCCAAGCTCATGGCGCTTCGTTACCTAGGCCCGCACGGCCCCGAGTACATCACCGCCTCGATCAACCAGCCCCGCTGGCTGTTCAAGGTGGAGCCGACGGTCCTCAAGACGTGGGAGGGCACCGGATGGGCGAAGAAGTACTGGGTTGAGAACGACAAGAGCCTCACCTACGACGATGCTCACGGGCTCAGCCGATCCGGCGACTAGCGAGCTTCGATGACGGTCCAGCAACTGTTCGACCTGAACGGCCGGGTTGCCCTTGTCACCGGAGGTTCACGCGGGTTGGGAGTGGCAATGGCCACCGCACTAAGTGAGGCCGGGGCGAGAGTCATCATTACCAGCTCGAACGACGCCGAGATCACCCAACGAGCCGCTCAGATCGCAGCCAACACGGGTTCCGAAGTCGTCGGTGTGGCGGGTGACGTATCGCTCGAGGCCGACTGCGAGCGAGTGGTGGCGGCGGCCGAGCAGGCCTTCGGTCGTCTCGACATCCTCGTCAACAATGCGGGCATCAATCTGCGGGGATCCATCGACGAGCTCGGAATCGCCGACTTCGAGCGGTCGTTATCCGTCAACGTGACGGGCACCTGGTTGATGTGCCGCGCAGCTCGGCGGCTGCTCGCTCAGTCGCCGACCGCCCGAGTGGTCAATGTCGGTTCCACATTCGGCAGCGTCGGCGCCGCAAATCGAACGGCGTACACATCCGCCAAGGGAGCCGTTCATCAACTGACCCGGGCACTTGCCATGGAATGGGCCTCGATCCCGATCAATGTCAATGCTCTGGCCCCCGGTCCGTTCCTCACAGACATGAACCTCACCCACCAGTTCTCCGGGCACGCCGTCCGGGTGATCGAGCACGAAGTCGCCCTCAAGCGATGGGCCGAAATCGCCGAGATCACCGGCCCACTCGTGTTTCTGGCCGGAGGCGCATCCAGCTACGTCACCGGTTCGATCCTGGCCGTCGATGGCGGATGGACCACCCATTGAACGCCCAGCAATCTCCGGTGGCAAGGCAAGGCATTGCCGATGTGAACGGCACCAACCTCTGGTACGAGATCGTCGGCGTAGGCGAGTGTGTTGTGCAGGTAGGGGGCGCGGTGAGCGCCCACGAGGGGTACGACACCGTTACCCCGCACCTCGCCCAACACTTCGAGGTGCTCAACTACGACCACCGCGGTTACGGGTTGAGCGCTCGTCCCAGGCAGCGCTACACGATCGACGTGTGGTGCGACGACCTGGCCGCCCTGCTCGACCATCTGGGCAAGGATCGCGTCCACATCCACGGCGGATCAATGGGCAGCTTCGTCGCTATCGCTTTCGCCCTCGCCCGGCCCGAGCGAGTCGACAAACTGTTGCTCGGCGCCGGTGCGGTTGCCAAGTGCGACGGCATGGGCGTGTCGCACTTCCGTGTGTGGCAGCACCTTGCCCAGGCATTCGGCATCGGATCTCGTCAGTTAGCCGACGAACTGGTCAACAAGGCGTTCTCGCGCGACTACATCGACCGGATCGGCCTCGACACCCTGGTCAAGGGGATGGTCGACTCGGCAAGCCGGAATGCCGACACCGAAGTGTTCATCGATGCCTGCCAGGTGATGATCGATGCCGACGTCCGTGACGCGCTCGCCAACCTCACCGCGCCGACGCTGGTGATGGTGGGGTCCGACGATGTGCTCACCCCGCTCGACGCCGGCCCGACCGGCGCCGGTGCCCGTCGCGTGGCCGAGATGATCCCGAATGCGACTCTGAAGGTCTTCGAAGGCAGCGGCCACGGCCACTACATCGAGCAACCTGACGAATCGATCGACGCCATACTCGATTTCTTGCGATGAACCGCGATCTACAGACGCGGTTGCCCGTCCGCCTCGCGGCTGACCGCGATCACCCGAGCGCCCATCGGCTCATCGACGAGCCACACACAGAACGGTGACACCATGACGTTCCCCGATATCCGCACCGACCGAAGGTTCAAGAACAAACTGTCGACCGGTCAAGTCACGCTCGGTACGTTCATCCAAGTCGGTGGACCGGAGGTGGTCGAGATCTGCGGTGCGGTCGAACTCGACTTCGTCATCCTCGACACCGAGCACACTCCGGTCGGCTGGGAGCGGCTGTCGGCGATGTGTGTTTCAGCGCTGTATTCAGGCACGTTCCCACTGCTGCGCGTCGGAGCCACCGAGCAGGCGCTGGTCACTCGAGCGCTCGACACGGGCGCCCGCGGTGTGGTGTTTCCTCAGGTGCAATCAGCCGAACAAGCCAACGTGGCAGCGCGTGCCTGCCGATACCCGCCACAAGGAACCCGCGGGGCCGCCGGTTCGCGCAACATGGCATGGGGAGTCAACACGACGCTGGCTGATTACATCCCAGCGGCCAACGACGGCATCGTCTGCGTGATCCAGATCGAAACCCGCCAAGGAGTCGACGCCGCCGATGCCATCGCTGCGGTACCCGGCGTCGATTGTCTGTTCGTCGGGCTCAGCGATCTGTCGGTCGACTATGGCCTACCCGGCGAGTACGCCCACCCCGACGTCGAGGCAGCCCTCGATCAAGTTATCGAGGCGGCACGAGCCATCGGGGTTTCTGTGGGCATCCCGATCGCCGACTTCAGTCGCGCCCCCGACTATCGCCGTCGAGGTGTGTCGTTCTTTGCGACCACCGATCGGGCGGTCGTGGTGAACGGGATGGCCGCGTTCAGGGCCAACTTCGAGCAGTAGTCAGGGCCACGGCCCGACTACTTGGTGAGGCCGTGTGCCTCTTCGAACGACGGTCCACCGGTCGAGTCGACCCAGTAACGCTTCGCCCAACCAACACCTTTCCAGGTCTTGATCTCATCGGGCGTCAAGCGGATCAGCCAACGGGGCTGCTTCAGCGTGGACTCGAGGTACGAGGGGCCGTCGGCACCGAGATAGCGCACTGCCATCTTGGCGGCGATGTCGACCCACTGGCCACCCACGTTCGGCTTTTCGACGATCTCGACCCGGCCCGATGTCATCACCTTCGGGATCTGGGCAATCTCGCCGCTGTTCGAATCGGGACGACCGTGCTCTTTGTCGATGACCACCGCGACACGGGGATCGGCCTCCATCATCTTGCACCACTCGGAGCGTTCGCGACCGACGAACCAGAAACTCGTACCGTCCCACTGGTACCACATCGGCACGACGTACGGCGACCCGTCGGCACGTAGGCATGCGACGCGTGCCAATGCGTCTCCGGCGAGGAACTCCTCGAGCTCGGCATCTCTCAGGCCGCCCATTGCGCCTCGATTGTCTTCACTCATGTCGGGGATGCCCTTTCATCTCGCGTCGCCCTGCGTGGGCGGCGAACAACATTGCCGTGCCTAGTCACAAGTTATAGCATCCCACCCGTGACCCTGAGCATGTCGTCCACTGGCACTGCGGCCAGTGCGTTGTCCATCCGCGATCTGCACCACACCTACGTTCGCGGTTCGGGATTGTCGTTCTCGAAGAGTTCGCGGATCCCGGTCTTGAAGGGAATCTCTCTCGACATCCCACAGGGCCAAACGCTCGGCCTCGTCGGCGAGTCGGGATGTGGCAAGACCACGCTCGTCAAAGCCATCCTGCGACTGATCGAACCGACGTCAGGCGAGATTCGGCTGAGCGCGGGCGATGGCACACCATCCAGAGACTTGCTCTCGCTCCCGAAGTCCGAACTGAAGAAGGTCCGTCAGCAACTCCAAGTGGTGTTCCAAGACCCCTACGGCTCACTCAACCCACGCATGTCGGTCTACCGGGCTGTGTCCGAGCCATTGACGACGCACCTTGGAATGAACCGCAAACAGGCCCATCAACGAGTGAACGAGTTGATGGACCTTGTCGGCCTCGATCCGAAGATGGCTGATCGCTACCCACACGAGTTCTCAGGAGGGCAACGCCAACGCGTGGGTATTGCCCGGGCCCTGGCTTTCGAGCCCAAGGCCCTGATCCTCGACGAGCCAGTGTCGGCCCTCGACGTTTCTGTGCAGGCCCAGATCCTCAACCTCATCATCGGGCTGCAGAAGCAGTTGAACCTCACCTACTTGTTCGTGTCGCACGATCTCGCAGTCATCGAACACGTCGCCGATCAGATCGCCGTGATGTACCTCGGCAAGATCGTCGAATTCGGCGACACCAACAGCATCTTTCGCGATCCCGCTCATCCCTACACCCAAGCACTGCTTTCGGCGAGCCCGATCCCCGACTTCCACCTGGAACGACAGCGGACGC
Organism: Ilumatobacteraceae bacterium; assembly: GCA_025358075.1. GTDB lineage: Bacteria > Actinomycetota > Acidimicrobiia > Acidimicrobiales > Ilumatobacteraceae > JAENVT01. Next base: position 9,980 of record JANYKU010000102.1, read on the forward strand.
GGATCTTGCTGCGCGGTGACATCTCCACCGACACGACCGTGCACGGCGGCTGCGAGTTCCGATCGCGTTGTCCCATCGCCGAGGGCAAGGGCACTTGCATCACCGAGGCACCGAGCCTCGTCGATGTGAAGTCAGGCCATCAGGCGGCTTGCCACTTTCCGCGTGGTTGGCTGCAATGAGCACCCGAACCCCATCGGTCGCCATCCAGCAGTTGCCGCGTTCGGGCATCCGCGTGGTCTACGACGAGGCCAGCAAGTACCCCGACTGCATCCGCCTCGAGGTGGGCGAGCCGAGCTTTCCCACGCCATCGCACATCAAGGACGCGGCGAGCGAGGCGATGGCTGCCAACTTCACGAGATACACACCCAACGCAGGCATCGCGGATCTCCGCGAGGCGTTGGTCGACAAGCTCCAGCAACGCAACGGCATCGTCGCCAAGCCAGACGACGTAATCGTCACCAATGGTGCCGTCGCCTCGTTGTACACGTCGCTAGCTGCGCTGGTGGACCCTGGCGACGAGATCTTGATCTCCGATCCCAGCTGGCCGAACTACTTCCAGATGACGAAGCTCCTGCAGGCCAATGCTGTCTACTATCCGCTACGGCTGGCGAACGATCTCGTGCCCACTGCCGACGACATCGAGGCCCAGATCACCTCCCGGACAAGGGTCCTGATCCTCAACACACCTGGTAACCCAAGCGGTGCAATGATCCCCGAAGCGCGCCTTCGTGAAATCCTTGACGTCGCTCGCCGCCACGACCTGTGGGTCGTCTCCGACGAGGTCTACGACGAGATCTACTTCGACCGCCCTCCCGTTTCGCTGCAGCCGCTCGATACCGACGGGCGAGTGCTCAGCGTGTTCAGCTTCTCCAAGACCTATGCGATGACCGGCTGGCGGGTCGGTTACCTGGTCGGCTCGCCCGAGATCGTCCCACACATCCTGCGCGCCCAGGAACCGACAACATCGTGCGTGAACTCGATTGCCCAGAAGGCAGCCATTGCCGCTATCCGCGGCGACCAGGCATGCGTGGCCGAGATGCGCAACGCCTATGCCGGCAGATGCGCGTTGGTAACAGGCATCCTTGACGATCACGGGATTTCCTACTCGAAGCCGACGGGAGCGTTCTACACGATGATCGACATCAGCCGCGCAGGCATGTCTGATCTCGAGTTCGTCTCGCGCATGATCACCGAGCGTCGTGTCGCCATCGTGCCAGGGTCGGCATTCGGCCCAGGGTCGGGTAACTTCGTGCGGATCTCGCTGGCGGCCAGCGACGATGATCTGAAGGTCGGCATCAGCCGAGTGGCCGAAGCGATCAACGAATGGGGAAGCGACCGGGCTGTCGCTTCCTAGAAGCCGAACAGCCTGACAGCCGTGGTACCCCGGATCGCATCACGTTCGTCGGTGGTCAAGCTTGGCAGCAACTGGTCGACCAACCCGAGCACCCGGGCATAGCCTGGTTCGATCTCGATCCATGGCCAATCCGAGGCCATCAGCATCCGGTTGGCGCCAAACGCTCGGTGCAACCGCACGGCTACATCGGAAAGGTCGCGATAGGGATACGGCTGCTTGCTGAACGCGTAGTGCCCCGAGAAGTGCACGTGAAGGTTGGCATGGTTTGCGGCCAACCTCTCGACCTCGGTCAGACCCGGCGGAGGGAGCTCGACATCGAAGCGCGGTCGGCGATGGGCGTCGACCTGCATCTCGGCGTGGATGTCGGGCAGGAAGGCCATGTGGTTGAGCACTACCTTCAGGGCGGGGAGGCGACGCATCACCAGATCAAGGGCGCGAATCTGGACCAGGTCACCGTAGAACCAGACCACCAAACCGCGATCGGCCATCCACTGCAGGATCGGGAAGCAGTCCAGACTCTCGGGTGTCGACCCATCGACGGCCCGCAGACCGAAGAAGCGGAGGCCCCGCCAAGGGGTGACCGCAACACGGGCTTCGAGAGCGGTGACGTCGTCGGGCCGATCGTGGTCGAAGATTCCGATTCCGGCGAACTTAGCCGGGAAGCCCGCCAAGACGTCACGGAGGTAACCGTCCTCCTTCGACAACGGAACGACCACGGCGTGATCGACCGCGGCTGCGTCCATCGCTACGATCAACCGTTCGGCCAGCTCCTCGCGATCGTCCTCGGCCATCACCTCGTAGGTGGTTCGCGGGTACTCCGCGGTGACCTTGCGGAACAGATGCAAGTGTCCATCGACGACCTTGGGCATGTCGACCTCCTCAACTGGCAAGTTTCAAGTAGCGCCTGAAGAACAATTCGCCGTGAGCCAGCAGAGTCGGATCGTCTCCGAAGGCGGCCGGCCCGCGGGTCATTGCCGCATTGAACAGCAAGAGTTTCTCGCCGATGAGGTACGAGAAGAATTTCTGTGTCTCGGTACCGACCAAGCTGACCCCATCGCCGTGCGCCACCATTCGCACCGCATGACTGCGCGGCATGTCGGCCACGATCGCTTGGTCGAGCACCGGGTTGAGCAGCAACTGGGCCGCGACCCTGTGAGGGGCGCCGAGCGCGGCCCCCACGGTTGCCGTCCTTCCTGAACCGACGAAGCCGACCACCGATCGCGTCGCCAACGTGGAAACGATCTCAGCCACGATCGCATGGCACTGCCCGGGGTCGAACTCGTCACCATCGGACAGTCCATGACCGGGCAGATCTATGGCGACAGCGTCGAAGCCCACGGCCGCAAGGGACTCGGGCAGCGTCGCGAACTCGTCGAGATCAGACCCCACATCATGGACGAACAGGATCGACCCACCACGTGGAGCACCGGCCCCCTGTGTGTTCAATCGCACGCCGCGAATCACCTGACCCGAGCCTGTCACGAATTCGACGGCTTCGCGCACGGCTACCACTTCGATTCCTCAGCTGACCGGATTGTGACAGCGGACTACGGTGTGACCATGTACCGCAAGATGCGGGCGATCGGTCCGGCAGACATCGAGGACTCGGCCGCAACGATCGGTAACGAACACCCTGGAGGTAGTTCATTGGGCTGAGGTACGCGGCCCATGATCGGCACCAGGGTTGCAGCGTCGCTGTTCAACCGAGGAACGGCGCCGAGCAGGCCCTTGGTGTACGGGTGCTGAGGCGTAGCAAGCACCTCTTCGACCATGCCTGATTCGACGACTTCGCCGGTGTACATCACCACCATGCGATCGGCCACCGAGGCCACTACGCCCAGGTTGTGGGTGATCAAGATGATGCTCATCCCGCGCTCGGCCCTGAGCTCCTTGAGGCGATCGAGGATCTGAGCTTGAACCGTGACGTCAAGCGCTGTGGTGGGCTCGTCGGCGATGATGACCTTCGGGTCGTTGATCAGAGCCAGAGCGATCATCACCCGCTGCGACACACCGCCCGACAACTGGAACGGATATTCGCCGAAGCGCCGGCGAGGATCCTCGATGCCGGCATCGGCCAGCGCCTCGAGCGCACGGCTCTTGGCCACGTCGTAGCGAACCTTGTGGTGGGCCTGCACGGCCGAGGTGAGCAAGGTCCCTGCGGTGAACATGGGATCGAGGGCACTCATCGGGTCTTGAAAGACCATCGCGATCTCGGCGCCGCGGACAGCGCGCATCTGCGAGGCGGACACCTTGGTCAGATCACGACCGTCGTACATGATCGAACCGCTGGTGATGTGCAGGGGCGGGCTGGCATGCAACGCCAGGACCGAAAGAGCCGTCAGCGACTTGCCACAGCCGCTCTCGCCGACGATGGCCAGAATCTCTTTAGGATAGAGCGACATGCTGACGTTGCGCACGATGTCATAGCCGACACCGTCGCCGCGCAGTCCGATGGACAGGTCGCGGATGTCGAGCAAGGGTTCGTCGGTCATGCGGTTACTTCCGCAGTTTCGGGTTGGCGAGGGTGTAACCGATGCTGGCCGCCAAGTTGCCGAGCGTGACGACCAGAACCAGCAACAGCGAGAAGAACTGCACAACGGGATAGTCGCGTCGGAGTACGGCGTTGACGAGGCTCTGACCAACACCGGGCCAACCGAAGATGGTCTCGACGACGAGGGCGTAACCGACGATCTGACCGACGCGCAAGCCCGCAAGCGAGATGATGGGCAGCAGCGAATTCCGCAACACGTGCTTGAAGTAGATGCGACGCTCGCTCAACCCGGCGGCGCGCAAGGTTCGGACGAAGTCCTGATTCAAGTTGTCGAGCATGGCCGACCTGGTCATCCGCACAGTCAGGGCGATGCCCTCAGCACTCAACACAAACGCAGGGAGCACGAGGTACTTGATGCCCCCCTGCCCGGCCGATGGCAGCCAGCCAAGCCGAGTGGAGAAGAAGTAGATGGCGATGAGCGCCAACCAGAAGTTGGGTACCGCCATGCCGGCGACCGATGCCGAGGTGATCCCCGTGTCGAACCAAGAGTTGCGCTTCAAGGCGGCGATCATCCCCAGCGGTATGCCGATTCCGAACACGAGTAACATCGAGGTAGCGCCCAGGATCAAGCTGTTCTTGATCTTCTCGACCGCCAAGGTACTGATCTTGGCGCTGTTCGTCAGCGAGTTGCCGAGGTCGCCCTTGAACAGCTTGCCGAGATAAGTGGCGTACTGCTTGAGGATGGGTTGGTCGAGCCCCATCTGATGACGGAACAGCTGACGATCCGCAGCCGTCGCCGACGCCGGCAGCCGCGCCGCGGTGACGTCGCCACCCGACAGGCGAATTGCCGCGAATACGGCGAGCGACGAGGCCAGCAACAACAGAAATGTCAGCACCACGGTCTTGAGGAGAGATCTCACTTGGCACGCGCCCGTTCGAGAGCCGTTCGCAAACGGGGGTCGAGCAGATCACGGAGCCCGTCGCCAATGAGGCTGACGCTGAGGACCATGGCGAAGATGATCACACCGGGAATCGTCGACTCCCAATGGTTGAGGCGCATGTAGTTGCGGCCTTCGGAGACCATCTGGCCCAAGCTGGGCAGAGGTGCTTGCGCCCCGAGCCCGACGAACGAAAGCGCCGCTTCAGCGATGATCGCCACCGCCACGTAGTACGACGACAAGACCAGCGCCACCGGGATGACATTGGGCGCGACGTGCTTGGTGAGGATCCGCATCGTGGAATAGCCACCGGCCTTGGCGGCAACCACGAAATCCTTCTCTGATATGCCGAGCACCTCGCCACGCACCACGCGGGCAATGGCAACCGTGTTCACCAGGCCGACCGCGAGAATGACCGGCAACAGACCCGAGCCGATGCTCGCCGCAGCGAGTACGGCTACGAGGATGAGCGGAAATCCCCAGATGAAGTCGATCAGCAAGCTGATCACGCCGTCGACCAGGCCCTTCACGTACCCGGCGATCAAGCCGATGATCGTGCCCACGACCATCGCCAGACCAGTGACCGAAATGGCTACGAACAAGCTGATGCGGATGCCGTACGTCGCTCTGGCAGCGAGGCTGCGCCCGAGCGCGTCGGTACCGAAAAAGTCGCCCGGGGTTCCCACGGGCTTGTGGCCGCGAAGGAGGTCCTGCTTGGAGTAGTCACCGAAGACAGCGGGACCGACGATGCCGAGCACGACGATCACGATGGCGATGATCATCCCGATGACGAGTTGCTTGTTCTTCAGCGCGCGGCGGAATCTGCTCATCGGTCACCTTTGCCGCCGCACGAAAGGGAGCACGCCCAGAACTTACTTGTCCATCCACACGTCGTTGTACACCGGGTAGAGCAGCCACACGAACGGTTGCCAACCCTTGACGTAGTTCTGATGAACAAACGTTGCGTACTGATTCATCAACGGAATGTAGGGCAGAGTCTCGGCCCAGAGCAGTTGGAAGTTCGATGATGCCGCTTGAGCAGCGTCCGGGGTGCCCGACTTGCGCCATTCAGCAACCGCCGCATCGATCTTGTCGTCCTTGACGTGCGAGAAGTTGGGAACGGGGATTGTCTCCGACGACGAGAAGATGACGAGGATGTCGAGCGGGACCGGCCACAACCAGAAGAACAGCGACATCGGGGCGGCCTTTTGCCCCGCGCCGGACTCCTTCTCGAAGGCGACCGCTCGGTCGACAACCTCGAACTTGGAGACAACTCCGACTTCTTTGAACTGCTGGGTTACCGCCTCGGCGATCAGCTTTTGTACGGTCTCGTCTTCGACGACGGCCGCGAACTCGAAGCGCTTGCCGTTGCGCGTGAGAACGCCGTCGCTGCCGGCCGTCCAGCCAGCCTTGGCCAGCAGATCTTTGGCCTTGGCGATGTCGAACTGGTTGAACTGCTCGACCTTGGGTTCGTATTGGCGGTCGGTCTTCGGGAACGGGCCGTACGTGGCGTCACCGTTGCCGAACAAGATGGCGTCAACAAGTCCCTGGCGGTTGATCGCGTGGGAAAGCCCTTGACGGGTCTCGACGTCGCCGAAGTACTCGGGGTAGTCACGGTTCATCGAGAGCTGGAAGCCCGACCATTCGGGGTGCTGGATGACGGTAAGTTTCTTGTTGCCCTTCAATCGTTCGAGGTCGGCATAGCTGGGCCCAATCAAGGTGTCCAGTTCGCCTCCCTCGATCTGCGTGGCCCGCTGGCCGGCCTCGGTGATCACGTTCCAGCGGATCGCGTCGAGATAGGCCTTGCCTTTGTTGGTGATGTACGGGGTGTTGCTGCCCGGGTACTTGTCCCAACGGTTGACCAGGCAGTGGCTACCAGGCACCCACTCACCGAAAGTGAACGGACCGGTGCCGTCGGTTGACGCCGTGCCGTATGTCGACTTCGGGTCGGTGCCGCCGGCCTTGTTCCACGTGTCGATGTTGAGCAGCCCCCAATAGCCGGTCTTGTGCGGGTTCAAGGCGCCAAGCCACGCGTTCTTCATCTTCAAGACGACGTTGTTGCCATCGACCGAGTAGCCGTCCATCGGGACGGTCGATACGCCACCGATGAAGCTCTTCTCCTTGATGGTCGTGAGCACCTCGGCGATCTGCTTGGCGCCCATGACTCCACCGCTATGACTGACGCGACCTTCGGGGATCTCGAAGGTGTAGGTGAGGCCGTCGGCGGACACTGTGAACGACTTGGCGAACTGAGCGACCGTCTTGCCATCGGGGTCGTCGGTGACGATGGTCTCGTAGATGGCGCTGAAAGCCGGGTCGTACCAGTTGGTGGTGATCGGATCGAGCTTGGAGATGTCGCGGTTGTAGCCCTCGCGAAGAGTGCCGCCGACTTTGGGGGTGCCAGCAGTGGTGTTCTCTGTTGCACCGGCAGCGGTGGTCGCCTTGGTCTTCGAGCTGGACCCCCCGCAGGCGACGACGATGACGCTCGCTGCGGTGGCGCCGATGCCGAGTCCGATCAGGCCCTTGCCGAACTGCCGACGGCTGATTCTACCATTCTGATAGCTGTCGACCAGATCAGACGCCGCCCGGACTGCGTCGTCTTGGTGGTGCTGTGATCCCATGATGTTCCCCCTACTAGGTGACCGAGTTAGATCGATGTTTACCCGACGTGCACCGGTTCATCCGGAACGGGATCCGGAACCTCAAATCGGCAGTGCTGGTCGCAAGGATTATATGATCTGGGTGTGACTGGCGCAAGAACTGTGGTGAGGCGGGACCAGTTGCAGCTGTTGGGTGCCGCGCTGGTGTGCGACGTGCTCGATTCGCTCGGAGAGCGAAACAGCTTTCTCGGTCCCGCCCTGAGGGCGGTGTGGCCGTGCGGTGCTGTGGCCGGTACAGCGCTGACGATCACGTGCGCGCCATGCGATGAAGTCGCGGACGGTGCCTACGGCGTGCTATTCGACACCCTGGCAGACCGCCATGACCACTCGATCCTCGTGATCGCCAATGGCGATCGGATCTCGGGGTTGTGGGGCGGATTGCTCACCGTCGCAGCGCAAGCGAGAGGTGTCGTCGGCGTCGTGGTCGACGGCCTCACGCGAGACGTCGGCGAGATCGTTGCCGCGCAGTTTCCAGTATTCGCCCGTGGCACGTCGCCGCTTGATTCGGCCGGTCGCCAGAACTTCGCCGAGTTCGGTAGGCCCGTGCGGATCGGCGATGTCGTCGTGAACCCGGGCGACTGGGTGGTGGCCGACGAGTTGGGCGCGGCTGTCTGTCCACATCGGCACGTCGACCAGGTCATCGCCCTCGGCCTCGACAAGAGGCGCGGGGAATCGACCGTGCGGTCGGAGCTGAGTGGGGGTGCCGATATCGGCGATGTCTTTCATCGCCACGGGATCCTCTGACCCGAGAACCATCTGATGCCGTTCCTCGATCAGGACGTTCGCTTCGAGCGATTCGAGCGAATCGGTGTTCTGCTGGTTCAACAAGAGAGCAATTCGTTCGCAGTGGCGGCTGGGAGCCTGGACCGGTTCACCATTCATCTCGGTGCCTCAGCCGATCTGCAACTCGTCGGCGCCAACAACGAGTTCGCTGGGGCATGCGAGGAGTTGCGCCAGCGCCAGGCGACCGTCGTGCCGTTGCTCTACGCCCATGCTCTGCCGGCCGGGCCACTCGATGACTCGTCCTACGCCGAGTTGATCGAGTTGGTCAGCCAGACGTTGCAGTCGGCTGGCTACCTCGACGGCCTGGTCGTGTGCCTCCATGGCGCGCTGGCGGGGCCTGGTGACACCGCCGGCGACGTCGGCATCATGGCCGCGATCCGCGAAAGCGTTGGCGGGCAAGTGCCCATCGCCCTCAGCCTCGACCTACATGCCAACGCCACGGAGAGTCTGTGCGCGCTCGCGACCGTCGTCACGGGCTACAAGACCAACCCACACGTCGATCAAGCGGCGACCGGTCGCCGCGCTGCGGCGATGTTGTGCGCGGTGATGACCGGTTTGTTGCGACCGACCACATCACTGGCCAAGTGCCCAGCACTGTTCGCGGACGAGAGCCTGCGCATCGCCAACGGGATTCTCGGCGAGGTGTTGGCAGACCGGTTGACGACCGCCCCTCACTCTCTGGTTGACGTCAGCGTCTTTCCGACTCAGCCATGGCTCGATGAGCCCGACATCGGGTTCGCTACCTACGTCGTCACCGACGACGATCAGCACGGGGCCGACCAGCTGGCCCGATCCATCACTCGTGCCGTTTGGGATCGTCGACACGAACTCGTCGTTGATCGGCTACTGCCCCCCGACGAGGCGTTGGCCGCTGCTGCCGCTTCGGACGTGCGACCGTTCATCATCACCGAGTCCGCCGACGCGCCGACTGCCGGTGCGTCGGGCGACAGCCCGGCGATGCTGCACGCCCTCTCCGATTGGGATGGGGGAACGGTGTTGCTGACGATCGTCGACCCGGCGGCGGTCGACGCATGCCATCGACTCGGAGTTGGAGCGACGGTCGCTCTCCCGGTCGGCGCCTCGATCGACACGCGCTGGTCGCATCCGGCGCTGCTGCGGGGCGAGGTCTTCGGCCTCGGCCACGGCGACTACCGGTTGTCGGGCGTTGGCTACACGGGGATGACCGCATCGATGGGCCGGTTCGCTGTCGTGCGCCGCGGGGGCGTGAACGTAGTGATCAGCGAACTGCCGGCGTGGTCGGCCGACCCTGCGACCTGGCGTCACGCAGGCTTCGATCCGTACGACGTCGATGTCTTGATCGTCCGCTCGTGCACCGACTACATCGCCAACTTCCCGTCATCGGCTCCGACGGCCGTCGTGGCCGACGTGGCCGGCGCGGCAACCCCACGATTGTCACGGTTGACCTTCGAACGTTGTGGAACTCTTCCGTTTCCGATCGACCCGACGGCGACTTACTGAGGCTGGAAGGCGTTGGCAAAGTTGTGCTTCGTTGCCGTTGGGAAGGCGCGAAGAAACTCGTCAACCGCCGCTTGGCCGTAGTGCTCGCCCAACGGAATGTCGATCTTCACTCGGTCGGCTCCCGAACACGGCCGACCCTGGACAACGTGGAGGGTCGCACGGCCCGGGGCACAGGTCAACACGTAGCTGTACACGGTGGTCCAGTCGGTGTGGTTGCAGACGCCGGTGCCGTCGTCGTCGTGAGACGCCTGCAGTTCGAAAATGTCCGATACGTCTGTGGCCGCTTCGATACGTCGTTGCGCCGAGGCAAGTCGCAGGGCGGTGGTCGTGGTGTCCTCCTGCAATTCGTGATGGCCGAGGAGGACGTGGTGGTTCGAGCGTGCTGTCGGGCCCACCAACGGGACGACGGCGACGTCGCTGCCACGAATCTCGACGGCGACGGCATTGGTGGCGTCGATGAGCACCAGGTTGCCCCACGAGGTCGGTGCCGATGCGCAGGCAGCACGGACCGCCTCTGCAGCGGAGAACACGTCGGTGCCCTGCTGCAGCGCGACCTGCGTCATGACGTCGTAGTTGACGAGACCGTCGAGCGTGACGACGTTGGAGTCGCAGCACAACACGCCATGGCGGTTGGCGCCGATCGAGAACCCGGAGTACTGGTCTGTGGTCGGGTCGTCGTTGGCCCACGTTGTCATGCCCAGGACGCCGAACACGTCGCGGTCGAGCCAAAGGCGGTCGTCGAGATGCGTTCGCCCGAAATCCTTGTTCTTGAACAGGGCGTAGGTACCGTCGGCAAACCTGAGAACCCCCGTCGTGCACATGTTCCGGATGATACATTCCTGCCGATCCGGCCACTACTCGGTGCGTGATCGCTCGGGGTGTCCCAGCTCGGCGCGATCATGAATCCGGCCAACGGCAGGGTCGTTGACAGCGGGGTACCCCATCGGCATGAATTCCTATAATCTTTGCGTTCGTGGAACGAACTGCCCTCGTAACCGGTGCCGCCCGCGGGATCGGACTGGCGTGTGCGCGACGGTTGCACAGCCAGGGGTGCCGGCTACTCGGCGTCGACCTCACCGCAGCATCAATGGAGGCAGTGGGTGACGAGTTCGACCAGTTGGCCGCTGCCGACGTGTCCGATAGCGGCGCCGTCAAAGCCCTCCGCCAGCAGTTCGGCCACGTCGACATCATCATCAACAGCGCGGGGGTCGTCGGACCGAACAAGCCGATGTGGGAGGTATCCGACACCGAATGGGCCCACACGATCGACGTCAATCTGACCGGCATCTTCAACGTGATGCGCGAGTTCATCCCCCCGATGGTCGAGTCCGGATGGGGCCGAATCGTCAACATTGCCAGCATCGCCGGCAAGGAGGGCAACCCGAACCTGGCTGCCTACTCGGCATCGAAAGCGGCGGTGATCGGGCTCACCAAGTCGGTCGGCAAGGAGCTCGCCACAACCGGGGTGCTCGTCAACTCCATCGCCCCAGCCGTGATCTCCACGGAGATGAACGCAGCCACGGCCCCCGACGTACTCGAATACATGATCTCCAAGATCCCGATGTCGCGGTCTGGTTCGCCCGACGAGGTCGCGGCGCTCGCCGCTTGGCTGAGCTCGGATGAGTGCAGCTTTTCCACCGGTGCCTGCTACGACATTTCGGGCGGCCGGGCCACCTACTAGTGAAGGTTCAACAAAGCAGATGAAGTTGGTTCGCTACGGCGACCCGGGCGGCGAGCGCCCGGGCGTCATCTCCACAGGATCCGACGTCGTGCTCGATGCGCGCCCGGTCGCCACGGATTTCGATCCCGAGTTCTTCGAAAGCGATGGCGTCGCACGCCTCGGCGCGGCCATCGCAGCCGGACACCTCGAGCCAGTCGACATCGGCGACCAGCGCATCGGACCGCCGATCAAACGGCCGGGCAAGATCGTCTGCATCGGACTCAACTACCGCAACCATGCCGCTGAGTCGGGCATGGCGATCCCGGCGGAGCCGATCATCTTCATGAAGGCCCCGAACACGGTGATCGGCCCCCACGACGAGGTACGTATCCCCCGACATTCGGTGAAGACCGACTGGGAGGTCGAGCTGGGTGTGGTCGTTGCTAGGCGCGCCTCCTACATCGACAATGTCTCGGAGGCGCTCGGTTACGTCGCCGGCTACACCTTGTCGAACGATGTCTCCGAACGCGAGTTCCAGCTCGAACGAGGCGGGCAATGGGACGAGGGCAAGTCGTGCGACACGTTCAACCCACTCGGCCCATGGATCGTCACCACTGACGAGATTGCCGATCCGCAGACCTTGAACATGTGGCTCGATGTCGATGGTCAGCGCCAGCAGACGGGAAATACCTCCGACATGATCTTCGCTGTCGATCACATCGTGTGGTACGTGAGCCAGTTCATGGTGCTCGAACCGGGAGACGTGATCAACACCGGCACGCCCGCAGGTGTCGGCAGTGGCAAGCAACCGCCTCGTTTCCTGCAGCCCGGCAAAGAGATGCGCCTCGGTATCGACGGCCTGGGCGAGCAGCGTCTGCGGACGATCGCCACCCCGTAGACGGCCAGCGCTCAGCTCACGGGCACTCCCCGACTGGATGGTCCGTCACCGATGTTGGCCCGGTCGACATAGAGGCGCCGCGGGATCGTGATAGGCGTTCGAACCGACAACCGTGCGCAAGCATCAACGCCCTCTCGTTCGCGTCGATGAAATGCCGCTGTCGCTCAGCGCCATGGAGTGCCGCCGACCCCTTCCCGGGCAAAGCGCACGGTCTGAGCGTTGAAGTCACCCCATCGGCGTCAACGTGCCAGCCTGCAAATCGCGGCGCCCGGGCCTCCATCTTGGAGTCGTTGGCCCACCACTGCCGAAGTCGGTACGCGCTCGGGGGAAGCCCATCGACAAGCCGAGCGACCGAGGTGAAGGGGAGGGTGACGACGAGCTGCTCCGCTGGAACTTCATCGAGGAAACGCGCGAGCCGGTCGTACTTGGCCATGCAAGGGTCTCGCACAGCGGTCGCTAGTGGACTCGCAGTGTTCCGCACTGCGGGCGGTTGTCGAAGGCCTGGTGGTTGCACAGTGACACTGCACAGAGCCGCCGGTCATTGACGGCGAGCAGTGGAAGCCATTCGCACCTCAGACAGCCCTGTCGAGCGGGCCGGAGTTGGAGACGCCTCTCCAGCAAGTCAGCTCGACGTTCGGGCCGGCCTACAACACCTGACGAAACATCGCGGTCAACAGAGCGTTGTTGCCGGTGAGCTCGATCCCCTCGCTTGATGCCAGCGCGATGTCGCCCCGACCGCGGTCATCGGGCGCAGGTCATCCTTGTGATCGAGAGTTGTCTGTTCGTTGATGTTCACGCCGTGACCACCCTGCGGGTGGGTCCGCGACACCGCGTCGACCAACTGCCATGTCGAGTCGGTGTGCCTGCCGGCGATGTCCCGGTCACACGAACTATCGACGTGCCGCGCTTCCGTTTCTAGTGGCGGTCGATCTAGGGGGTATCGAGGTCCCGGCTGCGCGTGCGTAGGTAGGTACGCATGTATGGCAGCTCGAAATCGATGTAGCCGCGCGCTGGCGCGATGATGAGTTCGGCGGCGAGCAGGCGGGATCGGTATTTGGTGGCGTAGTTGCTGTCGACGCCGAGTCGCTCGGCGATGTCGGAGATTCGCGATGGGCCGTCGTCGACTGCCATCGCTCGTAGAAACGCCCGGTCGACGTCGCTGATCTCGGAGAGCGATGGTTCGTGGACGAGCGTGCCGACTCGTCGGATGATCGCCGGCCTCGCCGCCTTGACCTCGCTGATTGTGATCGTAGGAGTGTCGGGATGCTGGCGCCACAGGTGGTAGCCGACGAGTTGCACCAAGAACGGGTATCCCTCGGACAACTGCACAGCAGCGTCCAGTGCTTCTGGTGTGATTGACCGCCCGGATGCTTCGATCGGGCGTTGCAATGCTTCGGCGACTTCGTATGGCTCGAGCGGACCGAGCACGTAACGTTCTGCCCGGCGCAAGAAGGTGATCAACTGATCGCGCAGCAGTCGTTCGTTGACCGCTGCCGGCAGCCCGGCGGCGACGAAGGCGACTTGGCGTTGTTCACGGAAGCTGTGCTGCACCGCCATTGCCAATTCGCGAAGCTCATCGGCGCGACCGCCGTGAATTTCGTCGACAGTGATCAGCACACCGTTGCCGCGTTCGGCCATCAAGTCGGCCGCTGCCCCAAGCTGTGAGCGCACCGAAAGTTGCCGCGGGTGCGCTTCGGTCGTCTCCCACGAGGCGCCGCCCATTCCGAGCGGCGCCGAGAGACTCTTGACCTTGGTGGTCCGAGCCTGGGGGTCGTTGTCGGCGAGTAGCGCGGGGAGGTGATCCGTGGCGAGGCGTTGAACAAGGCCCGGTGTTGCGTTTTCGGAGATCACCCACCAGCCGTGTTCGCGAGCCGTATCTTCGATCTGGTTGAGCAGTACTGTCTTGCCTGAGCCGCGAGGGCCGACGTAAAGCGTGGCTCGCCCCGGTGAGCCCGGACCCTCGTCGAGGGCAAGGACGAATTCGTTGATCAACTCGTGACGTCCGGCGAACTCGGGTGGCGACGACCCGAAGCTTGGTCGGAATGGGTTCATTGTGCGGACATCGTCTACCACAAGGCTTCACAGTTCTTCACAGAGCTTCACGATACCTCACAGTGCTTCACAGAGATTCACAATGCTTCACAAAGCGTTACAGCCCTCACATATCAGCGGCTGACCAGTGACACGGCGGACCCGGATCCGCAGGTTTTGTCATCCCATATTTCATCCCATCTATGGGCGCGACAGTCGGGGACGGTTAGGAACGGTCAGCGACTGAAGCCCCTGGTAGCGAGCCTGTGAGGGACTGTCAGGGGCGGTCAGAAACGGTCCTGAAGAGACTCTTAATCCGCAGGTTCTGGGTTCGAAACCCAGGGGGCGCACCAAGAAGTACCAGGTCAGATTGGATATTTGACCGAACGAACCGAACGGTTCGAGTTGCCATCCCATATGCATCCCATCCAACGAATTGCATCGAATTGCATCGTGGTTTCTGGCCAGGGGGTTGCTGGCGGTCGCAGTAGACCTCGATCAATCCGCCCGTGACAGAAAGCGCTACGACACGAACGGTGCCAGCGCAATGGGCCTAAGAGTCCACCGCTGAATAGTACGCGCGGTGTATGGTGTGGTTGTGGAGGTGACAGCGGACGGGCTTGCGCGGTTCTTTGAGGTGGTGTTGCCGCATTTGAACGAGGTCCAGCGGCGGGTGGTGGCGGGTGCGACATCG
>JANYKU010000002.1 GCA_025358075.1 Ilumatobacteraceae bacterium
CTCGAATCGACTGCCTGCTTCGTCCGTCGAGGACATGCGGGAGCAGTCGTCGAGCCCGGCAAGGGATTCTTCGGGGCGGTCTTCATGCATCGCACGAGTCGTCTCGGTGACCCTGGCATCCATCTCCACTGGACCGTGTTCAACGTCACCGAGGGTCCCGACGGCCGGCGCACAGCGCTCGATGGCAAGGCGCTCTATCGAGAGCGCTACGCCGCCGAGGCAGTGTTCCAGGCGACGCTCCGAAGGGAGCTCGTCGTGCGACTCGGTCTGGTCTTTGACGACATGGATCGGCACGGTGTCGCCGAGGTCGCTGGCGTCAGCGCCGACATGCGGCGCGCCTTCTCCCGTCGCCGCACCGAGATCGTCGCCGAGATGAACCGCCTCGGAGTTCACTCGGGCGAAGGCGCGCGCATCGCGACGCTGAACACCCGGAAGCCGAAGCTCACCGGCATCACCGAGGACGAACTGCGCGCCGAGTGGCGACAGCGTGCCGGCGATCACCGATTCGATCTCTCCAATGTTCCTCGAGTGATGCGGAGGCCGACGCTCCGAGTCGACGACAGCGAGCTGTCCGTGATGGTGATCGAGGAGCACGCCACCTTCGAGCGTCGCGACTCGGTCCGTGCGGCAGCGAGGGCTGCCCGGCAGGGAGCCTCGCTCGACGAGATCCTCGACCGAGCAACGACCTACCGGGAGTCCCCCGAGGCGATCGAGGTGGAGAACGGCCGATGGACGACGCAGGCGATCCTCGCCGCCGAACGCAGCGTGCTCGCCGTTGCAGTCGGCGAGGAACGTGATACCTACCGAGCCGACGACCAGGCGGTGGCTTGCGCAATCGCGTCACGCCCCTCGCTCAGCCGAGAAGAACAGCGAATGGTCGAGCAACTGTGTCAGTCCGGCCGGCCACTCGATGTCGTCATCGGCCGAGCCGGCGCTGGCAAGACGTTCACGCTCGACGCCGTGCGCGAGGCCTTCGAGAACTCCGACCGTCGTGTCATCGGCATCAGCCTCGCCGCACGAGCCGCGAGAGAGCTGCAATCCGGAGCTGGCATCGCCTCCACGACCGCTCACTCGTTGCACGCCGATCTCGAATCCGGTCGTCGCAAGCTGCGAGCGGGCGACGTGCTGGTGATCGACGAGGCAGGAATGCTCGGCACCGAGCTGATGGCCGACCTCGTCGGCAAGGCACACCGAGCCGAGGTCAAGGTGATCCTCGTCGGCGACCCGAAGCAGCTGCCGTCGATCGGAGCCGGCGGTCTGCTGGCATCGCTCGCGAAGCGGATCGAGATCATCGAACTCGTCGAGAACCGTCGGCAGATTGACCCCGAGGATCGCTTCGTCGCGGCCGCGCTCCGCAAGGGGCTGACCGAGCTGGCCGTGCGCCGACTCGACCAACACGGCCGGGTCACGATCGCGCACAACAGCGACTCGCTGCGCGACCAGATGGCGCGCGACTGGTGGCAGCTCCACACCGACGGTCGCGACGCGGTGATGGGCGCCGTCCACCGCAGCGACGTCGACGACCTCAACAGCCGAGTGCATGCGCTACTCGAAACATCCGATCAGCTCGGACCACTCGTCGCAGTGGCCGACGATCGCCGCTACTGCGTCGGCGACAGCGTGCTCGGCCTGCGCAACCGCTACGACCTCGGCATCCTCAACGGTGACGTCGGCACAATCACCGGAGCCGACGAACACCGGGTTCACGTCAGCTTCGCCGACGGGCGCGAGGTACGGCTTCCACTCGACTACGTGGCCGACCATCTGCGACACGCGTATGCGCGCACGGTTCACAAGACGCAGGCACTCACGTGCGAGGTCGCGCTGCTGCTCGGTGACGACGCTCTGTACGCCGAGCTCGGCTACACGGCCATCACGCGTGGCGCGCACGAGAACCGCATCTACACCGTCGTCACGACACACGACTTCGCCAACCGCGACTTTCACCTCGAGCACCTCGTGCACTCGCTTGACCGAAGCCACGCGAAGACCGCAGCGATCGACTACCTCGAACCGCCGGAGCTTCCGTGAACGTGCATCGTGACGATGGCCCCGATCCTCTCGAGACTCTCGCGATCGGAGCGCTCGTTGTGTTCGGGGTCGTCAGCGTTGGTCACTGGCTCGCCGCCTCGCTCGCCGCTCTCGTCGGCCAGCGGCGGTCGTTGGATGCGGGACTCGCTGAGTCGTTCTCTGCGCTGCAGCAGTTGTCGAAGCACTGGAGCGATCCTCGTCGCGCGTGGGCCGAACCCGCGGCGTCGAATCTCCCCGGCCCGGTGCTCTACTGGCTGAGCGTTGCCGTCGTCCTCGCCGCTGCGCTTGGAGCACTTCTCCTGTGGCTGAAGTACCGGCAACGCCGACACGAACCGATAGACCGCTGTCGACGTGTCGGCGTCGATACGCAGCCGAGGTTGGCGAAGACGAGGGATCTTGCGCCGCTCCTCGGCCGAGAGCCCGAGACCGGCCGGCTGGTGCTCGGTCGATGGGGCCGACGAGTGTCATGACGGAGGGCGAGTCGTTCCGAGGCCGACGAGGCGTGCGAGGTGCCGTGCTGCTCTTCGGCCCGAGCCAGTCCGGCAAGACGACGCGATTGATCGAGAGCGTGAGCTCGTGGGACGGGCCAGCAGTCGTCTCGTCGGTGAAGACCGACCTGATGCGCGCCACGCTCGAACACCGCCGAGCCATCGGGGAGGTGAAGGTGTTCGACCCGATCGGAATCAGCGGCATGCCATGCGCGACGTGGAGCCCGCTTCGCACTGCGAGGTCACTGCCTGGCGCACTGTCTGCCGCGCAGTTGCTTGCCCGTGCAGGTGGCGATGACGGGCCGTCCGATCGCTTCTGGCGTGGCCAAGCCGAGCAGCTCCTCGCCGCGATGCTCTGGGCGGCGGCGAACACTGAGGGCCACTCGATGCGCAACGTGGTCCGGTGGGTTGTCGAGATGGACCGTCCCGACGGTGAGAACACGGGCACGCTCTCGCCGCTCGTTCGGCTGCTGACAGACCACGAGGACGAGTCGATCGCACTCGCCGCGAAGCAAGTCCGGGGCTGGCTCCAGGGCCAATGGTCGACTGATCCAAGAACAACTTCGAGCGTGTACGCGACGGCCCGCAACGCCGTGTGGCCATGGACCGATCCCGGCCTCGCCGCCAGCGCCGAAGGTTGCGAGATCACGCTCGACTGGCTCTGCTCAGGATCGAACACGCTCTACCTGTGCGCGCCGCTCGGCGACGAGAGCCGAGTCGGCGTGGTCTTCGCCGCCGTGCTTCACGATCTCATCGCCCAGGGCTTCGAGCGGTACAACCGACAAGGCACACCAATCGATCCTCGCCTGCTGGTCGTTCTCGACGAGGCTGCGAACACCCCCTTGCCGAAGCTCCCGCAATGGGCGGCAACGATCACCGGTGCTGGAATCCAGCTCGTGACCGTCTGGCAGTCGAAGGCCCAGCTCGACCAGGCCTACGGCAAGGACGCCGACAACGTGCTCACGAACCACCGCACGAAGCTGATCTTCCCCAGTGGCCTCAGCGACCTCTCGACGATTGAGTACATCAGCGCGCTCGTCGGCGACGAACACGTGCGAAGTGAGCTCGACGAACGGAGCGGAACGAGTAGCGACGGGCGTCCGCCGGATCGGAGCCCGTCAACGTCGGTGCCGTTCCTGTCATCGGGGACCCTGCGCCGAGTACGAGTCGGAGATGCGCTTCTCGTTCACGGCGCACTACCGCCCGCATGGATGCGAGCTGCTCGCAAGTAGACAGAAAGACGTGGCACCGTGAGGAGCCGTTCGGCTCAACTGTTCCAGACTTCGCCCATGTACTGGAATTGTGGACGCCGCTATTCCAGCAAACAACCGTCCACTGGAATACGCGGCGGGGACGTGCCCAGCCACAAGCGAGAATGGGCGGGTGAACTCGGCGCGTGTGGAGGTGACGAAGGGCAAGGTCCTGTATGACGGCGAGTCGCTCGTCGTTTGGGCCTCGCGAGTCGCCGAACGCATTGTCGAGCGCTGCGGTGCCAGCAGGGTGATCCTCTACGGCTCGGTCGCTCGGGGCGATGACGGACCCGACTCCGACATCGACCTGCTCGTGGTCATGCCGATCGTCGGCCGCCGCCACGACACCGCCGTCCGCGTACTCAACGAGCTTCGCGACCTTCCTGTCCCCGTCGGATTCACGGTGGTCGACCCGGCGCATCTCGACGAAGAAGCGAGCGTTCCAGGTGTTGTGCGCGCCGCACTGCGCGAAGGGGTAGTCCTCGCCGGCGTCTGACTCGAAGTGTCGTCACGAAAGCGGATGTGAACAAAGTTCGAGCCGCGTTCGTCACTCAGTCAGGGCACGGCGGCCGCGGCAACCTCGTTGCAGACCACGGTCGTGAGGAAGGCGATTCGCCGAAGCTCGTCGACAGACCGCAACGGACGGCCCTTGGCCGACTCATCGCGGATGTGGGTCAGGCGCTGACAACAGCTATGCGCGTGCTCGACCATCGCGACGAGCAAGGCGGCCTCCCTGTCAGCAGTGACCGTGGGAGCCCAACGCCTGACGTTCTCGTTGGCCTGCTCTGGCTTGCCGCCGGCGACATCGTGTACGAGGGCCTGCAATGCCGAGCGGAGATGCGATCCGATCTCCACGACCGCAGGTTCGGTCGACGCGTGCCCGACCACAGCAACGCGAGCGCCTCTGAAAGGTGATGCGCCGACGTCGGGTGTCGGGCGCTGAAGTCGGCATCGTCGACGAGCATTCGACCCTCCCGTTCTACGGCCTGTAGGGCGACGCCACGCGAGCGCAACCACTGAACGAACAACACGGCATCCTGGCGGACCTCGAACTTCGGATCTCGGCCGGCCGACATTCGTCGGAGCAAACCCAAGTCAACAAGCTCGTTCAGCGCGGCCTCGTCGGTCTCAAACTCGCCGCCATGGGCCCACAGGACACTGCTTCTCGCGAAAGTGGTAACGAACTGAAAGAACCGGTTGGTCGTCGCAGAGTTCTGGCGGTCCGTCATCCAGAGGAGCAGGAGGCGCGCTGCCTGGCTGAGACGTTGTTCCACCTGCTCGTATGTCACGCCCTCAACTTTAGGACTAGACGTTCCACGCCTCAGTCTGCGGGCCGCAGCACCTTCGACGCGATCGCCCGAAGGTCAGTGCACGCCCGGTAGAGCACTCGCTCGAGCTCCAGATCCGCCGGCACTCCAGGAGTGCGTCGATAGCTGGTCTGGGTCGACCCATCGGGTTCGAAGCAGTACAGGCCAACGGCATCGACAACCTGCTGTGCGGTGCGGGCCCACTGAAGGGTGCGAGCGAAGTCGGACGCACTCGTCACGCGCACCGCTAGGAAGAAATGGATCTTCGGCGCGGTCGATCTCAGCCAAGTTGTGAGGTCGCCTCCACCTGGGCCACCGCTTGCTGGCGCGCTGCCCTCGGAGGTGCGCATGCGGCTGTACTCGCCCTTGTGGTCGATCGATTTGAACGCGAGCTCTTTCACGCGCTTGTCGATGTCGGCCGAACCGGGTCGACCCGATTCCTTCTGCCGCGGGCTGTTGACGTGTCGAGGAGTGCCCATCATCTTGGCCTCGAGCAGGAACTCGATAGGACCCGTGGCTGGATACACGCCGTCGAGGTTGTGGTTCCGCACGATCAGGCCGGGCACGATGTTCCGGCAGTAGAACGTCTCGATTCCCGAGCAGTTCTCCAGGAGCAACGCAAGGAGGTCGTTGAAGAAGTCACCCTTGCCGTTCTGAAGGTCCGCCGATAGCGCTGACTTCTCCGCGTCTGTCATGTCTTGGCGTCCAGCGGTGGACGAGATGGTTGCATCGAATGCCGACATCGCTGCCAAGAACTGAGCCTCAATCTGATTCCAGCTTTTGGCGCCGCGCCCCACCGCAGACTGATACATGTCGTGCAGCGGCTTGCAGCGCGGATTGCTCGCAACCAGGCTGCTTGTCCTTCGCACGATCGGAGTCTGGGCGGTCACGTCCACGATTCTGGCCGATCGCGGCACAGCGTCGAGGGACCGCTACGCGGCGGGGTGAAGCCCCAGCGAAGCGACCTCGATGCCATACAGATCAGCTGCGGCGCTCGTCGCTGCTAGCCGGTCTCGTCTTCGAAAGGCATCGGCCAAGGATCGAGCGATGTCCGAGGCGACCTGGTCTGGCTCCGGCACCCGGATCTGACGGATGTACTGCGCTTGAAATCGATAGCACCCACCACGCATCTTGACGCAGTAGGCCCCCACGAAAAGGTTCGCTACATCGGAGAGGAGAATGCCGCCGAGCACTTCCAGATCCCAACCGTCTGAGACGACGTAGTACAAGTTGTGATGCGGGTAGAACTCGCCACGATCGAGAACGGGATGCGCCGCAGCCTTCATGTCCGGAAGCACGAGCTTCGGCCTGGCGAGGAGCGTCGGGTCGATCGCATCAATCGTCCGATACCAGCGGTCCGGTTGCTTCTTGGCCGTGTGGCGAATCCTGAGTCGAGCGGAGTGAGCCTCGAAGTGTCGGCGGAGGCGCGGGTGAGCAGCAAGATCCACCAGCTCTCGGCCGTCCCATGGGTTGACGAGATAGTGGCCTGACCACGCCGGTTCACCGTGTGCGAGATCACCCGCTCGGAGCAGCGGCAGCAGGCGATCCTCCTCGACGAGATCGGCGCGCTGCGTGATGTACACCTCGTCGCAGCCGGTGGCGACGCCGATGCCAACGCGTGTTCCGGTAGCGCGGCTCTCGAGTGGAGCGAAGCGTCGTTCGAGATCGGTGATCAATGCGAGCTGAGAGGGACTCCCGGCCGGCCAGAGGTCGGGACCCTGGTGCCACGTGTCGAGCCGGCAGGCCTGGAACGTCTTTGCGCTGGGTGTCCGTCGTTGGCTGTCGTTGATCCACAAGCTGATGGCACTGGCATCCGTCTCGCCGAACTCCTTCGACGCGTCGACCACATGAGCGATTCGTTGGTTGTCGTTTCGCAAAACTGTGATCGCTGGATAGGCGGACACGTCGTTCTCGAACGCTGCGACGTCGTGCATCGTGATGATCGCGTCGACCGCGAACTTGCTCGTGACGAACTCGCGTAGTGAGGCGCCGTACTGGTTGTGCATCCAGCGATCGGCGCAGATGAACGCCAGTGAGCCTCCCGGTCTGAGGATGTCGAGCCCGACCTCGAAGAATCCGACGTAGATGTCGCTGCGTCCCCGCATCGTCGGGCATGCCTTGCGGTAAGCGTCGGTCAGCTCCGTCGGCACACCCTCGAGCCGGATGTACGGCGGATTTCCGACAACGAAATCAGCGCACGCAGGTTCGTGTTCGGTCAGCAAGAAATCACCGACCTCCACCCACGAGCGCCCAAGCCGCTCGGCCGGATCTTGCTCAACGCCGCTCTCCACCAGTTGCACGATCAAGGACTTGCGCGACAGCGTGGCGTTGGCCTCGAGAAGGTCGTACGCACGGATCGCGGTGTGTGCATCAGCGATGTCTCGCCCAAAGATCTCGCACGACACAATGAGCCGTTCGACAATCGGCACAAGGAAGGCGCCACTACCGCACGATGGTTCGACAATGGTGCAAGCGAAGAGGTCCTTCTCGGGTGTATAGCCGATGAGATCGAGAATGAAGTCCACGACCCAGCGCTTGGTGAACACCTCGCCGAAGTCAGCGTCAGGCTCTGAAGCCCAGTCGCTGAGCACCGAGGTGGGCATTATCGAGAGTTGTCGGGTGACAGGCATGATGTCGGCTCCCACAGGTTCAAGTTACACCGTTGAAACTCGGGAGGCTGTAGAGGCGGCCTCCGACCTATCGACGCCGTCAGGCTCGATAGGACGGATCATCGCAGAGGGGTGTGACGTCGCACGGGCTGCGCAAAGCGTGGCGGCGTGGCGCCGGCTCGATCGAAGCCCGTGTTCACTTCCGGCGAGGCCGACCAGATGCTCGGGTGCCCGGCCAAGGCCTCAACCCATATATGGCCTCTGAGTTGCTGAGGCGTCACGGGAGGTCGATGCCGTAGAGCGCCCTGACAAGTACGCGCTCCAGTTCGTCTGCGTTCCGGTCGGCAAGGTCCCACTCCGGCGACTTCCAGCCCATCAGAGTCAGTCGCTCACGAGTCGTGAGACGGATACCGCGCAGCAAGAGGAGGACGAGGGTGTTGACACTGTGACTGTCGCCGCCGAGCGTCGCGGTCCAGACGTTCGGGTCCAGCGGATCAACATCCGACTCGACGACTCCGCTGAGCAATCCGTAGAGAGTCCCGTGTGACACACCGCAAAGGTGGCTCCAGAGCGTCACACCAAAGCGCTCTACGGGTACGACAAGCAACCTGCTGAATGCGTCTGGAATGGACGGAAGTGCGAGGCCGCCGACGGTGAGATTTCCTCGGTGGCGCCCGACGACAGCCCAGCCGTTGGCGACTGCAACCGCTTCGAGTCGGGTGGCTTGAGCGTTGGCAACATCGCGAGCTTCCGGAACCCGAGCCTCCTCGAACGTGCTGTACAGGCGAGCGGCCAGACCTCGACGGCGACGCTCAGGGGGGTCCACTCCTGGGCCGGGTTCGCCCAGCCAGCGGGCCCAAACGAGTGCTTCGAGCGCAGCACGAGTAAGCGTGACATGGGCGAACACGGGTGCGGGAGCGGCAGAGTGAAGCCTTGCAAACGCGCGGACGTGGTCGGATGCGGCCATCAAGGCCAGCCCGCTGAGCGACTGAGTGGTAGCGCTCGTGTGGCCCTGCTGCCCCGAAGTCAGCGCGTCGTCACTGAGAATCTCGGCGAACCCCTGGGTCCCGACGTTGGGCATCGCGGTCGACAACTGACGAATGGAGTCTGCGAGTTCAGTCAAAATCCTGACTGACGGCTCCATCGCTGCGAGGTAGCGCTCGTCGGATTCCTCTGGCATCTCCGAGATATCCATCGGCCCAGTATGCAAGGTTGGGCAGAGGAGCCTGCGTGGTGAGGGCGGCTGCACGGACCAGTCGTGGCCGACGCAGCGGGTGCACACCGCGCTCGGCGACTGAGTCCGGGCTCATACCGGTCTCGACGACATCGAATTCGTGTTCGTGGCCGACGCGGTTTCAGCCATGCGCCGTGCAGCGAGAGGTGAAGGTGAGGAGTACGACCTCGGAGATGACGTCAAGGCATCCGGTCCGGCTTTCGATGCGCTGCTCGCTGCCGGGCCGTATGAATCGGCGGAGATCATCGGGAAGTTGCGGCGCCTCCTCGACCAGTAGACGGCCCCACCGTTCCAATTGGAGGAGCTCGCTGGCCGGCCGCGCAACTACAGCTCTGCAGCCTGAAAGCTTGGGACTGCGCCAGTGGTGCGGGAATACCATCGATCTCACGACACAGGAAGGAGAGACATGAGCGCAGTGCTTGCATTCGACGGCTGCTACGACGCGCGCCGAACGGCCGCGTTGTCGGGTGTCCCTCGTTCCACGGTTTACGACTGGGCGCGCAAGGGTGTCGTCGTTCCGAGCATCTCGCACGAGCGCGAGAAGCTGTGGTCGTACGCCGACCTCATGGCGCTTCGGATCGCCTCTTGGTTGCGTCACCCGAAGCGACTCGACGCCGACCTTCGGCCCGTGTCGGCAATGCGACACGCTCGAGATGCTTTGGTGCAACTTGACGAACAGGGCTTCGATCTATGGGACGGACGTGCAGGCGCGTCACCGCTCTACGTGAGTCCGACCGGCAAGATCGTGATCGTCACCCCGGAGGCAACGCACGATCTGAGTGGTCAGGGTGGGCTCTCCGAGTGGCTGGATCTGCTTGGTCCCTTCGAGGGAACTGACGGCGTCGGCCCCGATCTCCGTCGACCGCGCGAGCACCTTCGGATCGTGCCAAGCAAGTGCGCCGGCGAACCTCATCTCGCCGGATCGCGACTGACGACTCTGACAGTTGCCGCCTTGACCGGTCGCGGCTACACGCTCGACGATGTCGTCAGGCTCTATCCGAATGAGACTCGGGAGAGTCTCGTGGAAGCCATCGATCTCGAGCACTCGCTGGACACGTTGGTTCCCGCAGCCTGATGGCGGCGCGCCGGCCTGTGCGCCTCGCGCTCGATCAGAACTTCCCGACACCGATTCTCGGTGCGCTCGCCGAGTTCATCGTGGACATCGAACGGTCCAGAGCTGTGCGATCGCTCACCAGCGGTTGCGATCGAGGAGTGCCATCAGATTCCGTTTCGGCTTGTGTTTCGTGCGGATCTCGGCGATCAGGGCGACGAACAGCGACGGATCGCCGGCTCGCTCCGCGAGTTGGCGAAGCCGACCGAGGTGGTCGACAGCAGTGGCGTAGCCCTTGTTGTTCTTGGTGTTGATCGCGGCGAGCGCCGCTCGTTTGTAGATCGGGATCGCGTCGAGCGGATGGTCGTGCTGGCGGGATGCGGCGAGCGTCAGCCAGAGCCGTTCGTCGCATCCATGTTCACTCGCGACCGCCCAGGCGTCGTCGATCTCACCGTCGAAGAGGAGGATCTCGATCAGCACATCTGACGGACGAGCACGACCGGCTGTTGGTTGCGTGGCGATCTCGCGGCGGAGGTACTCGAGGGCTTTCGTGTGGAAGGTCGCCCGCTCGCCGAGCAGGTCGGCTTCGTCGAGCAGACGGCGGTACGAAGCCAACGAAGGGCCGCGGTGGTACTCGTCGTCGAACAATCTGATCGAGCCAACCGCGTCACCCGTGTCGCGGAGCAGCGCTGCGAGTGCCTCGCGCAGAGGCGGGGTCTGCGAGGTCCGCTCGGCCATCGCTGTCAGACCGCGCTGCGACCATTCGATCGCCTCGACGGACCGTCCCGCGTCGGTGAGCACGCGGACGATCTCGAGGTAGTCGTCCGGGGTCCGCAGGGATCGGCTGCGGACTCGGATCACGTCATCCGGGTCTCCGGACGCGAGCGCAACACCGATCATCGCTTCGCGGATCGTGTAGTCCCGGCTGTTGCCGAGATCGTCGCCGTTACCGATCTTGGTCCACGCTGGTTCGATCAGCCGTCGGTACTCGGCGAGGCCGACGAGGCCGAGCACATCGGCATACGTGGCCGCAGCGCGGTGGAACCCGTCGAGTTCCGATGTCAGCTCCAGGTCCACCAATCGTCGGGCCAACGCGACTGGATCGGACGCGGCGGTCTCGCACGCGGCGAGGTGCATGTCTGCAATGTTGGACGCGATGCTTGTGAGGTAGCCGTCGGAGTCGTCGATCCACTGCATCGAAGCGTTCGCCTGCTCGTACGCGTACTCCAGCAGTGTGACGGCTTGCGCCGGGTGGGTGTCGACGAGTTCGCCGACAGCGTCGACCATGTCACCTACCCCGTCTGCCCATCCGGCCGCTTCGCGGTAGTCCACGAAGTCGCCGTACGGCGCGAACGCCTCCGCGATTCGGCGGCGCCAGGCGCGCTCATCAACCGGTGCGTTCAAGGCGGCTGCCGCACGGGCACGTAGCTTCTCGCCCAACCGCCAATCCACGTCGGCCTGGGTGACGATGATTGCGACCAGTTCGTCGTGATCGAGTCCGGCGACGAAGTGCGCCAACTCCTCGTCGCGGCCCGCCTGGCCGGACACGGTGGCGGGCATCACCGAGTCCGTATCGTCATCGCCGATCGCGGCGAGCGCTACGGCGGCGATGTGCTTGCACATCGCACCGTCCTCACCGACCGGGCATGTGCACGACCACGACGCATCGCCGCCCGACAGTCCGAGCGTCACGCCATAGGGGATCGTCCCCCGCACGCGTGCACGAATCCGGCTCGCATCCAGCTCGAGGAGCTCGACCCGCCGGTCTTGCTGGTACGACACGCCGCGCGCGAACGCACGCGGACCTGCCTCACCCAACACACGAGACGACGACCAAGCATCGATGAAGGCCGACGACAGAACCGAACGTTCTCCCGCAGTCATCTGGTCCGCCTCCCTCGGCAGGACACGGGGGTCGCACCACTTATCGACATGTCGCCCAGTCTGGCTCCCGATGACGTCGGTTGCGTCTGCCGAGCTCAAGCGACCTGTACGGCGTCCTTGAGCTTGGCGGGGACCTTCTCGGGGAACGACACGACGAGGTGCCGGTCGAGTGCGGTGGCGACACGGGCGAGTGTGTCGATGCGATTCCGGGCCCCGCCTCCTTCCTCCAGTCGGGAGATCACCGACTGCGTGGTCCCCATGCGCTCGGCGAGCTGGCGCTGGCTGAGACCCGATTCGGTGCGCAGGTCGTAGATGAGCTGACCGAGCGCGAGGTCGTGCTCGACTTCGGTCCGCGTGTCGGGGGCTGGTTCGCGGCGCTTGTTCTTGACGTCGTCCCAGCGGGAATAGTTGGCCATCGTGTGCTCCTTCATGGGTTCTCTCGGGCGCAGTCCTCGGCGGCCTTGCGTGCCCGGCTGATCTCGGTGCGTTCGTTGTTACGTTGCTTGCGGAAGGTCGTGAGCAGCACGATCCTTCCGTCCTTGGTGAACCGGTACGTGATCCGCCTTGCTGTGGGTTCGAGCGTGAATCGCAGCTCGAACAGGCCCTCGCCCAGGCTCCAGGACAGCGGCATGCGCGCCGATGAGCCGAGCGCGGCGAGCCGATCGATGACGACGACCGTCCGGTCCCACTCGTCATCATCGAGCGAGTCCATCCAGTCGACGATCTCGTCGTGAAGCTCGACGTCGGCCACGCCTCCTAGTATCGCACTACTGCGATGATCGCACAACTGCGATGATTGGCTTCTACCGGATCTTCTACCGGACGGGTAGAAACGATGTGGTTATCCCTAGCACGCTTCAGCATGACGAATCGCGAAACACCAGATCAGGCACCACGAGACGGACGCAGCAACACCAGCAAACACCCCGTCAACGAGAGTTCAAGTCCCCCCCGCCCACCGCAAGGCCCCTGCTCAGCGGGGGCTTTTTTAGTTTTCTCGCCGCGATCACTCGTCTCGCCAGCCGAAGTAGACTTGTTTCAATCCCCCGTCAGTACGGAACTCTTCCTGGGTTCATACGGTCAGATTCTTCGAGACCTGCAGGTTCCGTTCACATGCACACATCCGTCCCCCAGCTTTCGACACGCCGGCAGGTTCTGCGAGCTGGCTTCGCCGCGGCCATCGGTTCGTGGGCAGCGATCGAAGTCCTCGGTGCGGGCCAGGCGATTGCCGAGCCGTCGCCCTCGGCCACGCTCGGTCGAATCTCGATGGTCGGCGATTCCTTGACGTGTGGCACGTTGCCCTTTCAAGCCGATGACTTCACGGCTGCCGGCTGGTCGCACTCAGCAATCGACGCCTACGTCAGTCGGGGCGTTCGCACGAAGATCAAAACAGACCGCTACACCGGGCTGACCGCGGTCGACGCCATACGCGAAAAGTCTGGTGACAGCGACACCTGGGTCATCGGCCTCGGCACCAACGACTCCGTCATCTACTCGCACAACAAGCAGGCGGAGGTGATCGCGATGATGATGGATCACATCGGCAGCGGTCACAAGGTGATGTGGGTCAACGTGTATCTGCCGGAGCGACTGCCATTGCAGTTGGCCTGGAACACGGCGCTCGACCAGGCCGCGCAGCAGAGCAACGGCGACATGGTCGTCTTGGACTGGGCGTCCGTCGCAGCCCAGAACGAGCGCTGGCTGGCCCACGATCACATCCACTACAGCCGCGACGGTTACCGCTCTCGATCGACGGCCATCGGGCTGGCCTCACGCGATCTGCGCCAAGTCGAATCCGGGTCACAGCTGCTCGCTCACTGGAAATTGCCGCCAAGGATGACGACGATCAGCTGAGCTCGGCGAGCAGTTGATCTTTGGCAGCTTCGAGGCGCGTCGGATCGTCGCGCAGACGGGCGACGAGCATGGCTCCTTCGAGGGTGCTGATCACGACCCGCGCAGCATCGCGTGTCGAACCCCGAGGGCGCACGGTGCCGGCTTGCTCGCCGGCTTTGAGCACTCCTTCGAGCCATGTCTCGTTGATGTCGAAGAACCGCACCACGGCGTCGCGCATCGACGTCGGAAGTGTTTGGTACTCGGCAGCCAGCATGCCGCACAGGCACATGCGTTGTTGTCGCACCACGTTGAGGTAGATGCCTGCGTATGCCGAGATCTTCGCCGGGGCATCGTTGATTCGTTGATCGATCTCGGCCAGCGCCGCCTCGAATCGGGTGGTGTATCGCGTGATCAATGCGGTGCCGAGCTCGGCCTTGCTGGCGAAGTGGTAGTGCAGCGCGGCCTTGGTGATGCCGAGCTCGGCGGCGACGTCGGCATAGCTCACGCCGTTGAACCCGCGCACCTGCACGAGACGCTCGGCGATGTCGAGGGCCTTCTCGGCGGTGTCGGCAACGGCTCCGTCTTCAACTCGCACGTTGTTCGCCTCCTCCGCCGGGCCCTTGACCTACTTACCTACTAGTAGGTAAGGTAGTCGGATCCCGGGTGACCGGTCAATTGAAACGAGAAGCATTCAGGGGAAGAGGGCTCGAAATGAATGATGCATCCGATACCGCGGCGGTTGTCGCCGCGTTCGGCGCAGCGTGGGCTGCGCACGACCTCGACACGGCGCTGACCATGATCACCGATGACTGTGTGTTCGATTCCACCGGCCCGGCGCCCGACGGCGTGCAGCACAAGGGGCGCGACCAGATCCGTGCGGCATGGCAACCGATCTTCGACGACACGGTCAGCCGGTTCGAGGTCGAAGAGTCGATCGCATGTGGCGATCGTGTCATCGAGCGGTGGTGCTACAGCTGGGATGGCGGGCACATCCGCGGCGTCGATCTGTTCCGCGTGCGTGACGGGTTGGTGGCCGAGAAGTTCGCCTACGTCAAAGGATGATGATGAGCGCCGCCGACATCGCCACGCTGCATCGCCAAGCCCTCGAGGCAACTCGTGGCTACGTCGCCGGTGTCACCGACGATCAGTGGCAGTTGCCAACTCCGTGTGAGGGATGGACGGTGCACGACCTCGCCAACCACATCGTCGCCGGCAACCTTTGGGCGGCCGAGCTCGGGTCGGGCCGCAGCATCGCCGATGTCGGGTCGGCGCTCGACGGAGACATGCTCGGCACTGATCCAGTTGGCGCCTACGACCGTTCGGCCGAGTCGGCCGCCGCGGTGTTCGAAGCGCCCGGCGCGCTCGACAGCCCTTGTGCCGTTTCGTACGGGCCGGTGCCGGGATCGGTGTACGCCGGTCATCGGTTCATCGACGTGCTCGTGCACGGATGGGATCTCGCCGCGGCGACCGGTCAACCAGCCGACCTCGATCCCCGACTGGTCGACGCCTGCTGGGAGGTCTTGCGGCCACAGCTGGCACCGTTGCAGTCCAGTGGGGCGTTCGGCGTCGCCAGAACAGGTCACGCCGACGACAGTCCGCAGCAGAGCCTGCTGGCGGCATTGGGGCGGTCTGGCTCGTCGGACTAGGTTCGCGGCGTGCCCAACCTCTCCGACTCCGACGTCGCAACTGCAGCTCAGGCCCTCTTTCAGGCCGAGCTCGACAACATCCCCATCACGCCCATCTCCGAGACGTACCCAAACGCCGACGTCGACGATGCCTATCGAATCTCACAGGCCGTCACCACGTTGAAGGTGGCAGCCGGCCGAGTGATCAAGGGTCACAAGATCGGCCTCACCTCGAAGGCGATGCGCGTGCTCACCAGTGCCACCGAGCCCGACTACGGCACGATGTTCGACAACTGGTTCATCATGGAGGGCAGCGTGATCCCGCGCAGCACGATGAACCGTCCGCTTGTCGAAGTGGAGCTGGCGTTCGTGCTCAAGGAGCCACTGCAAGGCCCGGCCATCACCGTCGCCGATGTGATCAGGGCGACCGACTTCGTGCTGCCGAGCATCGAGATCGTCGACACCCGTCAGGCCGGTCGCGGCCCCAACACGTTGATCGACAGCATCTCCGACGCGGCCGCGTGTGGCCTGGTGATCCTCGGCGCGAACCCGACGAAGTTGAAAGACATCGATGTCCGCAACGTGGGGGCAACGTTGTCGATCAATGGTGACATCGAGGAGAGCGGCATGGCCCGCGCCGTGATGGGCAACCCGATCAACGCCGTGGCATGGCTGGCCAACAAGCTGCACGAGTACGGCGTCACGCCGCAAGCCGGGCACGTGATCCTGTCGGGGTCGTTCATCAAGGCCATCCCGTTCAAGGTCGGTGACAACGTCGAGGCGTTGTTCAACGGCCTCGGCGAGGTCTCGTTCCGCGCTCGCTAGTCAGTCGTCGATGTAGGCAATGAACTCGCACGTCGCCAGCTTCGAGCCGCTGATCACTTGGGTGTGCCGCGCCGGACGCGACGCTGCATCCGGGAAGTGCTCGACCCAGATCGGGTTGCACGCGTCGCGAAACGCGATGTCGGGAACGAAGAACGTGATGCGTACGACGTGTCGCCAATCGCCGCCGGCCGCAGTCAGGAACTGACCGATGTGGTGGAACAGGTTGACGTATTGCGCCTCGGCGGAGTCGGGCACCGTGCTCGAACCGGGATCGCGACCGGCGATCACGCTCGACACCAGCAGCGGGCCGAGACGCGATGCGCCAGGGATCGGGTTGGCGTGAGTGAAGCTGGCGATGTCGATCGATTGCCTGGGCATCAGCTGTGGCCCTTCTGCTCTTGACTGGTCGTCTCTTGCCGGGCGGCGAACCAGGCCTCGAACTCCGCGCGCCGTTCCTTCGACACCGGGAACACGCCGACGGTGCTCTCACCGGCGTCGACACGTTCCAACGCCCACGTCTCTTCGGCCTCTTGCTGCACCGACGCCGCAGCAAGTTCGACGACCAGTGACGGCGGTATGACGACCGCACCCTCGCCGTCGCCGACGATGATGTCGCCAGGCATCACGGTGACACCGGCGCAGGCAATCGGGATCTGATGTTCGAGCGGCATGTGCATGCGGCCGAACGTGGAGGCGTGCGATGCCAGGTGGTACACGGGGATGTCGAGCTCGGCGACCGCGGGCGTGTCGCGCACCGCGCCATCGGTGATGATCCCGGTTGCTCCGCGGCGCAAGGAGCGAAGCGCGAACACGTCGCCGAACGTTCCGGCGTCGGGCACGCCTCGGGCTTCGATCACCAAGACTTCGTCGGGAGCCATGCTCTCGATCGCCCGGCGCTGCGCGTTCTGCCCCGAGGTGTACTGGGTGTTGAGGTCTTCGCGCAGCGGCACATACCGCAACGTGTGCGCGTAGCCGAGCATGCGTTGGCCGGGCTTGATCGGCTTCAACCCGCTGAGGAACGTCGAGCGGATCCCCTTGCGCTGCAACTGGCCGGTGAGCGTCGCCGTCGACACCGAGTTGAGCTGGGCGCGCAACTCGTCGGTCAGCAGAACAGGACGTGGCGGCTCGTCAGATGACATCGGCCTAGTCAATCACGACGACCCGGCGACCTCGCAATGCGGCGACCGGTCGGCTAGCTGGCGAGCGCCTTCTTCACCATGGCGTCGAGATCGGCCACGGGCAGCTCACCCGAGTTGCGCACCTTGACCTTGCCGTCGGCGCCGACGATGGCGAAGGTCGGATAGCTGGCAACCCCATAGGCCAGTGCTGCGTCGCTCTGGGCGCTGTCGGCCATGACGGGCCACTTCCATGCCATCTTGACGATCCACGCGCTCGGCGGGTAGTTGTCGCGGTCTGCAGCGACACCGGTGGAGACGCCGATGATGTCGAGGTTGGCCGGTAGACCGCCACCTGCTGCCCAGGCCTCGATGACCGGAATCTCGCGGTTGCAGTGCGGGCACCAGTGAGCCAGGAAAACCACCATCTTCGCCCGGCCGCCGGGGGTGATGTCGATCGGCGCGCCGGCGAACGTGAAGCCCTTCAAGATCGGCGGTGTCGTACCGATCGCGGTATCGGCGCCCGACTGCGGCGGCGGCGCAAGGGCGGTACCGCCGACGGTGACGGGTTGGGTCTCGGCCGCGGAACTGCTGGAGTTGTCGGTGCCGGTCGTGCCGACGGAGACCTTGGGGTCGTTGCCGGTGGTCGCCCAAGCGGCGATGCCCAGTGCGATCACGATGATCGCACCGACGGCGGCCCACAGCCACCATGGCTTCTTCGGAGGAGGTGCGGATCGCTTGTTCATGAGTCCCCATTAGATCGTTCGGAGGGTTGGCTTGCACCCTCGCCGATGGAGAGCAAGACGATGATCGCGGTGAACCCGCACAGTGCCATGAGCGACAACGAGATGAACCCGAACTGCCGGAACCACGGCGCCGTGCACGAGACCGTGATGTCGCAGGAGCCCGTGGCGCCTTCGAGTGACGGATTCCATTCGATCAGATAGTGGTACGCAGAAAGCAACGCTCCGATCGCGGCGAGTGGAATCGCGTAACGCCGAAACCCGCTATCGCGGCGTACGGCGGCGATGAGCAACAGCAGCGCCAGCGAGTACATCGCGATTCGTTGGTACCAGCACAGCTTGCACGGCGCGAAGTGGGCGCTCTCGCTGAAGTACAGGCTTCCGGCCATCGACACGGCGGCGACAAGCCAGGCCAGCCACAGGCGCGCCGGGCGGATCATGTCGATGAGCTGAGCACCGCTCGGCAGCACGCGGGCAAGCACCAGTGCGATCGCCCCACCACCGGCAAGGAACGTCAGCAGCGCGAAGAACCGCTCCATTGCGAGGACAGAGACGGCGAACATCGGTGCCAACGTAGTGACCGGACGGAGCGCAGGAAAGGCACCAAGGTCCCGACTCAACGGTGCCTTCGCCGGTATGCCTCAATCCAATTCGCCTGTATGTCTCAGTCCAATTCGTAGGTGTTCCAGGTCGGCAGGCTGTCGGTTGCCTGCACGTACTGCTCGGCGAGACGGCCGAGGAGGTAGTTCTCGAACGCATCCTCGGCGAGCGCGGGCGCGTAGAGATGGCCCTGCTGACGCACGCATCCGAGGGCGATCAACGCGTCGGCCTGCGCGCCGGTCTCCACACCATCGGCGGTGACCTCGAGGCCGATCTCGCGAGTGAGGGCGATGATCGAACGAACGATGGCGCGGTCGTGCGGATGCGTCGTGATCGTGTCGATGGAGATTCGATCGATGCGCACTTCATCGAGCGGCAGGCGCCGGAGCATGCTGAGCGATGACACCCCTTGGGCGAAGTCGTCGAGGCAGACTCGGCCACCTCGAGCACGGAACTCGGTGAGGTTCGCCGCTGCCGACGGCAGATCGACGGTGACGAACGACTCGCGGATGTCGACGGTCAACAGCTTCGGGTCGATGCCGCTGACGAGTCCGTCGATGGGGTTGTCGCGCCACGGCCGTTCGGTGGAATGCGGTGCGAGGTTCACACGGAAGCGGAACCCTTCGGGCAGGCCGAGAACGACCAATCTGCGGATCTGCCTGCGGGCCCCGCTGAGGACGCGTTCCGTGAGTCGATCGAGGAGTCCGGCGCTGACCGCGAGGTCCATGAACTCGTGTGCCGGTACAACGGTTCCGTTGGGCTGCACCCAACGGGCCAGCAGCTCGGCGCCCACGATCATGCCAGTGCTGGCATCGAGCTCCGGCTGGAAGAACGGAACGATGTCGCCATCGTCGATGGCTCGTCGCAACCGCAGTTCGAGGTCGATGCGTTCCCGGTTCTCGTCGGCCAGTTCGGTATCGAAGTAGGTGGCCCGATTCCGTCCATCGGCCTTTGCCCGGTAGAGAGCGACGTTGGCGTTGGCCAAGAGCTCGCCGACGTTGGTGCCGTGGGTTGGAGCATGGGCGATGCCGATGCTGACCGACGAGGGCAACTCTCGGCCGGCCGCGTGGATCGCGTTGCCGAGCGCGCTCCGCAACTGCTGAGCGACGTCGATGGTCTTGGCTTCGTCCGCGCCAGGAAGGGCGACGATGAACTCGTCGCCGCCGATGCGCCCGGCGACACCTTCGGTCCTGACGCAACGGTCGATGCGATCGGCGACGATGCGCAGGAAGTGGTCGCCGCCGCGATGCCCGAGCATGTCGTTGACCGCCTTGAAGCGGTCGAGATCCAAGAAGAGCACGCCGACGGGTTGTTCGGTGGTCGCCGCGTTGACAAGTGACTCCAGGGTTTCGAACATGCCGCGCCGATTGAGCAACCCGGTGAGCGCATCGTGTGTCGCCTGATGCGTGAGCTGCTCGATCGTGCTGGCCAACCGGCCATTCGTCTCCGTCAGCTTGGCTTGGTCGTCGGCAATCTCGGCAAGCAGGTCTTCGCTGGTCTTCTGCATGAGGATTGCGGTGCGGACGGTCTTGGTCAGCCTCGAGTGGATGTAGGCCAACGCAGCGGCGTAGAACAGCCACAACACGGCCAAGCCGCGCAACCGCATGTCGCTCGATGTCGCCAGACTGATCGCGGACAGTCCGGCCATCGGTACCAGAACGCTGACGAAGAGATCGCGGCGACCAGCCGTGAGCATTGCCCCGATCGCGCTGGCGGTGGTTGGGAACACAGCGAACAACATCACCATTTCGATCGGTGCCCGGCCGGCGACCCAAGCCGCCATTCCAAACACGGTGCCCATCGAGACCATCGCTGCGCGTAGCAACATCACGGTCCCTCGAGGTGTCGGCCCCGGTCGTCGCCGGCGGAACGTGGTGACGCCTGCGCCGATGAGGACGCTCGACAGCACTGCCGCCGCGATCCAGACCTGCAGCCGGAAGTGGTCGTTGTCGCTCCTGGTGAGCACGCTGACCAGCAGGGTGAACGGAACCAGCCAGAACGGCGCGATC
Source organism: Ilumatobacteraceae bacterium (assembly GCA_025358075.1). Classification (GTDB taxonomy): domain Bacteria; phylum Actinomycetota; class Acidimicrobiia; order Acidimicrobiales; family Ilumatobacteraceae; genus JAENVT01. The sequence continues at coordinate 20,605 of JANYKU010000002.1, forward strand.
GCCAGGTTGGTCACGACGGTTGCGAGGGCGCGCTCGCGCAGGTGCGCGTGGTGATCGTCACTGGTTGGCGCTGCCGCCACTGACCTCTCCTCGCGTTCTGCAGGTGTGGTGCAATTCGATCTTGTATCGGTCGGTCGAGGAGCGCACGTGAGTTCAATCTCGGTCCCCGACAGTTGTATACAGCGTGTCGACGGCGAGAATGAACTTCGTGCGCGGTCGATTCGCCCCGTCCCCGACCGGCCCGTTGCACCTCGGCAACCTCAGAACGGCGCTGGTTGCCTGGTTGATGGCCCGACGTGTCGGTGGCGAGTTCATCGTCCGCATGGAGGACCTCGACCGTGTGACGTCGTCACCCGAGCACGAGGCAGGTCAGCTCGCCGCGCTGCGCAGCATCGGTCTCGACTGGGACGGCGAGGTCGTACACCAATCGGAAAGGTTCGCGCTCTACCGAGCAGCGATCGATCGGTTGCGCTCGCTGGGGCTCGTCTACGAATGCTTCTGCACGCGCAGCGAGATCCGTCAGTCTGCTCGTGCGCCGCAGGGCGCCGACCTCGATGGGGTGTATCCGGGCACGTGCCGGCACCTGACGGAGGAGCAGCGGCTGGCGAAACGTGCGGCGGGTCGGAGCCCGGCCTTACGCCTGCTGAGCGACGGGCGAACCGTGTCGTTCGATGACCTTGTTGCCGGCCCACAGGTCGGCCGTCTCGACGATGTCGTGTTGCAACGAAACGATGGCGTGCCAGCGTACAACTTGGCCGTGGTGATCGACGACGCCGCGCAATCGGTGACCGAGGTGGTCCGCGGCGACGACCTGTTGGCGACGACACCGAGGCAGATCGAGCTCCACCGATTGCTCGACCTCCCGGTGCCGCGGTATGCGCACGTGCCGCTCGTGCTCGCCCCGGATGGATCGCGCTTGGCGAAACGGCACGGCGCGGTGACCCTCGACGACTTGGCCGCGCTTGGTTTCTCGCCAGGCGATGTGTGCGCCCGCCTCGCCGCGAGCCTGGGGATGGACACCGGAGGCCGAGCGGTGATGGCTGGCGCGCTCCTCGATCGATTCGATCCGCAACGGATGTCTCGCGAGCCATGGCGGTTGGTAGCCGACGATCTCTGACACGATCGTGAGATGTTCGATGATCTGCAGCAGGTGTTCGGCTATCAGGGCGCCATCGACGAACGGGCGGGTTTGACCGAGGTCGGCCCTGACCTGCTGGTCGTGCCCTGCTGGACCCGGCAGTTCTGTGCGACGGTGGTGCGTGCGGCGGAGGCGCTCGGCGCCTTCGAGCTTCAGCCCGACGACCCGGTCCCCGGTCATGAGGTCTCGCTGGCCGTGATCAGCCCGCGGCTGTTCGAGACGGTGCAAGAAGATTTTGGGATGCGCATCTGGCCACAGCTGCGCACGGTGTGGCCGTACGTCGACTACTACGGGCTGCGTGACGCGTTCGTGATCCGATACGCCCCGGGCGAGCAGGAGTCGCTGCGCATCCATCACGATGTCGCCCAGGTCTCGGGCTCGATCAAGCTCAACGAGGGCTACCGTGGTGCTGAACTGTTGTTTCCCCGCCAAGGCTTCGACAACGGCTCGGTCGGGGTCGGTGAGATGTTGGTGTGGCCGTCGTTGGTCACCCACCCGCACGAAACGCAGCAGCTCACCGGGGGCGTGAAGTACGCGCTCACCGTCTGGTTCGAGTTGCCGTCGTTCTGAGGTGCCGATGGGTTAAATTGCAAGTGCGATGAATTTGCGAGCTGCACCTCAAAGGCTGCCGCTGCTTCTCTCTGCGGCAGCACTCGTGCTCGCTTCGTGCTCGCAACACGGTTCGTCGGCCGCCGCCCAAACGCTGCCGCCTGTGGTCACGTTGTCCGGGTTGCCGTCTCCGACCTCGCAAGAGATCGCCACCACAACGGCCACGACCGAGGTCCCGACCACGACCACTGAAGTGCCGACCACGACGACCGAGGTGCCGACCACCACCGAAGCCCCGACCACGACGGAGGCACCGACCACCACGGTGGCGCTCCCCTCCAACGTCGAGGCCGCGCCGCCCGCCGATCAACCGCTGCAAGCAGTGGGTGGTCACAGTGGCGATGCGACGGCAGCCGTGCAGACCAGATTGCTGCAACTCGGCTTCTGGAACCAGGGGGCCGACGGCACGTACGGCTTCACCACGAAGCAGGCTGTGATGGCCTTCCAGAAGTACGCCGGTCTGTCACCCAGCGGCTTGGTCGATAGTGCCACGGCTGATTCGATGACCAACTTCACGGAGAAGGCGCATGCCTCTGCCGACAACGGCACCCTCGTCGAGGTCGACAAGGCCAAGCAGTTGCTGTTCATCGTTCAAGACGGCAAGACGATCTGGACGTTCAACACCTCGACCGGCAGCGGCATCGCCTACACAGCCCCCAACAAGAACGATCCAACCAAGATCGAGTCGGGCGACGCGGTCACGCCCGACGGCCTGTTCAAGACCACTCGCGAACGCCCTGTGGGTTGGTGGGCCGGCGACCTCGGCCAGATCTACCGGCCGAAGTACTTCAATGGTGGTATCGCTGTCCACGGAATGACCGTCGTGCCGAGCCACCCCGCATCACACGGTTGCGTGCGTCTCAGCACCGGTGCGATGGACTTCATCTGGGATCAGAACCTGATGCCACTCCACATCGCCGTGTGGGTGCACAGCTGACGCAGGTCAGCCGACCAGTTCGCGAAGGTGACGATCGAGATCGATGGTCGATGCGGGAAGCTCGTCGTCCCAAACAAACGGCTCAGCGGCGCTGCTGATCGGCGCTTCGCGCAGCGCCCGAGCCAGTAGTGCCGCACGATCGCGAGTCGAGTCGGACTTGCTGGCCAACACGATCACCCTGCCGCGATGGCGGATGACCGTCTCGCCCTTGTGGAAGACGTCGCTGACCACGCCCGCGGTGGTGACCATGACGGCATCACGCTCGAACGGGGCGAGGTCGTCGGTGTCGCAGTCGATGACCACGAAGCAGTAGGCGTCGGTCGGGGTTATGCCGAAGGCCCGGCAATGTTGGTAGATCTCCTTGAGCCGCATCCGCAGCACGGTCGGCGTTGCGAGACCGGTGACGGCGTCGAAGCACACGCCCGCGTGGGCGCCGCGCACATACCGCTCGGCCCAGCCCTCGGTGAGTGCCGCAACCGCCTCGAACGAATGCAACTCGACGCGGCGGGAGCGGCTGGTGAGCGTCGACAACGCCGCCAGCCATGGAGTGAGATGCTCGAGTGGCCAACCGAGCTCTCCGAGGGTGTTGCCGAAGCGGCGCAGGGCACCGCGCAGCCCGCGCTTGCGAAGGTGCAGCGTCTCGACCACTTCTGCCGCGGCATCGACGATCCTGAGGTCCAGCGGCTGATCCGCTTCGACCTCGATCAGCGAGAGCCACTGATCGAGCACGGTGTGCCAGTCAGTGGTGACCACGACGGGACGAAGAAGCGCCATGAACACGTATCGGCATCATCGCCGCCGACCTTGAGCATTCGCCCCAGCCAGTTGTCGCAGTCAGTTGTCGGCGCGGCGGACTCGCAGCTTGCGATCGTCGGCGTTCACACAACGCCCGGTCTCGAGATCGAATCGCCAGCCGTGCAGCGTGCACACCAGCTGGTCGTCGTCGATCTCGCCGAAGACGCTGAGATCGGCGAGGCGGTGCGGGCACAGCCGTTGGACGATGTAGTCGCCGATGCGGATCTCTTCGCCGGCAAGCTCGTCGCGGTTCGGGTCGAGGCGTCGCATGGCTTCTGCTTCGGTGCGACGCATGCGCTCGGGTGAGAGCGACTTGAAGAAGTTGTAGAGGTACTCGTTGAACGGCCCGGCACGCCAGGCCCGGAACCGGCACGACAGGAACAGGGCGTTGCTCCAGTCGACGGCGCCTTGGGCGACGACCGTCTCGACCAGCTCGCGCTGGATCTCGAAGCGGAAGCCGTAGTTCTCGCCGATGTATTCGCGCACCTCGCCGAAGGCGAAGTCGATGATCACATCGAGGTCGCCGGCGCGCAGCAGGCAACGGTCACCAATCGCCTTGCGCAGTGTCGGGGCCATCGCCAGCAAGGGCTCCCACCATGCCTTCAGCGTTGCCAGGAGGTCGGTGCTGGGCAGTGCCCAGCCGCGGTGCATGTCGGTGAGCCACGGCATCCAGTCGGCCTGATAGTGGCGGAGGTACTCGGCCTTGTGATCGAAGATCTCGGCAACCGAGTCGTCGGGGATCGGATGCGTGACGGTGATCGAGTCGGTCGTGATATCGATGGCCGTGCCGGGAATCGCCAGCACACCTTGATGCCCCGCTGCGGCCAGCCGTTCGAGGAAGCTGCGCTGGTCGGGGAAGATGCTCAGCTCGTCGCCGGTGATCACGTTGAAGCGGAACAGCTCGGGGTCGAGGAACGCCGGCGGCCCGGCGCTGGGCACGACCGCCTTGGCGCCGATCGCCTCGACGTACCGCATCGCCCTGGCGAACTGGCTGGTGACCTTGGCGTCGACGAGCTCGCGCATGCGTTGCGGCGTCTCCTCGTAGACCATCGGATACCAGATCGCGCCGCTGTACTGGAGCCAGTGCAGGTCGACGCGACCGTGGGCGCGCAGCGCGTCGAGGTCGTCGGTGCGGCAGTCGTTCTGGTTGACGAGTCGAGCCGTGCCGTCGCTGACGACGAGCGCCGAGTCGCCACCGGGACCGTCGGTGATGCTGGTCTCGACATGGATCGCGATCCGCAAGTTGGGGCCGAGCGCCAGCTCCTCGCCATCGTTGGTTCGAATGATGTTGTCGAAGCCGAACGAGCGGATCTTGCGCTCCAACTCGCGAGTCGGAAACCCGGGGATGAGCACGCGTGTGCTGCGATCGACGTGGTTGGCGAGCCAGGCCTCGTCGAGGTGGTCAGCGTGGAGGTGGGAGATGTAGAGGAACGTCGGGTGCTCGATGCGCTCCATCAACTCGGCGGGCAGCTGGTCGTTGCGCGGGAACACGAACCACGATCCGAAGAAGGCGGGGAGAAACCACGGATCGCACAGGATCGAGCCGTCGACGGTATCGATCAGGATGCCGGCGTGGCCGACGGAGGTAGCGCGCATTCGAGTCGAGGCTAGTGAGCGTTCGCCGAGGATCGGCGGCGTCGCCCGCGCGGTCGCGGGCCGGCGGCTACGTCAGGCGACGGGCGGGTCGGTGAACTGCTGGCCGGTGCGAGACACGTGCTCGGTCCACGTCGAGCCATCCCAGTAGCGAAGCTCGAAGCGGCCCGCAGGGTCGGCGTACCAACCGGCTGGGACTGCGGGAGTTGGTGCCGGTGCGGCGGCGGCGGGAGCAGCAGCCGGCGCGACAGCCGTGGGGCCCGTGGACGGGCCGGCGGCTGCAGGAGTGGAGGCCGCCGACGACGGCGTGAGCGACGGTTGATAGGTGGTGGTCGGCTCGGCAGCGGCCGCCGGTTGCGCGGCGGGCTCCGGGGTGGGCGACGCGGGCTCGGGTGCGATCGCCCAGCCCGACGGCTCGTTGGCCGGCTTGGTCTCCGCCTCGATCTTGACCGGCTCGGGCTCGGGCTTGGCGGCCTCGGGCTCGACGGTCTCGGCCGACGTCGCTTCCTTCTCGACGACTTCAGCTTCCTTCTTTGGTGCTGCTGCTACGTCGCGTTCGCGGCAGACGTAAGCCGTGACGTCGCCGCCAGTTGGGACGATGGCGACAACCGACCAACCCTCCGCAGCCTTGGCGGTGAGCTTGGTGGCGAGAGCCGACGGGTCGTAGGACGAGGCGCTGATCGATTCGAATTCCTGCATGGAGCGAGAGCGTAGTGTTCGCGAGACCCTCTGCGAATAACGCTGGCGGCAGTTCTTCGTCGCCCGTTCTGCGGCGTGCCTCAGCTCGGCAGCACCAGGGCGTGTACGTCGGTGTCGGCGGGCGCGCCGTCGTAGACCAGCTGGCCGTCACGGAGCGCCAACAACCGGCCCACACGTGTCACGAAGCTCAGCTCGTGGGTGGCGATCAACATGGTCGCCCCGCGCTGCGATGCGGCTTGGAACATGGTGAGCAAGGCCTGCTTACCGGGTTCGTCGAGCCCGACGAACGGCTCGTCGACCAACATCAACTTGAACGGCCGGATGAAGGCGAGCGTGATTGCGGCCTTCTGACGCAGGCCGCGGCTGAACGTGGTGGGGATGTCATCGCGACGCTGCGTGAGGCCGATCTGGTCGAGCAGTTGCTCGGCGCGATCTTCCCACTGGGTGACGCCGTGCAGTCGGGCGACGAACTCGAGGTGCTCCCAGAGCGAGAGATCGTCGTAGAACGTGGGCGTGTCGCTGAGCCACGAGACGAGGCGCCGCGCCTCTTGGCTGCCGGCCGCGTGACGGCCGATCCGTACCGAGCCATCGGTGGGGTCGAGCAAGCCGGCGGCCATCTTCATCAGCGTCGTCTTGCCGCTGCCGTTGTGACCGACCAGGGCCACGTTGGCGCCGCTGTCGACCTTGAACGTCAACGGTTCGAGCGCCGGGCGATCGCCGTACGACTTGGTCAGTTGGCGCGTTGACAGTTCGGTCATGCGGTGCTCCGCTGTTTGTAGGACTGGCCGTCAGACATGAACTTGCGGAACGTGCGCTTCCACCGATCACGCCTGCGCACCCAGACGGTGATGAGGGCGGCGAGCAGTGCCGCACCGATGGCGCCACGAATCGCGCCGCCGATCGCCGAGGTGTGCAGCGTCTCGGCGTGCCGCACGAACAAGATGGTGCTCGCAGCGAGTGCGCTGACGAGGATGGGGAGACCGACCCGGAACGCACTGGCCATTCCGGCCATCTCCGGCGGAATGAACGCTTGCTGCGTGTTGCGCGTGGGATCGGGCGCGTCGCGCACGATGCTGACCACCCCGCCCGCTGCGCCGGCCACAACGGTCGGAAGGGCGAGGATCGCGGCCGGTACGATCGCCCGAGTGCCGAGCACGGCGACCGCGGCCGCGGCAGTGACGGCGGCGAACGGGATCAGCGCGACAGCCGGGGCGATCAGGTGGCGCACCAGCAACTCGCCGCGCTCGATCGGCAAGCTGTCGGTGCGGTCGGGCTGGTCGACTTCTTGTGACAGCGGCTCCATCGCCTCGAGACCGAGCAGGAACAGCATCAGCGCCGTGCCGATCAATGCCGGCGAGGTGCCGCGCATGACCATCGCCTGGAACACGCCGGCCATCGCCGCGAAGGCGGTCATCCGCACCAGTCGCGTTGCCGGGAATCGGGCGACGCTGGCAATGCCGCGGCGTGGAATCGGGGGAGTGATCCACCGTGGCACCGGTACCCACGGATTGCCCCGCGTCTGCTCTTGGTTGAGCTGTCGGCGCAGCAGGATCACCGTGCGAAGGTCTTGCATGGTGACGGCGAAGCGCAGTTGGGCGACGAGGCTGCTTCGCCGGGCCAGTGCATCGAGCGATGTCAGTTGCAAGAGGGTGACTCCGGCCATCAACACGATCGCGGCCACTGCGAACGCGGAGAGATCGACGAGGTTCTGTCGCCACCCCCACATCGCCAGGCTGCCGGCAGTGTTGGTGGGGCCGGGGATGTGCCAGGCGAGCGCGGCACCCTGCCACGCCACGACGGTCAGGCCGATCGTGGTCGCGATCCACAGCGGGAGTCGAATGGCGTGCGCCACCAGTGCAGTGCCGGCCCACAGCATCGCTGTGGTGATTCCGAACACCGCGCCGCTGGCAGCCCAGGCGACGGGCGTGCCCGGCAGGCGCCGTCCGGCGAGCTGGCCGACGATCGCGCCGAAGGTGGCGGCGAGGTACGCGGAGCTGCGCACTCGTTGCACCACGGGTCGCAGCAACGCTCTCGTTCGATCGACCGGTGACAGCATGACGTAGGCGACGTCGGCGGCTTCGAGCGCCAGCGGGCCACCTTGCGCACCGCTACGAACCGCGGCGAGGAAGGCGAGCGCCGTGATCATGCCGATCAGCGCCGGGCCGTTGCGGGCGACGTCGGCGACGGCCGAGTTGGAGACCGTGGTATCGGTGATCGAGCTGCTGATCCACAGCACCGTGCCGCCGCCGAACAGGGCGACGAGGTAGACGCGGTAGGCGGCGTCGAACCACTCGATGTCGCCGAGGCGGTGACGCTTGCGTCGGCGTCGCAGGTCGTGAAGCACGTCGAGGGCTTGGCGTGCGCCTTCCGCATCGAAGGCCTCGCTGGTATTGATGTTGTCGATGTTGTCGAGTGCGTCGTCAGTCACCGGTGGCGGCCTCGCGGTTCGGGTCGGCGGACCAACCCGACCAACTGGCGACGTAGAGCCGTGGCGTGCCGAGCCCGACGTGCTCCATGGCCAGGATGTTCACGCACGCGCTGACTCCGGACCCGCAGTAGGCGACGGCCTCGTTGCCGTCGTCGACGCCCAACTGCCGGAAGTGATCGCGGAGCTCGTCGGCGGAACGAGGCATGGCCTCGGCGTCGAGCACATCGGCCCAATAGGCGCAGCGCGCCCCGGGGATGTGCCCCGCCCGTTTGTCGATCTGAGCAACCTCGCCCCTGAACCTCTCGTGCGATCGGGCATCGAGCACGGCCCCGCCGGCTGCGGCGACCTGTGCCGCATCGTCGGCGTTGGCCAGGCGATCATTGGGCCATTCCTGGGCGTCGAACCGAGTCGGTGTCGGGACGCGGCCCGGACCGGTTTCGATCGGACCGTTCCAGGCGCCGAGCCCGCCGGCGAGCACTGTGGCATCGCAGCCGAGCATCCGAAGCATCACGACCAGTCTTCCAGCAGTCAGCCCTCCGGTGTCGTCGTAGGCGATGACAAGGCTGCCGTTGGTGATGCCGAGCAAACCCATCGCCGCAGCGAAGGCGGCAGGCTCGGGGAATGGGTGCCGGCCTTCGATGGGTGGACGGCCCGTTGCCGCCAGCTGCCGGTCGAGGTCGACCCACAACGCGCCGGGCAGGTGGCCTGCTTCGAATGCCGCCCGACCATCGCGCCCGTCGAGGTACCAACGAACGTCAGCCAACACGGCTTCGGGGTGGGCATCGACGAATTGAGTGTCGACGAAGGGCGTGATCATTGGGTGTCTCGTTCTGCGAGGGCGGCTGCTTCGGCAAGTACGTCGCGCAGTGGACGGCCTAGTGCGGCAGCGGCGACCGCGGCATCGTCGTATTCGACCTTCACGCGACCGAGGGCGACCTTGGCGCGCACCGTATGACCGTCGATGATCACCTGGCGCTCGCTGCGTTGTTGCGGCCATCGCCGCATCTCGGTGCCGCGCAGGCCCAGCGACCCGGTCTCGCGCAGGAGCAGCGCGCCGATCAGCGTCTCGGCCGACGGGTCGCAGAGGGCATGCACGGTGTGTGCCGGGCGACCCTTCTTCATCACGATCGGCGTCGCCCAGGCATCGTGCGCGCCGGCGGCCATGAGCACCGCGATGGTGTGGGCGATCACCTCACCGGTGGCGTCGTCGACGTTGGTCTCGAGCAGCCGCACTGGTTGGCCGGGCTCGGGCATGGCGGTTGGTGCGATGGCGTCGCCGATCACGACCTGCACGACGTTGGGCCGGCCGGGGATGTCGGCACTGCCCGCGCCGTAGCCGACCGAGGTGACGTTGATCGCCGGCATCGGGCCGAACTCATCGGCGAGCGCGCACATCAAGGCAACGCCGGTGGGCGTGGCCAGTTCCTTGGGGTCGTCGATGCCGCGGCTCGGGGCATTTCGGCGGGCCAGCAACTCGGTGACAGCAGGGGCCGGGTTCGGGAGCTGACCGTGGGCGGCGAGCACCGTGCCTTCGCCGACGGTGATCGAGCTGCACACGATGCGGTCGACACCGAGCGACTCGAGGGCCGCGCAGCTGCCGACGATGTCGACGATCGCGTCGATCGATCCGACCTCGTGGAACTCGACGTCGTCGGCAGGCACTCGATGCATGGCCCCCTCGACGTCGGCCAGCAGCTGGAAGGTGCGCTGGGCGCGGTCGCGGACCCGCTCGGGCAGATCGGCGGCATCGATCAGCTCGCGGATCGAACGGTAGGCCCGATGGGTCTGACCATCGTGGTCGTGTTCGTCGTGCACGACGACGTGAGCTTGCGTCGCACCGATTCCGCAACGAGTCACCGCTTCGAAGGTGAGTGCGTAGTCGGTGAGGTCGAGCCTGCCGACGACGTCGGCGATCATCATCGGGTCGGCACCGGCGTCGACCAAGGCGGACATGGTCATGTCGCCGGCCGTGCCGGCGAAACAGTGGAACCATGCGCTTCGGGTCACTGCATCATTCTGGCGATCGCGCACGCCGCTCCAAACCCGTTGTCGATTCCGACCACCGTCACGCCGCTGGCACATGAGGCGTGCATGGCCAGCAGCGCGGTGATGCCGTCGAAGCTGGAGCCGTAGCCGACGCTGGTCGGCACGGCCACGACCGGCGCGCTGGTGAGGCCGCCGATCACGCTGGCGAGTGCGCCCTCCATACCGGCGATCACGATCACCGCGTCGGCGGACGTGACGCGATCGAGGTGGGCGAGCAAGCGGTGCAGCCCGGAGACGCCGATGTCGCTGAGTCGATCGGGATCGAACCCGTAGGCGCGCAACGTGAGCACACATTCGTCGACAACGGGAGCGTCGCTGGAGCCTGCACTGGCAACGAGCACACGCGCAGCGCGGTGCGCTTCCGGCCGGCGCCAAAGGGCCGCGTTGGTCACCCGCTCGGCGGGACCGTGCGCGGCGCCGACGGCGTCGAGTTGTGCTGCGTCGGCTCGGGTGAGCAGCACCGGGCCGACTCCGTTGGTCAGCAGTTCGCCGACGATCTCCACGCATTGGTCGACGCTCTTGCCGCGGCCGTAGACAGCCTCCGGCATACCTTGGCGAAGGGCGCGATGGTGATCGACGAGTGCGTCGCCGACCTCGGCGAACGGCAGGCGGCGCAGACGCTCGACGGCTGCGTCGGCTTCAACGGTGCCACTGCGGACGTCGTCGATCAGTTGGCGCAGTGCAGCTTCGTCCACCGCACCATTGTGGCGGCGATCAGCGCCAGGTTTCCAACGCTTCGAGAAAAGCGTCGCCGGGGATCCGCAGAACTTCCCCACGCTCGGCACAACACACCGTCGCAGTGCGAGGCACGGCGTAGAGCACCCCGAGCTCGCCGAACGAAGCGCCGGCGCGCAGGCTGCGGATGAAGTCGGGAGTCTCGCCGAAATGGCTGATCGACACCTCGAACCGGCCGTCGAGGATGAAGAAGACGTCGTCGCTGCGCTCGCCTTGGCGGGTGATCACCTCGCCAGCGTTGACGGACTGGCGCTGCGTTGTGTCGGCCAACGTATGCAGTCCGGCGGGGGTGACGAAGCGCAGCGACGGGATGGTGCCGAGTAGGGCGGCGACTGGTTTCGACGAGTGGTCGAGGATCGGCGGATGGGCGTAGGGCATCAGCGCGTCGTGGGGCTTGCCGAAGCCGGAGTGCGCCCTGCGGTACCAGGATCGTGTGCTGGTCCGTGTGTCGTTGTCGGTCACGCTCATCGCTTGGGTCCCCTGCTGCCGCTTCATCTCGCTCAGTTCAACAGAGTGCCGCGGACGGCCGCGTGATACGTCCGTGTGGATTCTGTCACTCGCGCAGGTCGAGCACCAGCGATTGGTTCGAGCGGCCGATGCGACCGTCGATGTCGAACAGGGCAGTGTCCGACATTCCGACGCCGTGAGGCCCGTGATAGGTGGTGCTGGCCATCCCGACCCATTCACCACGCATCGGGTGGAAGAGATGGATGGTGAGCTCGGGATTGAGGAAGAGGTGGGACTCGAACGGCAGGACATGGGAGATGCCATTGGCGAAGTCGGCCGCGGCGGCAATGCGTTGCAGCGACGTGAGTGGCCGGTCGGGAAGCACCGGGACGATCAGCCGGATCCAGTCGAAGACGGCGCCGTTCGACGCGTTCGGCAGGTGGATGAATCGATGCTCGACCGCGCCATTGTGGAACGCGACGTAGTCGGTCGCCTTGATCTCGTCGTCGCTGCCGTGCTCCGGGCCGAGGGGTGCCGGTACCCGCTCGAGCATCGGCGCCAGGGTCTCGTCGTCGTGAGGAAGTGGGATGTCGGCTTGGCGGATTCGCAGCGCCCTGGCGCGAGCGAGGACGTTGTTAGTCGAAGCGAGCCTGACCGTCACGTCGATGATGGAGACCTTGCGCCCGGGCCGAGTGATCTCGGCCTCGACGACCAGCGGCTGCAACGAGACGGGGCGCTCGAGCTCGACGGTGAGGCGCGAAACGAACCAGGCGACACCATCGTCGGGGAGCTCTTCGATCACTTGGGCGATCAGCGCCGCCACCGGGCCGCCGTGCAACGCGCTCGGATCCCAAGGACCGCGGGCGAGATCGGTCGGCACCACGACGTTCCCGTCGATTCGCCGGAACAACGAACCCGTCGCTTCGGTCGTGCCCGCCACGTTGGCGACTCTACGCGGGCTCCCGCCCATATCGCTCTGTTGGAACGGGCGTGTGCCAATAGCCTGTGGTGCGTGATCGGTCCCTCCACTCGTATCGGCTTCCTCGGGCCGCTCGGCACGTTCACGGAGCAGGCACTGAAGTCGCAGCCTGATCTGGCCGTCGCCGAACACCTCCTGTACCGCACGATGCCCGATGTGCTCGACGCCGTCGAAGCTGGCGATGTCGACCTTGGGTTCGTGGCGATCGAGAACTCGATCGAGGGCATGGTCAACCTCACGCAAGACGAGCTGGCGTTCAGCCACGACCTGTTGATCCAGCGCGAGGTGGTGCTCGACATCGAACACTGCCTGCTGGCCAAGCCCGGCACCACGCTTGCCGATGTGAAGACCGTGTTGTCGATCCCCGTAGCAACGGCGCAGTGCCATGCCTATGTGCGCGCTGCGTTGCCGCAGGCGGAACTGCGCGCGGCCAACTCGACGGCCGAGGCGGCGCGCACGGTCAGCGAGGAGGCTGGCACCGGTTCCGCGGCGATCGCCCCACGGATCGCAGGCGACGTGTACGGCCTCGCGGTGCTGGCCGAAGACATCGCCGATCATCCCGGCAACCAGACCCGCTTCGTGCTGGTCTCCCGCTCCGGTGTGCCGGCGCCGACGGGTCACGACCGCACCGCCCTGGTGATCTATCAGCGTGCCGACGAGCCCGGCAGCCTGATCTCGATCCTGCAGGAGTTCGCGGCCCGACGGATCAACCTGTCGAACCTGCTGTCGCGTCCGACCAAGGACGGCGGGCTCGGTGACTACTGCTTCGTGATCTACGCCGACGGCCACATCGCCGACGAGTTGATGGCTGATGCCGTGCGATCACTTCATGCCAAGCAGGGCAAGATCAAGTTCCTCGGTTCGTACCCCGCGGTTGGCGAGCACGCCCACACCGCAAGGGAGCACGCCGATGCCAGGTGGCGCGACGCCGACGATTGGGTCGAGTCCCTGCGCAGTCAAATGGGGTAGCCCGCCCGCCCGAGCCCCTGTGGAGTCTTTCGACGCGCCCACGTGATCACGAAACACTCCACACCCTTGGGTCCCGTGCCTGTGGAGTGTTTCAACGCACCCTGGTGTGCCCGAAACACTCCACTGGGTAGCCTCGTTGCCGGAACGGTGGCAGAGCGGACAAATGCACCCGCCTTGAAAGCGGGAGGCTCACAAGGCCCGGGGGTTCGAATCCCTCCCGTTCCGCCATGGGTGTTCGTGGATGTTCACCGAAGTCCACCGACGTACAATCTTAGGTGCTCTGAGCAGGGCTTTCGTTGCGTAGACGTCCACTGGCGTTGTAGCGTGTCACTCCCAGGGTTGCTCCCGGTTGCCCCCTTTTGGGGGTGCGTTGCTCCCGGCGTTGCTCCCGGTTTTGGAGGCATTCGAACCATGGCTCGGAAGGTGACCGGCAAGCGAAGTGTGGGCCGAAACGGCATCGTGCGGGTGCACGGCAAGGCATCGAACGGCGAGGGATCGGTGTACCTCGACGTCGACGGTTCGTGGCGGGCGACGTTCGTTGCTCCCGGCAGCGCCCGCCCCAAGCGAGTTCGCGGCAAAACCCGTGAGGAAGCGATCGCTCGCAGGGCCGTGAAGCTGGAGGAGCTGTCGCAGATCCAGTCGTCGACATTCCATCGCGAAGCGACCGTGGCCGAGCTGGCGGCCTGGTGGCTCGACGTGGTCGCGCGGCATCGCGTGCGGGCCTCGACGTTGGGC
>JANYKU010000026.1 GCA_025358075.1 Ilumatobacteraceae bacterium
TCACGGCGGCCCCAACGGTGGCGATCAGTGCAAGTCTCCCGGCGCTGCCGGGCCAGACCATCTGGATCAGGGTGCAACAAGACGGAGTGACCTGGAGCACGCCGGCGAGCATTGTGGTGCCAGTTCCCTGATGCAGAGTTATAGCGTTGAGCGCATGGACGAAGTCGTGCTCGAACCGAAGGCAGGGCCGCCTCGTGCGGCCCAGCCTTTTGTTCGGGCCGCGATTGCGGTCGTGGCCCTCATAATCATCTTCTTCGCAGTGCTGGTGATCCGCGGCTGGCGCCCAACGTCCACTTCCACAACGACGAAACCGGCTGCGGCGGCGACCGCAACACAAGTGCCCACGAGCGCCGCAATCGAGTCGAAGTATGGCATCCGATTCACCTTGGTCGCGGTGACTGCCGGTGGTGGAATGATCCAGGTCCGGTATCAAGTGATCGACAGCGCCAAGACAGAGGCGATCCACGGCACCGAGCTTGCTCCGTACGTCGTCGACAGCCACGGCGCGAAGTACGCCGACCCCGGAATGGTTGGCCACAGCCACGTCGGCAAGACCATGGCTTCGGGCGCCACCGACTACATCCTTCTCGCAAATGCGCAGGGCGGGGTGAAGGCGGGTTCGTTCGTGACCATCAAAGTCGGCGACCTCGAACTGCGCAACGTGCCGGTGGTGTGATCACCTCGATCGCGTGCGCACGAATCCAGCTCTGACAGCACGACGCCTTATATCCTGCTGCCATGCTTCGTCGAATCGCCCTTGTTGCCGTTGCCCTGACGCTCGCCGCGTGCAGCACCTCCACCACGAAGTGCAAAGCGGGGATCACGTTCTACGTCGCCGAGGTTGCCGGCGCGCTGAGCCGGGGCGGCAGCGAGCCCCTGACCATCTGTCTCGACGGCAGCTGCCAAAACGTCACCATCACTCGCGAGCATGTGGGCAGCTCGATCTTCCTGCCGTTCAAAGGAGTCGGCAACAACGTCGATCACGACCTCACCGTCACGGGTGTCGGAGCCTTCAAAGGCGAGTACAAGGGCAAGCTGGCCAGCTACCTCCAAGATCCCGGCGGTGGCTCCGCGACCTGCGCGCTGGCGACCGTGAAGATCGGCGCCAATGGCGCCCTCACGCCGGCCATCCCAGCGCCGCAAAATACGACCACGACTGTCGGCGTGGCGGTGCCAACGACCGCCGTAGCCACGACGACAACGGGTGGCTGACCCGTCCGAAGATAAGGTTCGTGTGTCTGCGCGACAGGGGTTAGCGTCGAGTTTCGTGAGCCCCGAATGAGACGGTGGAGCGGGATCGGGATCTGCGCACTGGCGGTGTTCGTCGTGCTACCCGCAACGCGTGTCGCTGCGCATGCCACGTTCATCACTTCCAATCCTGTCGATGGATCGGTGCTCGCCGGTTCGCCCACGGTGGCGGAGATGCGGTTCACCGAAGCGGTCTTGCTGAGTGCCAGCCGCGTGCAGTTGCTGCACCTAGGAACTGAAGTCGAAGAAGACCTCAAGCTGAGCACTGCTCACGGCGGCACCACGCTGCTCGCCGAGATGCCCAAGTTGCAACGCGGCGCCTACATCCTGCGCTTCGTGGTCGTGGATCCGGCAGATCTGCACAAGACGGTCGGGTCGATCTCGTTCGGCATCGGTGTCGCCGCACCGCCGTCGGAATCGGGTCAGCAGGTCGACAGCTCGTGGCTGTCGATCGTCCTGCGTGCCATCACCGATGGTGCACTGCTGCTCGCCGTTGGCGCTGTCGTCGTTGCGGTGCTCCTCGTGCGCAACGGCCGTCGCGATCTCGATCAGGTCACCCGGCTGGCAATTCTCAGCGGTGCCGTTGTGGCGATCGGTTGGTTGGGCCTACTCGTCGCCGACGCGGCCACCGTCGGATTCGGCAACGTGCGATGGACGAGCCTGTTGCTCAACAGTGATCCCGGACGCCGCGCCCTCGTCGGGGTGCAGCTCGCGCTCGGGTTGTGGTGGACCGTTCGCCTCTTGCGCCGCGGCGGCAACCATGCTGCCCAGTGGTTCGTCGTGCGCATCCTCGCAGTCATCGGCGCCGGGTTCGTGATCGCCGATGCGTATGGAGGGCACGCCGGGATCGGGGGCTCCTTCCTGGTCGGCGTGCTCCTACGCGTCGTGCACGTTGCCTCGTTGTGTGTGTGGATCGGCGCGGTCGCGGCGATGTGGATGCTCACCCGACGAGATCACCACCTGCGTGCCTTGTGGCCGTCGATCAGTTCGCTGGCCGCGATCGGGCTGGCTGTCACAGGTGCCAGTGGACTGTTGTTGAGTGGGCGTGTTGCCGTCACCGTCACTGCCCTCCTCGGCACGACCTACGGTCAGCGCATCGTGATCAAGGCCGGTCTCCTCGTGGTGTTGGCCGTCCTCGGGACGCTGGCCACGCGCCGGATCCGCCAGGGCAACGAGCCGCGTCGATTGCCGTTGGAGCTCGCTGTGGCAGGCATTGCCGTGGTGATCGCGTCGTTGCTGGCCAGTTCGGCGCCGGCGCGCGGCGAGCAGTTTCTTCCACCCCCCGACGAGCAGCCGCAGGTCGTTACGAGCGATCTGCTCGACTTGACGGTGAGTGCCTCGATCGAGCCGGCGCGGCCTGGCCCCAACCTGGTGCAGGTCCGCGTGCTCGACACTCGTCGCCCGTCGCCCGGCCCGGTGCAAAATGTGACGCTCCGCATCACCGGGGGAGACGGCTCGGTCATCGCCCAGCGCCAGGGTGTCCCGGCGAGCGGCGTGATCGAATGGACCGACATCGCCGTTCCCAATCCCGGTACCTACCGCATCGAGGTCGACGTCGATCGGCCTGCGGTACCGGTCGCGCCGTTCGTAGCGTCGTGGTCCGTCGATCCGGCCCCCGTGCCGCGCGTCGACCGGGTGTTGTCGACGCGATCGTGGGCCCCGCTGGCTGCCGTCTTCGCTGCCGGATGGGTCCTCCTCGTTGCCGCGGGTTGGTGGGGGAGCCGCAGGCTGTTCACGTCGAGCCACCACGAAACCAGCCCGGTGCACTGACGGTAGGTCGTTCGGCCCAATTGAGTGCCATTGGCTTTTCAATTCCAAGGCCCCATGGCACCATTCCCCTGTCGAGGAATTGGGCTTAAGCCCGGATCCTCACGGTATGCACATATGTAAGTGGACGGTTCACAACTGTCGGCGGACTGCTGATCACTTGTGAGTGTCGGACGAGCAGATTGGGTCGTAGCGGGCCTGCTCGTTGGCGGCGACACACACTGGCTCGGCGGGACGGACGCCACAGTTTGAAAATCGAACGACGGGGTTAGCCGAGGGACGGTCTGCTAACCCCGTCGATCGCGCCTGGCGTTACGTCACGCACCCGGTATCGTGAGCGGTCTTGTCTGGGTCGCGGCGCACGTGACCCTGGCACGGCGACGTGGTCGAGTGGTTCAGGCAAGGGCCTGCAAAGCCCTGTACATGGGTTCGATTCCCATCGTCGCCTCTCAACCTGCAGCTCCCAATCCTGTGGAGTGTTTTGTGCCTACCTGGGCACCCCCAAACACTCCACATGGACAGCGTTCGTTCGAGGGGTGATTCAGCTCTGGTACCGTTGCTGAGGCGCCGGAACGAGATGCGCAAAGTCTCTGGTATCGGAGTGCGGATCATGTCTCGAACACCACACACCTCACCGATGCGCAGGCAGCGCGAGAAATCGCATCGACACCCCGGTGCGCTGGCCGATTGTTCTTGTTGCGCTCCTTCTCGAACTCGTTGTCGGCGTATCGACCCAGGAATCCGCTGCACATGCGGCTCCGGACGGCGAGACGTACAAGTTCTCCATCGCCGCGGTTGACGGACCCCGAAGCACGCTCTGTCTGGGCGAGACCGTTCGCTACACGGTGAAGGTTCTTGGCTCGCCGACCATCGGGGCGTCACCGGTGATCGAGGTGCCGGGTGTCAAGGTCGAGGCGTCGGTGGCCGGCGTCGGTGCCTTCGTCGGTTCCAAGGGATCCGGAGTCAACGGTGCCGAAACTGGATTCGATATCGATGATCCGATCGGTATTCAATTCAGCTTCAAGGCCGGCCAGAAGCCCGGCACGACGAGACTGATCTTCGCGGCTCCCGTGAAAGGCGACAGCATCGACAACGGGCAGCTGTCGTTGAGCCTTCCGGTGCGGGTGATCGCGTGCCGATTCTATGTAGGGGGTTACACGAGCTTTGGGCCCAACGCCCTCGACAATCCATCGATCCCGTACCCACCCATCATTGCGAAATTGGAGCCAACACTGCTCACAGCAGATGTCAACGGACATTTCACAGCGTCGGCCACGATGGATTGGATTGGATCAACGCTCGCGGGCGGCGGCGTCTCGGTGACGGAAAAGTTCGGCGCGGGTTCTCGCGTCGACATCAGCGGTGAAATGTCGGACGATGGAAAGCTCTCGTTGAACTTCGTCTACCAAATCGAGATGAGCAGCGTCGTCGAGTCGGTCGGTGGGGTGACGCAAGCCGGATCCGGAGGACCGTATCTACTTGACCCGCTCCAGGTCACGGTCAACACTCAGGGCAGCGGCGGGGTCATCAGGAAGCCGCAGGGCTCCGGTCGACCTGACTTTCTTGGCAAAGCCGTGATCGTCGTCATCCCCGAGAAGGAATAGGGCATGCGCAACTCGTCTCGCCGGCGGTGGGTGATGCGTTCCCTTCTGGTTCTCCCATTGTCTGTCTCGTTCGCGTGCAGTTCATCGCCATCGAGTAGTCCCGCTTCGTCGACTCTCCAGTCGGAGGTCCCGGCGACGTCCGCACCCTCGTCGGAGGTGCCCGTCGCCACGACGGCTCCATCGACGGTGCTTGCCTCGACGACACCAGGCTCTGATCCGCAGACGTTCGACGCAAAGGTGGTCTTCGGCTCGGGGGCGTTCATCATGCAGACAACCGACGCGGGCCTCGCCGGTCTCCCGAGCTACACGGCCACACTGACGCTCGCGTTTGACGGCACCCGTGCTGGTCAGCCCAGCACCTGGTCGAAGACCTACGTCATGCTCGACATGACGACGCCGGCCGCACGCCAGTTGACCATCCAGAAGTCCGGTGATGTTGCCGACCCGGCCCAAGTTTTCATGGCGGAACTGAACGGCGCCGCCTACGAAAAGAACGCGCAGGATGCATGCACTGCTGGTGTCATCCCAACCGACCAAACACTCGCTCAACGATTCGAACCTGCTGGACTCCTCGGCGGCGTCGTGGGAGCAGACGCGGCAGGCAGTGAGGCGATCAACGGCGCTCCGGCCGATCACTACACCTTCGATGAACACGCACTCGGCCAGGCCGGTCTGGCCACATCGACAGGCGAGATGTGGGTGGCCTCGGACGGTGGGTACATCCTCAAGTATCTGCTCACGACGAAGGGCAATGCGGACTACTTCGGCGAGGGCGTCGAGGGCACGCTCCATTGGGACTACGAGCTCACCGGCGTTGGCCAGCCGGTCACGATCACGCTCCCCGACGACTGCCCGGCCGGGATCTTGAACGTGCCAGAGCTGTCGGATGCCTCGAATGTGACGAACCTGCCGGGCGTCCTGACGTTCGACACGGCCACAAGTCTGGCCGATATCGCCGCGTTCTATCAGGCGCAGATCCCGACCCTCGGTTGGGCGCCGGGGAACGATCCCACGTTGACCGACACATCGATGATCGAGGACTTCACCCAGGGGACTGTCACGTTGACGGTGTCTGCCACGACGAACAATGGGGTGACAACTGTCCAGATCGCAGTAACGACCTAGCGACCGTCAGCCGGCGGCGACCTCTGCTTGGTGCTTGGCGACCATTTCCTCGACGGCTTTCATGTTGCGATCGGCGAGCTCCGGGCGCGACTCGATGGCTCGAGCCTTGGCGTTGAGCGTGCTCCACGCCTGACCCTGGAACTCGGGCATCACTCGCTGGGCGATGAGCTCGTAGCTGCGATGTGTCGTCTCCGGATTTGCCCACTCGTGAGCCAGTTGCATGTAGCAGCCGAACCCGCCCGACTGCTTGGTCAACCGGTCGATCTGCTCGCACGCCATGTCGGCAGTGCCGATCGAACCGAGTCCACTCTCGTTGACGAAATCGATCATCTCCTTGACGTTGCCACCCGCCACGGCCATCTGCGGGAACGCGGCGACCTTCTGGAAGTAGTTGAACCACTGGGCGATGCCGAACTCGACGTTCTTGTACGCCTGTTCTTTGGTCTCGGCGATGTGCATCATGCCGACGAGCCGCCACTGGTTGCGATCGGCGACGGTGCCGAACTTGGCGGCGCGTTCCTCCATCACATCCCAATGCAGTCCGAGCAGATCGAAGCCCTCGGATTGCGTTGCCCCGATCGACAGCAAGCCGATGCCATGTTTGCCGGCGAGACGAGGACCCGACGGCGAGGCGACCGCCGGCACGGCGACATCGAACAGCGGATTCGAGTATGGGCGCAGGTGCAGACGGGCATCGACGAGGTTCCACGTCTTGGTCTGGCTGTTGACCGGCTCGTCGCTGCTGAGCAGCCTCATGATCACGTCGAGCCCTTCCTCCAACAGCGGACGCGTCTCAGTGGGATCGAGGCCGAGCATGATCGCATCGGTCGGCAGTGAACCTGGCCCGAGACCGAGCATGAACCGCCCACGGGTGAGGTGATCGAGCAGCACGGCTCGCTCGGCGACCATGTATGGATTGTGGTAGGCGACGCTGGTGACTCCGGTGCCCAGCTTGATGCGCCGGGTGCGCTCTGCGGCTGTGGCGATGAAGATCTCGGGACAGGCGATGATCTCGCTGCCCGCGGAGTGGTGTTCGCCGATCCAGGCCTCGTCATATCCGAGCTTGTCGAGGTGGACGATCAGTTCCAGATCGCGCTCCAACGCCAACGTCGGGTTCTCGCCCGCCGGGTGGAATGGTGCCATGAAGATTCCGAAACGAAGACGATCCGACATGAGTGCTCCTTGAGTTGACGATTGGGGGGGACTAACGGGCCGCAGCACTGCCGGCGCTGCCGCCACCGCCGCCACCGCCGTGCGAGCCCTTCAACTGCGCCGCCTTCAACTTGCTGACGAGGTTGTTGGGGAGGATCTCGTCGTGGTCGTGCGTCGCCACGAATCGACCGCGGCCGGCGGTGAGCGAGCGAAGATCGAGTGCATAGCGGATGATCTCCGAGGTGGGCACCAATGCAGACACCTCTTGCTCACCATGTTCGCCGGCGGAGGTGCCCACGACCCGTCCGCGTCGTGTGGTGAGGTCGGCCAGCACGTCGCCTTGGTACGACGAGGGGATGGTGACCTTGAGCGACGAGATCGGCTCGAGCACTACAGCACCGGCGCGACCGAGCGCCTCTTTGAATCCCGATGCCGCGGCGTTCTTGAACGCCATGTCGGAGGAATCGACGGAGTGGTACTTGCCGTCGTAGCACTCGACGCGCACATCGACCACTGGGAAACCGTAAGCGCCACCCGACGTCATTGCTTCTTCGATCCCCTTTTGCACGGCACCCATGTAGTTGCGCGGGATGGCTCCGCCGACGACCGAGTCGACGAACTCGAACCCTGCGCCACGGTCGAGCGGGCTGACCCGCAGGTTGGCGACCGCGTACTGCCCGTGCCCGCCGGATTGCTTCTTGACCTTTCCTTCGGCGTCACCGGTGCCCACGACAGTCTCGCGATACGGCACGCGCACGTCTTCGGTGTCGACTCGCACCCCGAACTTGCGGGCCAGTCGCTCGAGTGCCACCGCCAGATGGGTGTCGCCCGCACCACTGAGCACCGTTTGGTGCGCATGGTTGCGGTCGACGCTGAGCGACGGGTCTTCTGCCACGAGCCGTTGAAGCGCGCCCGACAACTTGTCGTCGTCGGTCTGTGTGAGCGGCTTCAACGCGATTCCGAACACCGGGGGAGGAGATCGGTAGCCGATGACCCGCACCGGCATGTTTCGTGGCGCCAGCGTTGCACCGGTGGCTGTGTTGGTCAGCTTGGCAACGGCGATGATGTCGCCGGCGACCGCCTTCGTGCACGGCAGTTGCTCCTTTCCGCGCATGTAGAACAAGGCGTGGAGCCGCTCTTCGGCAGACGTGTTGCTGGCGATCAAGCGCTCGTCGGGCGAGATGGTTCCGGACACGACTTTGCACAACGAGACCTGACCGACGAACTGATCGGCGAGGGTCTTGAACACGTACGCCAGAGGTTGGGCGCCGGCGTCGGCGGGGACATCGACCTGCTCGGTGCCGGCGATCACCCTCATCGGCCGATCGGACGGGGCCGGGCCGATCTCGCAGATGAAATCGGCGAGGCGATCGACGCCGACGCCGGTGAGCGCCGAGCCGACCAACACGGGGAACTCGAGGCAGTCGAGCACTTCGTGGGCGAGCGTGCGCTCCAGTTCGGCCGCCGATGGAACATCGCCCGACAGGTATCGCTCGAGTTGATCGTCGTCACCGGACACGATCTCTTCGACCAGTTCATCGTGAACGCGATGCTCTTCGTCGGCGATCTCGTTCGGGATCGGCGCCGAATGGTGGCGGCCGTCGTTGTCGTATTCGAAGGCTTGGTCGGACAACACATCGGCGACACCGTGCAGGCTGTCCTCTTCGCCCAGCGGCAACTCGAGCGCGGCGAAGCCATGGCCCCACTTCGCTTGGAGGGCGCTGAGCACGCTGTGGAAGTCGGCCCGCTGCTTGTCGTCTTTGTTGACGAACACGAGACGAGGGATCTTGTTGGCGACGCAACGCTCCCACGCCAGTTCGGTACCGACCTCGATGCCATCGACCGCGCTGACCACGACGATGGCGAGATCGGCCACACTCATCGCCGCCTCTTCCTCACCGACGAAATCGGCGTAGCCAGGCGCGTCGAGCAGGTTGATCTTGTACGTCTCGCCGTCGCTGGCCCGCCACTCGAACGGCGCAACGCCGAGCGACAACGACATGCCACGCTTCACTTCTTCGGGATCTGTCCCGGTGACGGTGGTGCCGTCTTCGACCCTGCCGACTCGAGTCGTGACACCGGCTCGATGCAGCAGTGCCTCGACGAGCGTGGTCTTGCCGCAGCCGTTGTGGCCGACCAGTACCACGTTGCGGATGCGCTGTGTTGGGATGACTTCCACCGGCGTGACCCCCGTTACTCGTACATTGCCGTGCCGGGACTTTATCCACGACCGACGCGCTCGGTCGACGCCTTGTGCACGCCCGAACGAACGAGTGCGCGAACGCCGCCCCTAGGTGACCCCTGTAGTAGTGGGTGCCCTGGCGGGGTGCTGCCAGGTATGGCGATCGTGGGCGCGTGTGTTGCTGGTGGCGAGGTGACGGTTTCAGTGTGATCGCGTTTGGTTGAGGCGCAATCGCTGTGCTGACGGTCTGCTGCGACGGGTCTGGACGGTCCTGTCGACGGTTCAGCTCGTTGTTGTCGCCCATTGACTGCCGTTGAAGGTCACGCCGAGGGTGACCAAACGCGCAAGGTTGATGGCGGCAGCGCGAGTTTCGACGTCGGTGGCGACGCGTCGTCGACCGCGGGTGCGTGCTTTACGTCCACCCCACGCGACGCGCACGAAGTGGGCGATCTTGCGCTCCACTTTCGGTCGGGTCGACCGGTACGCGTGCTGCCACTCGGGGTCGGCCTGCGCGTTCTTGGCGCGCTGCAGTATCGCTTCTTTCGGATGGATCGTGACCGAACGCCCTTTGGTCGATGTGGTGCACCGCTCGGGTGACGGGCACCCGGCGCAGTGTTCGGCGAAGTCGGCTCGGCCAGCACCATCCGGGCTGCGGCGGATGTTGACGACGTGACCGGCCGGGCAACCAACGCTGTCTGCGTCCAAGTTGATGGTGAAGTCGTCTTTGCCGAACAGGCCAGCACGCCCGCTGGCCGGTGGGACCTTGGCGATCAGATCGAACCCGGCCTGGGCCAGATCATCGAGCGTGTCCGCGCCCGCGTACGCGGAGTCGCCCATCACCGTTGGTTTGACCTCGTCGTCGGCGTGACCGGCGATCAGATCGTGGACTGCGTCGGCGTCATGGATGTTGGCTGGGGTGACGACCACGTCGTCGATCAACTCCGAGTCCGGGTCGACCGACAGATGCGCCTTGTAACCATCGAAGCGGCGGTTACGCGACTTGTGACCGTGACGCGCTTGCGGGTCGACCGTGGAGATGATCCGGTCACGGGCCACTTTGCGGGCGATCCGGAACAGACCGTCATCACCCTGTTCGACGTCTTGGCCAGCAACGAGCGCCAACAGCTCGGCCGCCTCGCCGACCGGGCCGATCAGCACCTCACCATCCAACACGGCCAGCGCGGCGAGCGCGTCGCCGACCAGCGCGTCGACGAGGACCTCGCGGGCTTCGCGATCATCCCAATCACAGGCCGGTTTGCCCGGCCCGACATAGTCGTCGTCACGAACCAATGCCGCCCGCACCCGCCCCGCGAGCGGCGAGCCGTCCAATGCCCGAAGCAGCTTGCGGATCGCGGACCGCAACTGGGTCACCGTGTCCTGTGTCGAGACCGCGTCATAGATCGGGGTCGAGTCCAACACCCGCACCCGGTCGCGCATCACGCCCGCCTCACGAGCAACAACCTTGGTGTCTTCCAAGAATCGTTTCGGCCGATCCGACGCCCGCAACCGGTTGCGTTGACCAACTAGCACCGTTGGATGGAAACCGCGATAGCCGGCATCGACCCCGGCCGCGGCCTGCCAACGCAGATCGCATTCGAGATGATCGACCGCTTCTTGATCCGACAGACCCTCCAACGACTGCAGCACCATCACCGTTGCCAACACCCGCGCCGGCACCGTCGGCCGACCGAGCCGCGAGTTCTTGTAGCAATCAGCAAAGTAGTCGTCACCGAACAAGCGGACGCCGTGCTCGGCCAACAGGCGATACACGCCTTTCAACCGGTCACCGAGCAGCTCCCTCGGATTCTCGAAACGCTGCCCCACCGGTGCCGACCCCAAAGCCATATGAGCATCCTATTTTCGCGGGTCACCACCCGCCAGGGACCCCCAACAGAACGACTACTTCAGGACTCACCTAGGGCTTGCGAGTCGAGTAGCTCGACGTGGCCAGACGCAGGCCGGGGAACTGGCCGAGACGTTCGAGGGCAGCGACCGTGCTACGCATGGCGTCGGCCGGAACGGGGTGACTGATCAGGTAACCCTGCGCCTTCGTGCAGCCGAGGTCACTGAGCACCTGCAGCTGGTGAACACTCTCCACACCTTCGGCGACCATGTCGAGCCCGAGCGAGCGGCCCATGGCAACGATGGTACGGACGAGGGAGCGATCGTTGGGGTTGTCGGCAACGCCGTGCACGAACGCTCGGTCGATCTTGATTCGTTGCAGCGGGAACTTCTGCAGGAGCGAGAGCGATGAATAGCCGGTACCGAAGTCGTCGAGGGCGATGCGCGCACCGAGGGATCGAATTCGGCGCAGCGTGGCCAGTGCCAACTCGGGCTCGGTGATCATCACGCTCTCGGTGACCTCGAGCCACAGCAGTTGTGGGGACACACCGCTGCGGGCGAGTGCCTCGTTGACGATCGACGGGAAGTTCGGGTCGCTCAGCTGCCGCGGGGACACGTTGACGGACATCGTGGCCGACTCGCTGCAGACCCCATCGTCGATCCACGTCCGCAACTGGGTGAGCGCCTCGAGCAACGCCCACGACCCGATCGGCACGATCGTGCCGGTGTCTTCGGCGATGGGGATGAACTCGGCGGGCGAGACGATCGTGCCGTCGGCCTGCTGCCACCGCATCAACGCCTCGAAGCCGACGACGTCGCCGGACTCGAGGTCGAGGATCGGCTGGTGGAACAGTCGCAACTCGCGGCGATCGAGGGCTCGGTACAACGCGGTCTCGACGGAGAGCCGGTGGGCAACGCGCTCGTGCATCGACTCGTCGTAGACCGCCAAACAGTTTCGGCCGGCGTCCTTCGCTCGATACATCGCCGTGTCGGCGTGGCGCAGCAAGTCTTCGGCCGACGAGCTGGAGCTCGGGCTCAGCGACGCAACGCCGATGCTGGCGGTGACGAACACATCGCCCTGGCTGATCGGCAGCGGCTCTCGGAAGATCGACAACAAGCGCTCGGCCAAGGCCAACGAAGCGCCGGGGGAGCGCGTCGACGGATCGAGCACGACGTACTCGTCGCCCGACAGGCGGGCAACGGTGGAGTGTTCGGGTGCGGCCTTGCTGAGGCGCATGGCCACCATCTTCAGCACCTCGTCGCCCGCGGCATGGCCGAGGCTGTCGTTGATGTTCTTGAAGCGGTCGAGATCGACGAAGTACAGCGTGGGATGACTATCGGACTGCCACGCCATGCGCAGGCAATCGTTGATGCGTTCGAGCAGCAGCAAGCGGTTGGGCAGATTGGTCAGCGCATCGGTCTGCGCGCTGAGACGCAGATCGTTCTGCGTGCGGCCGTTGGCCCGCACCGATTGAGTGACGCGCAGCGTGACCGCGCCGGCGAGAACGAGTGCAGAGATCGAACGCACCAGGCCATCGGTGGGATCGACCGGACCCGTGGCAGCGAGGGCAATGATCGGGATGACCAACGAAGAAGTCGTCAGGATCAACCTGCCGAACAAGCGATGGTTCGCCGGCTCGCTGGTCGCCCGCTTCAACCAGACGACGGTCGGGTGGATGAACGCGCCCGCCGCGGTGAAGTAGGCGGCGACGTACGCGGCGGTTGCGGTGTTGGTGGCCCCGCTGCCGATGTGGCCGGCGCTGAACAGACCCCACAGCACATCGCCGGAGAGGTTGAGTGCCATCGCCACGCTGACCAGCCAGATCGACGGCTGACGGGAGCCCGAACGCGAGAACAACAGCAGCACGAGCAGGAACAGCACGACCGTTCCCACCGGTTGGTAGGCGTTGTCGAGGATCGAGGCGCCGAGCGACCCACCGCGGTGCTTGAGGGTGGGCTCGATCAATGCAACCCACGTGATCAACCACCCGCCGAGACCGACGATCAGCGCATCGCCGAGCACCGACCGGATGCTGGCCGACGCCTGCCCACTGAGCATGTGGATGAGGGCGATGATGATGCACAACGAGCCACAGACGCCGAGTAGGTCGGAGGCGCGGTTGAACCCATTGCTGTCGCCGAGACTGTCGACGATCTGCGATGCGGCGAAGAACCCGCCGATGGCACCGACCGTGGCGATGAACCTGTGATTGACGCGGTGGACCCGGGCTGCGACGAAGGTCGCGCTGACCAGAACTGCAGCGGCACAGAGGTACGCAGCGGTGCCCAACCAGGAGACGCGCAGAATGACGACAGCCGCCGCCAACGCATACCCGATTCCAATAGCCCACCATGTGAGGGGGGCTAGCGCCCGCTTCAATACGCCTCCCTTGCCCGTCTTCAACCGTCGGAAAGCGTGTATCCACACCCCGTCCGAAGCGTCTCGTTAGGCTACACGAAACAGGCAAAATGCACAAGGGGTGGTTTAACTCGCGCGAGCAGTCACCAGAAAGGCAGAGTACGGATGTTCGTCACACGCCACAACGCGGCGGTCGAACGCGGCCTGCTGGAGCGCCTGTGGGACCTGTACGAGCTCGCCTACCGACGAACCGCCGAGGAATCGGCCAGCCGGGAGATGTTCTTCCGGTCGGAGTTCGACTCGGCAATCGCCGATCCGACCAACCGGCTGTGGGTGCTGTGGGCCGATGACGAGCCGGTGGCGATGGTCCTGATCGCCACCGATATCAGCTCCACCCGGTATCTCAGTGCTCCCTTCTTCGAACGGCGGTTCACCGATCATTCGCGTCGCGGAGCGGTGCACTACGTCCTCTTCGTCGTGGTGCACCCGCGCTACGCCGCCAGGGGAGCGCTGACCCGTATGGCTCGCGACGTGCTGGGCACCGAGGCCGCAGAAGGGGTGTTGCTGGTGTTCGACTCGCCGGCGGTCAACCAACCGAACGACGATGGCGGCGCCGCCCTGCTCTTCGAGCGTCTTGCAAACATGGTGGCGAGCGGAGCGCCGCTGATACCGCTCGACGTTTCGCGCTACTACGGCATCGACTTTGCAGCCAGTTCGGCATACGTCGACACTTCGTCGCCCGCGGCCGAGCGCACCCCCACGCCGGTGCCCGTACCTGCTCGGCGATAGAGCTTTCTTGGCGCGCAAACAGATGCAGGTTCGCTACCGTATGGGCAAATGAGTCCCAGTACGGGCCTGACCTGCCCATGACCACGCCCACCCAATGACCGCCTTCACACGGGTGTACAGCGTCATCGTCCCAGGTGCTCACCTCACGCCGGCGTTGCTCGGCCAGCGCGATGTCAATCTGCGAATCATCGAGCAGGCGTTCCCGGCTGCAACGATCGTGGTGCGCGGCAACGAGATCACGATCGACGGTCCGCAGGCCGAGCTGGTCAGCCGGCTCTTCGAGGAACTGATCGTGCTGCTCCAGGGTGGCCATCATCTTGATGAGGGGACGTTGCAACGATCGATTGCGATGATGCACGACAACGAACGGCCGAGTGCCGTGCTGACCGACGACATCATGCGCGGCGCCAAGGGTAAGCCGGTGCGACCGAAGTCGGCCGGCCAGAAGCGGTACATCGATGCGATCCGCAACAACGTGATCACGTTCGGGCTCGGTCCGGCGGGTACCGGCAAGAGTTGGTTGGCGGTGGCGATGGCAGTGCAGGCGTTACAGACCAAGCAGGTTCAACGAATCATCCTCACGCGCCCCGCGGTCGAGGCCGGCGAGCGCCTCGGGTTCCTCCCGGGCGACCTCATGGCCAAGATCGATCCATACCTGCGGCCGCTGTACGACGCGCTCTACGACATGGTCGAGCCCGAGGGCCCGCAGCGTTTGCTCGAACGTCAAGCGGTCGAGGTGGCGCCGTTGGCGTTCATGCGCGGCAGAACGTTGAACAGCAGCTTCATCATCCTCGACGAGGCCCAGAACGCAACCCCCGAACAGATGAAGATGTTCCTCACCCGCATCGGGTTCGGCTCGAAGGTGGTCGTCACTGGTGACACCACACAGGTCGACGTTCCGGACGGTCGCAGTGGCCTGCTCGGTCTCGAGCGCACGCTGGCCGACATCGACGGGCTGGCGTTCGTGCGACTCGGTACCGGCGATGTGGTTCGGCATCGCATCGTGGCCGACATCGTCGCCGCGTACGGTCGGGCCGACGAACGCAAGGCTGCTCGTGAGTGATGACGGCCGTCCACGACTGGCGCGCCCTCAGCGTGTCGGTGGCGACGGGGTTCCTGAGGTGTTCTGTGCTGATGAGCAGGCCGACCTACGAGTCGATCTCGCACGTTGGCAACAGCTCGCCTTCGAAGTGTTGATCGCCGAAGGGGTGCGCGGCTTGGCCGAGTTGGCAGTCCTGTTCGTCAGCGAACGCGAGATGGCCGAGCTCAACGACAGCTACATGGGCAAGCCCGGGGCGACCGACGTGCTGGCCTTCCCCATCGATGCCGCCGAAGCGGAGATCGTGCAGCACGGACAGCCGCCGAGTCGCGGGCCCGACCGGGCGCCGCCGGATCCGGCCGACATGCCGCTGTTGCTCGGCGACGTGGTGATCTGTCCGGCGGTCGCCGCTCGGCAGGCGCCGGATCACGCCGGCACCGTCGACGACGAACTGGCGCTGCTGGTCGTTCACGGTGTGTTGCACGTCCTCGGTCATGATCATGCCGAGGCGCCCGAGCGACTTGCCATGCAGGCCCGCGAACGGCAGTTGCTCGAACAGCATCACTGGCATGGCGACGCGCCTGCCGGCTTTCGTCAGGAGCACCTCGCTCGATGATCGCCTTCAACAACACCGACATGCTGATGCTGCTCACGATCTTCGGTTTGTTGGTCGTGCTGATCTTCACGTCCATCGCCGAGATGGGGTTGTCGCGGATCACCAAGACGAAGGCCGCCTCGCTGACGGCCGGCGGTCACAAGTCGGCTCGCACGTTGCAGAAACTGGTCAGCGCCCCCGAACGATGGGTCAACCCGTTGCTGTTGACCATCAACGTGTGCCAGACGGTGCAGGCGACGCTCACCGGCATCCTCTCGGCACGGTTGTGGGGCACCTACGGCGTCATCCTCGGCGTCATCGCCAACGTGGTGGTGTTCTTCGTCCTGGCCGAGGCCGTGCCGAAGACCTATGCCGTGCTCCATCCGCAGAAGGCTGCGCTCGCCACGGCGAGGGCGACGGCCGCGCTTGTTGCGTTCCCACCACTGCGGCTGATCTCGCGTGGGCTCATCGGTCTGACGAACGTGTTGGTTCGTGGCAAGGGCCTCGAGCAAGGTCCGTTCGTGTCGGAGTCCGAGCTGCTCGGGATCGTGGAGGTCGCCGCCGAGGATGGTGTGGTCGAGCATGAAGAGCGGGAGCTCATCGAGAGCATCATCGAGTTCGGCGACACCGTGGCTCGCGAGGTGATGGTGCCGCGGCCAGACATCGTCACCATCGACGATTCGTCGACCGTGACCGAGGCGATCGATCTGGCGATCGCCCATGGCTTCAGTCGCCTGCCAGTGCTCGGCAGCGGTGGCGACGATGACGTCATCGGGATCACCTACACGAAAGACTTGATGCGCGCCGAGCGTCTCGACGAGGGTGACCACTTGATCACCGAGTTCGTGCGCGTCGCTCGATTCGTACCCGAGAACAAGCCGGTCAGCCGATTGATGCGCGAGATGCAGGCCGAGAAGTTCCACGTGGCGTTGGTGGCCGACGAGTACGGGGCACTGTCGGGTCTGATCACCCTCGAGGACTGCCTGGAGGAACTGGTCGGCGAGATCGTCGACGAGCACGACGAAGAAGACACGGAAGTTCAGCGTCTCGCCGACGGCGACTACTCGGTCGACGGCGGCATGAGCATCTCCGATCTCAACGATCTGCTCGACACCGAGATCCCGGATGACGATTGGGAAACGGTTGCCGGATTCCTCTTCGGCACGCTCGAGCACGTGCCCGATGCGGGGGAGAACGTGACGCGCGACGGTTGGCGCTTTACGGCGACGGAAGTCGAGGGCCGGCGAATTCGACGCGTCGAGGTCAGCCGCCAGCCGGCAGTCGACGCCTCGCCGCTGGAGATCGACACCCGGTAGCTTCCCGGTCATGCAGATTTCGCTGGACGGCAAGGTCGCACTCGTCACGGGCGCATCGAAGGGCATCGGCCGAGCGATTGCCGGTTCGCTTGCCGAGGCCGGTGCCAAGGTCATGCTGAGCTCGCGCAAGCAGGACCAACTGGAGATCGCTGCCGCCGAGATCGGCGGCGACACCGCAGTCTTCGCTGCCAACGCCGGCGACATCGACTCCGCCAAGGCGTGTGTCGCCGCAACGGTCGAGCGGTTCGGCGGCCTCGACATCCTCGTCAACAACGCGGCTACCAACCCGTACTACGGCCCGACGTTGGGCGTCGACGCCGGTCGCTTCGACAAGACGTTTCAAGTCAACTTGCGCGGTCCGCTCTTCTGGTGCCAAGCGGCGTGGGAGCAGGCGCTGCGCGACAAGCCTGGCGTGATCATCAACATTGCGTCGGTCGGCGGTCTGCGCGCCGAGGGAGCGCTTGGGGTGTACAACCTCACAAAGGCAGCGCTCATCCACCTCACCCGCCAACTTGCCTCCGAACTCGGGCCGACGCGGGTGGTCGGCATCGCCCCTGGCTTGGTGAAGACCGACTTCGCTTCGGTGCTGGTCGCCAACTTCGGTGATCGCCTCGCCGCATCAATGCCGCTCAAGCGGCTCGGCGAACCGCAAGACATCGCCAACCTGGCCACGTTCCTGGCCTCCGAACTGGCGTCGTGGATCACGGGCGAGACGTACGTGATCGACGGCGGCGCCGGAGTGCGATCGGGCGCGATGGACTAGCGGTCGCGCCTCACCACGGCTCGACCTCGATCGCCGTTGGCGTGTCGTCGAGGTTCGACTGCATGCGTGCTCGGGCGATGTTGGCCATGCTGTTCGGAGTGATCGACGAGGAGAGGGTGATCAAGGCGATCGCACCCATCCCCGCGCCGACGAAGAACGGTGCCCGTAGACCGAACTCGCGAGCAACGATTCCACCGAGCGCGGCGCCGACGGAGATCGACCCCCACACCAGCCAGCGGTACACGCTGTTGACCCGACCGAACAGGCTGGCCGGAACGATTCGTTGGCGGAGCGAGACCGTGACGGTGTTCCAGACCGTCGTGCCGAACG
The DNA here is from genome assembly GCA_025358075.1 of Ilumatobacteraceae bacterium. Lineage (GTDB taxonomy): Bacteria > Actinomycetota > Acidimicrobiia > Acidimicrobiales > Ilumatobacteraceae > JAENVT01. The sequence continues at coordinate 18,112 of JANYKU010000026.1, forward strand.
CCATTGCCGCCGTGACCGTCGCGCTGACCCAGAGGCGCGGCCAAAAGCCCTCGGCAAACATGCAGAGCGTCCACACGACAACGGTCCCGTAGATGATCACCAACGAGCTGAACATCTGGGACAGACGTTCAGCCAGCAACCCTCCGATGACCGCACCGACGGCGCCGATGGCGATCAGCGCGCCGTACCAGCGATCGCTGAGGTGGAGCAGGTCTTGGGCGAACAGCACGAAGATCGCCGCGGTCATCTGCATGCCGAGCACCGACAAGCTGGCGGCAAGCGCGAGGCCACGCAACACTTGGTGACTCATCAACCACCGCAGGCCTTCTTTGATGTCGGTGCGGATGCGAGGTCGGGTTGCGGTGGGCGGCGGGGGCTGCTTCACCGACAGCTGAATGGTGAAGACCAGCACTGCAGCGACCGCGAAGCTCGTCGCGTCGACGCCGAACGGAAGCCACAGGGCGGCCACGAAGAGCAGGCTGCCGATCAGGGTGCCGACGAAGCTGTTGGCCGCGATCTCGGCGGCGAACCGGCGACCGTTCGCCTTCTCCAACTGCTCGATCGGCACGATCGACGGGACGAGGGCTTGCGACGCATTGTCGAAGAACACCTCCGCTACTCCGAGGCAGCCTGCGGCGATCCACAACATCCACACTTCGGCATGCCCAGCGGCGACGACGATCGTGAGCGTGCCGATCACGGCACACCGGAAGACGTCGGCGCGGACCATGAGGATGCGATGATCGATGCGGTCGACCAGCACTCCGATGGGCAGCGACAGCAACAGCCACGGCAAGGCCGCGGCGACTCCCACGAAGGAGATCGACAACTCGCTCCGCGTCAGCCTGGCGGCAAGAAGCGGAAGCGCGACGATGAACACCCCGTCACCCAGATTGGAGATCGTGCTCGCCGTCCACAGCCGCCAGTACGCGGGCGGCAGTCGAGCGGTGGGGTTGGGATTCACCGAGGGGCGTCTCCGACCAAGAAACTCACGTGTCCCGAATGTTTGTTCCGCATGTTGGGGCGACCTTACTCGCTAGGTCGTGAGCCGATGTCGAAGGACCTTGCCAGATGTCGTCGTTGGCAAGCTGCTGACGATGCGGACTTCTTTGGGCGCCATGAACCCTGGAAGGGACTCGGTGACGCACGACCGAATCGACGCCAAGGTCGGCGGCGTCGAGTGGTCGACGGGCACGATCCAGGCGACGACTCGCTCGCCCCACTCGACGTCGGGTACCCCGGCGACGGCCACCTCGGCGACGCCGGGATGGCCGGCCAACGAGGCCTCGACCGTTGCCGGCCACACGTTCTCACCGCCGGTGATGATCAGTTCGTCACGCCTGCCGCGCACCTTCAACCGACCATCGTCATCGATGTCTCCGAGGTCGCCAGTTGCGAACCAGCCGTCGGCCACGGGCTGCGACCCGTCGCGATAGCTGCGCAACAGCATCGGGCAGCGCAGATGGATCTCACCGAGTGGATCGATGCGCACATCGACACCGTCGAGCGGGAATCCGTCGTACACCACGCCGCTTCCGGTCTCGGTCATCCCATAGGTGGTGACGACGTTGCTCGGTAGATCACCGGGTGGACGTGATCCGCCGAGGACGATGCGCCGAAAGATGCTCGGGTCGACGCGCCGCAGCGCCGTCGGTACCAACGAGACCAACGTGGCCCCATCGGCGGCCGCGTCGCTGACCGCCCGGGCATCGAATCCATCGTGCACGACGACGCGGGCTTCGGTCGCAATGGCGCGGGTGATCACGGACAGCCCGCCGATGTGTGACAGCGGCAGGCAGGCGAGCCAGGTGTCGGTTGTTGTCACGGCAAGTCGCGCCGACGTGGCGCGGGCCGAGGCCCGGACCGCGTCGTGGGTCAAGACGACACCGCGCGGCGTGCCGGTGGTTCCGCTAGTGGCGACGACAAGTGCGTCGCCGTCTTCGACGCCGCGGCCTTCGAGCTCGTGGACGCCGCGCTCGTCGACCAGCCGATCGGGAGCAATCGCGGTCAGCGTCGTTCGGCGTGCCACCGGCGGAAGGCGCCGATCGAGCGGGAACGCGGCGTCGCCCGCATCCCAGATCCGCAGCAGCGCGTCGACAAAACCTGGGCCCCCCGGGAGATCGATCGCAACGAGGTGCGGCACGGTCAGAAGGCTACGGTGGCGGCCGTGAATCGGTGGATACTCGGCGCCCGCCCGCGCACCCTTCCTGCGGCGGTCGTGCCGGTAGCAATCGGTGCCGGTGCTGCCGCGGGCGGCCCGTCGCCGGTGTGGTGGCGGGTGCTCCCTGCGTTGGTCGTCAGCCTGGCGTTACAGGTCGGCGTGAACTACGCCAACGACTACAGCGATGGAGTGCGCGGCACCGACGACGTTCGAGTTGGTCCGGCGCGGCTTGTGGCCGGAGGCCTGGCCAAGCCCAGTCATGTCAAGGCCGCAGCACTCGCAGCATTCGGTGTTGCTGCACTCGCCGGATTGTCGTTGGCGCTGGCGACCACCTGGTGGCTGGTCGCTGTCGGGCTGGTGGCGATGCTTGCCGGCTGGGGCTATACCGGCGGGCCGAAGCCCTACGGCTATCTCGGCCTCGGCGAGCTCTTCGTGTTTGTCTTCTTCGGCCTCGTGGCGACGGTCGGCACGACGTATGTGGTGATCGAAGGGTTTCCGGCTCGTGCGTGGGTTGCGGGATGCGTTGCCGGGTTCCTCGCCTGCGCCCTGCTCGTCGTCAACAACCTGCGTGACATCCCAACGGACCGTGCGGCCGGCAAACGCACGTTGGCGGTTCGCCTGGGGGATCATCGAACTCGATGGCTCTACGTCGGTTGCGTTCTTGCCGCGGCCGCATCGATCATCGTCATCGCGGTCGTGTGGCGGCGGTGGACCGCGCTCGGTCTGCTCGGTCTGCTCGTGGCCTTGGCGCCGATCCGGTTGGTTCGCGATGGAGCGGAAGGCAAGCAGCTGATCGCTGTTCTGGGCGCTACCGGTCGCACCCAACTCGCCGTCGGGATCCTGGTCGCAGTCGGCCTCGCACTGTCCTCCTAGCCCTGTGGAGTGTTTCGACGTACCCAGGTAGGCGGCACGAACAACTCCACACCCGACGTGTGGAGTGTTTCGGCGTACCCAGGGTGTGCTGAACAACTCCACAGGGACGGGGTCAGGTCACCAGTTGAGGTCGTTCAGCCAGCTGCGCAGCAGGGCAATGACTCGATCGGGATCCTGTAGATGGGCGGCGTGTCCGGCACCGGCGATCTCCTCGAAGCGACCGTCGGGCACGCTCGCCCCGATCCGTCGACCGATCTCGACGTACTTCTCGTCGTGTTCGCCGGCCATCGCCAGGACGGGCATGCCGAGCTCGCCCAGCCGCGACCACAGGGAATCCTGCGCTCCGGTTCCGGCGAGCCGCAGGCTGGTGGCCAAGCCGTTGGCGGAGTTCCTGAGCCGATCGGCGCGTTGTTGGTCATCCAGACGCAACCCGGCGAACAACGGCTGGGCCAGCCAATCGTCGAGGAAGGCTTCGACACCGATTCGTTCGACCTTGTCGGCCAGCTTCTCGTCAGCTTCGCGGCGCGCAGCACGTTCGGTGTCGTCGGCGATTCCGGGAGATGCGCCGACGAGCCCGAGACCTCGGACCAGCTGAGGGTGCAACACGGCGGCATGGAGGCACAAGCGTGCGCCCAGGCTGTAGCCGATGTAGACGCCCCGGCCGCACTGCGACGTGAGCAGCCCGGCCGTCGCGGCAAGATCGGTGCGAACCTCGCTGGACTCACCATGGCCGGGTTGATCGACGACGATCGACTCGTAACCGTTTGCCGCGAGATGCGCGGCGATCGGCTTCCACGAACTGCCGGTCTGCGTGAATCCATGGACGAACACCAGTCGAGGGCCGTGCCCAAGGGTCCATCCGGCGAGCTCGCCGGTGAAACGCCGCCACTCAGACATTGGCGGTTCGTCTGGCGACCACGCTGCGCAGCACCTCCACGAACGTGGCGGGTTCCTGCGCGCCGGGCACCATCCACTTGCTGTCGAACACGTACGTGGGCACCGCGGTGATGTCCAGTTCCGCAGCGTTCTGCAGCTCGTGGCGAACCTCGGCGAGACCGTCGTTGCTGTCGAGGAACGCACGCGTCCGGTCGTGGTCGAGTCCGACGTCAGCGCAGCATGTAGCCAGAACGTCGGGGTCACCGATGTCGAGGCCATCGATGAAATATGCCTGCAGCAGGCGTTCCTTCAGGGCGCCTTGGTGGCCTGTCGTCTCGGCCAACCAGAGCAACCGGTGGGCGAGCAACGTGTTGGCGCGGAGGGCGCGATCCATTCGGAAGTGGAGCCCGCTCTCGGCAGCAATCTGCGTGACGTGATCGATGATTTCCCGGGCGCGCTCGTAGCCACCGAACTTCTTGGCATAGGTATCGATGACCGGAGCCGACTTGCCCGGCGATGCCGTTGGGTCGAGCTGAAAGGGCCGGAAGACGATGTCGACGTCGATCTCGTCGGCCAGTTCGGCGACAGCAGTTTCGAAACGACGCTTGCCGATGTAGCACCAGGGGCAGACGACGTCAGACCAGATCTCGACGTCGACGTGGGGGCGCACGGGAATCGATGATAGGCGCCTATCGTGGCGAACATGACCTCGTTGCCGCAGGACGTACAGGCCACGTTCTGTGCAACCCTGGTCGACGAGTGGGTGCGTCAGGGGTTGCGGCACGCAGTCGTTGCGCCCGGTTCGCGGAGCACGCCCATGGCCTTGGCGCTGGCGCAGCGAACCGACATCATCGTTCACGTCTTCCTCGACGAGCGGTCCGCATCGTTTGCCGCACTCGGGATCGGATGCGCGTCGGGCGTACCCGCGGTGCTGTTGTGCACGAGCGGAACGGCCGCAACCCACTTTCATGGTGCAGTCGTCGAAGCCCATCAATCGGGTGTTCCGCTCTTGGTGGTCACAGCCGACCGCCCTCCGGAGCTGCACGGCGTCGGCGCACCGCAGACCATCGAACAGGCCAACCTGTATGGCGGCGCCGTTCGTTGGTTCCACGATCCCGGCGTGGCCGACGACGACGACCGCGCGTCGTGGAGATCGGTTGCCTCGACGGCGTGGGACCGAGCACGTGGCACGTCTGCCGGGCCGGTGCACCTCAATCTTGCGTTCCGGGAGCCGCTGGTGGGCGTGACTGGCGCGCTGCCCGAGATTCAGTCCCGGGTGCCGCTCGATTTGCCTTCGTTCGACCTCGACGGGCTGGTCGGTCTACTCGACACGGCCAGCGGGATCATCGTGGCCGGCAACGGCGTCGATCGCCCCGATGCTGTGCAGGCGCTCGCCGACGCAACCGGGTGGCCGGTGCTCGCCGACCCGCTCTCGGGCTGCCAGACACTGGATGCGGCGGTCGTGCGCTTCGATGCGATCTTGCGCCATCCGGCGTTTGCAGTCGGTCATCGCCCGGCGGCGGTTCTGCAGCTCGGCATGCCACCGGCATCGAAGGTGCTCTCGCTCTGGCTGGCGGATTCAGGCGCCAAGCAGGTGGCGGTGTCACCCGTTGGGTTGATCTCCGATCCGAACCTCGTGGGCGCGCGGCAAGTGCACGCGCCGATCAGTGAGTTGTGCGTGCAGCTCGCGGCAAGGGCGCCTGCTGGGCGTTCGAAGGACTGGCACGACGCTTGGGTCGCCGCAGACCGGGTAGCCAGGTCTGCTCTCGATGTGGTGCTCGATGCCGAGAAATGCCTGTCGGAACCTGGCACGGCGCGCGCGGCCACGGCAAGCGTGCCGACGGGTGGTCACCTCGTTGTCGCCTCGTCGATGCCCGTGCGCGATGTCGAGTGGTTCGGCGCGCCGCGCGGCGACATCACCGTCCATTCCAATCGTGGTGCCAATGGAATCGATGGTGTGATCGCGACCGCGATCGGCGTCGCGATCGGCAGTGGGGCTCCGACGGCGGTGTTGCTCGGTGACGTTGCGTTCTGCCACGACTTGTCGTCACTGGCTGCGCTGCAATCGCGTGGTCTCGACCTGACCATCGTCGTCACCGACAACGACGGGGGAGCGATCTTCTCGTTCCTTCCTCAGGCATCGGCCCTTCCCGCCGACCAATTCGAGAAGTTGTTCGGAACGCCCCACGGCACCGACATCGTCGAAGTCGCCCGAGCCCTCGGGCTGCGCGCCTACACGGCGAAGTCTGCACGGGACCTTGCCGCGGCCTTCGACGAGCATGACATCAGCGTCGTGCGCGTGGCCTCGTCGCGCCGCGAGAACGTCGATGTGCACGCGGCGCTCAACGGCGCGGTCGTCGCCGCGCTGAGCTGAGCGCTACGGCCGCACGATGGCCGACAGCATGGCCTGGAACTTTGCCTGGGTCTCGGCGAGCTCGGCCAGCGGTTCGCTGTCGGCCACGATGCCGCCACCGGCCACCAACCGCGCGCATCGGCGATCAGCGGAGAACTCGGCGCATCGAAGCGCGACTGCCCACGTGCCATCGCCCGCGGAGTCGACCCACCCGACGGACCCTGCGTAGCGACCGCGCTCGAAGCCCTCGACCTCGTCGATCAACGCCAACGCCGCATCCCTAGGGAAGCCGCCGACCGCCGGGGTCGGAGCGAGGGCGCGAACCAACTCGAGCACGTTCGGTCGCGGATCGGAGAGGTGGCCTTCCATTCGAGTTCCGAGATGCTGCACGTTGGCGACCGCCACGATCGAGGGCTCGGGCTCCCAGTCGAGGTAGCTGCACCACGGCAACAGCGTGTCGTGGATCGTGTCGATCACGATCCGGTGCTCTGTCTGGTTCTTGGCGCTGGCCAACAACTCCGCCGCAGAGCGTTGATCGGTGTCGGGGTCACCCGTTCGCGGTGTGGTGCCGGCGAACGGTTGGGCCCGCACGGTGTTGCCTTTCACGGAGACGAGCAACTCGGGCATCGCCCCGACGAACCCATCGATCGAGTATCGAAAGCTCGACCCGAACGACGCCCGGAGTCGCAGCAGCACTGCGTGGATGTCGATGGGCTCGTCACTGCTGACGCGGATCTCGCGAGCGATGACCGCCTTCGACAACCGGCCGTCGCGCACCGCATCTCGTGCGGCCGAGACCGCGGCCAGGTAGTGATCGATCCGTGTCAACGGCTCGGTCGTGAAGCTCTGGGCACGGGGCTGTGGCCTCGCCGGCGTGTCGAGGTCGGGTGCGGCGTCGTCGATGGTGGTCACCCATCGGCGGCCATCGGCGGCCTTGACCACGGCCATGGCCGGCACGATCAGCTCGCATGGCGAACCTGGTTTGAACGGCACCACGCCGAGGGCCACTGGTCGTGCTCCGTCGGCTTGGTCATCGTGTTCGATCGCCGCGAGAAATTCTGGCACGTCGTCGATCGAGACTCGAGCAGCAACGCCTCGCCCGGCGATACCCACTCCGTCGCGTACGAACAAGTAGCCATCGCCGCGAGCGATGTCGTTGAGGTCGACGTCGCGATCGAGCGGTCGACTGAGGGCCCGCACGAAGGTCAGCTCCTGGTGCCCAGTAGCAATTGGGTGATGCCACCAGAGAGCTGGTGGTGCTGGGCATCGGCGAACCCGGCAGCACGCAGATCCTGGAGCATCTTTGCGGGCGGCGGCAGGTAGGCGATGCTCTTCGGCAGGTAGCGATAGGCGGCACCGTCGCTGAGCAAGCCGCCGATCTTCGGCACGACCTTGCCGAAGTAGATGTTGTTGCCCCATCGAATGATCTTGCTGCGCGGCACGCCGACGTCGAGCAGGGCGATCCTGCCTCCGGGGCGCACGACCCTGCCGAGCTCCTCGAAGAACCGTGGCAACTCGACCAAGTTGCGCAAGGCAAACCCGCACGTCGCACCATCGACGGCGTGGTCGGGGAGTGGCAGGCGCAAGATGTCGGTTTGCACTCGCGGTGCCCCACTGCGATCGGCGGCGAGCATTCCGAAGCTGATGTCGAACGACAGTGGCCGCTGGCCGGCGCGGGCCAGGTCGGTGCACAGGTCGCCCGTGCCGCTGGCCAGATCGATCACGGTGCTGTCCGCCGGCAGTGCCAGCAGCTTCACGGCCTTGCGTCGCCAGCGCACATCGAGGCGGAACGTCATGATCCGGTTGACGAGGTCGTAGCGCGGCGCGATTGCGTCGAACATCTGCCGGACCGCCGTGACCTTGTCGTCGCCCTGCGGCAGGGCCTCGCTGTCCCACGCTCGTTTGCTCACCCGGAGGAGGCTATTCGTGTTGCCGGTCGTGTCAACCGGTCAGCGTGCTGCGGCAAGTATGGGGATGTGGTGGTGATTCACGCCGACGGAGGCGATGAGCCGGGATTGATCGACGTCAACTTCGACGACTTCTACTCCCGCGGCTACCGGCGATGTGCGGCACTTGCGTATGCGCTCACCGGGTCGGCTTCTGATGGCGACGACCTCGTGCAAGAGGCGTTTGCCACCGCGTACCGCCGCTGGTCGGAGATCGCCGGCTACGACGAGCCTCTGGCATGGGTGCGCAAGGTCATGGTCAACAACGCCATGTCGAGAGGACGTCGGCTGCGGCGTGAGGTTCGCGCGTTGGTCAGGCTCCGCAGTCGCCCGCCCGCCGCGGCGCCCGCGATCGATGCGGCCGATCGCGCACTGTGGCGGCTGGTCGGCGAGCTCCCCAAACAACAGGCTGCCGCGATCGCCCTGCACTACATCGACGACCTCACCGTGGAGTCGATCGCCAGCTTGTTGGGCTGTTCGGCCGGCACCGTGAAGACCCACCTTTCGAGGGGTCGCCATGCCCTCGCGACACGGCTGGCGACCGAAAAGGAATGCTCCGATGACTGATCTCGACGAACGCGAAGAATCCTTTGATGCGACGCTGCGTGCGGCCGGACTGCGGCTGCGCGACGACCTTGCTCGCTCTGCCGTGCCGATGTTTCGCGCTCCTCGGCTTACACATCGCCGTCGGTGGGTCATCGTCGTGGCAGTGGCGATCGTGGTCATCGTCGGCCTGGTGGCGATCGGCACGAACCGCAACGATCGAAGCCTCGGCAACGACCCCTCGAGCTTGCGTTGGCTCGTTGAGGACCTGCCGGCAGGTTGGAAGGCGACCAGCGTGTTCGATCCGGGCGCATCCGAGATCAATCAACATCCTAGTTTGATCAATCTGTACGCCACCCGAGATCCGTCGAAGGGTCCGATCCTCTTCGTGCAGGGCTCGATGGGGATCAAGGATCAGGGCGTCGAGCCGGGGCAGACAAAGAGTCAGACGGACTATCAAGAGACGACGATCGGAGCGCGGCGGGCGGTGTTTGCCGACGAGTTGGCTGACCGGGTGCTCTACATCGACGTCGAAGGCCACTGGGTGTTGTTGAAGGCCCAACACATCACCGACGCCCAGTTGAGCGATCTCGGGCGATCCGTTGTGCTGAAAGACGACGGAAGTGCCGAGATCCCGGCAGCGGCGCTTGTCGATGGGCTCCAACTCGTGGCTCCCGCTTCGGCTTCCATTGACTCCATGATCCTCCCTCGCACGGGTACCACGGTCGCCACGTCCATCTACGACGGTGGAACCGACGGCCACATGACGCTCGCGGTCGGTCGTCCGCACCCAGCAGCGCTGGCCTTTGCCGAGCTGAGCTACACGCTCGAGCCCGTCAAGATCGGCAACGCGTCGGGCTTTGTCGGGTCGTATCAGATGGACTCGACTCCTCCGTTGACTCTGCGGATGGCGTATTGGGAGCGCGAGGGACTGGCGTTCATCCTCACCGGACGGGGTGTTTCACAGGCCGATGTGCTCACTGCCGCCGAGTCAGTTGCGCCCGCCGCAACGTCGGCATGGGCTGCCCTGCTCCAATCGGCGCGACCTGCCGCCCCCGCCGGGACGACGCCTGCAGTCGAGGGGGGAGCAACCACCGATGTGCCGTTCACCGGCGAGCCGCATGACGTCGCGGTCGATGTGGCGGTGTCCGACGTCTCCGCGAACGAGCAGCGGTGGTCGGGAAAGCTCCCCACCGGTGAGTCCTGGAGCGTGCAGGTGGTCCGACTGTACGACTCGATCAGCCTGTCGACTCAGCTCAATGGGGCGAACCAAGCGTTCATGAGTGGTCCAACGGCTCGTGCCCCCGGCGAGGAGATCGCTTGCTGTGGTCCTGTCAACGTCATCACTGCCAACCCGAAGGCCTCTGCACTACGCGTGCTGCGTCACAACGGCGATCGCTACACGATCCCGTTGCACGATCTGCCAGGCACCGCCGGACTGCGCATCGCCCTCATCGCCCTGCCCGACAGCGGGCCACAGCGGGCCGAGCTGATCGACGCCGACGGCAACGTGCTCGAAACGATGCCCGGCGGAGGGTGAGCAAGTCACCGATCTTCTGGCGGCGCCGATGATTTCGTGACTTGCTGACCAACCCCTGAGGAATCGGCGGCGATCTTCTTGGCCCAGCGGTAGTCGGCCTTGCCTGATGGCGATCGAACGACCTCGGTGACGAACACGAAGGCCTTCGGCAGCTTGTAGCGGGCGATGTGATGCTCGGCCTCGGCCAGCAGTGAGGCTTCGTCCTCGGGGCTTCCGCTGCGCATGCGCACGACCGCGACCACCTCGTTGCCCCACCGTTCGCTCGGCCGGCCGGCGACGACACAGTCGTAGACCCCGGGGTGCGCCTTGAGCGCCGATTCGACCTCCTCGGCGAAGATCTTCTCGCCTCCCGAGTTGATCGTCACCGCGTCGCGGCCGTGCAACTCGACCATGCCGTCGCCGCGCAACTTGGCCCGATCACCCGGTACGGCGTAACGCATGCCGCCGATCATCGGATAGGTGCGCTCCGTCTTGGCCGCATCGCCGAGATACCCGAGCGCCAAGCGGCCGCTCTTGGCCAACCATCCGAGCTCGTCCTCGCCCGCCGCCAACTCGCGATCGAGGTCGGCCGAGAGGACGTGGTTGCCCGGACTGATGGCGAACGATCCGGTCGACGCCCGATTGGCTGCCGAGACATGGGCCAACTGGCCGCCGGCCTCCGACGATCCCAGCCCGTCGACGATGATCAGCGAAGGAAGGTGCTCGAGGAACTTCTCCTTCAGGCCGACGCTGAGCGCGGCGCCACCCGAAAGCAGCACGGTGAGCGACTGGAGGTCATAGGTCGACGACTCCAACTCGTCGAGCAGCGGTCTGGCGAAGGCATCGCCGACGATGAGCAAGAAGTTGAGTCGTTCACGTTCGACGAGGCTCCAGATGTCTGCAGGGTCGAGCCGGTCGGGGATCGATTGCACGAACACCGTGCCGCCGAGGTTCCACGTGCGAAAGGTCATCCAGTGCCCGGCGCCGTGCATGAATGGCGCGGCGAGTAACGCCTTCAGCCCGCCATTCGCCGTGGCCACGACACCTTCGAGTGTCTCCGCATCGGAGCCACCGAAGCACTCGACGTTGGCGTCGCTGTTTCGCCACAGAACGCCCTTCGGCATTCCGGTCGTGCCGCCGGTGTAGAGGATGTAGAGATCGTCGGGGCTCCACTCGACGGCGGGCCGCTCGGGTGAGGCCGATGCCAGCGCGTCCTCATACCAGACCGCGCCGGGCAGCAGTTCGTGGCCCGACTCGTCGGGAACCTGCAGGATCACCCGCAGGTTCGGCAGTGACGGCAGAACTTCTGCCAGCGTCGGCGCGAACTGGCTGTGAACGACCACGGCGGCCGCGTTTGAGTCGTGCAGCAGGTACCGCAACTCCTCGGCGACGTACCGGTAGTTGACGTTGAACGGCGCGACTCGTGCCTTGAATGCGCCGAGCATCGACTCCAGGTATTCGTTGCCGTTGTGCAGGTAGACGGCGAGATGATCCTGACCGCTCTCGTGGCCGGCCAGTTGCGACCGTTCGACGTGCACACCGAGGTCGTGCTGGATCAGATGATTCGCGAGGCGGCGCGTCCGTTCGGTGACCTGCGCCCACGTCAGTCGGCGGTCACGGAACACGAGACACTCGGCGTCTGGCCGTGTCGCGCCAATCGCCTCATGAACTTCGGCCACCGAGAACTCCATCAGCGCAACCTAGAGAAGATGTGACCAGCGTCACTAGTCGGACCGGAGGTGATGCCCAACTTTCGTCAGCGCATGCGAACCACGTTGCCAGTGACCATGCGGGCGTCATCGGTACACAGCCAAGCAATCACTGCAGCAACGTCAGAAGGATTGGCGACGTGGATGTGGTCGGAGCTGGTGGCGGCGAACTCGCGAACTGCGTCGTTGACCCAACCGGAGTCGGTGATCGGCGGATAGACGATGTTCGCCGTGACCCCCCGACGGCCGAGCTCGGCGGCGGCCGACATCGTGTAGTTCTCCAGCGCCTGCTTTGCCGCGCCATACGTGACCTCCGACGAAAAGCCATCGGAGCCGCCGGATGTCAGTCCGATGATGCGACCCCATCCACAACCTCGCGCCAGATAGCGACGTGCAAACTCAGCGATCATCAGTGCGCCGGCCCGGGCGTCGACGCCGAACGTGCGGTCGAACAACGCCGCGGTCACCTCGGTGGTTGTGCGCCCGGCCGGGTCGAGCCCGCCGGCCAGGAACGAGTCGCCTTCGGTCCATCCTGTGGCGTTGTTGACCAGGATGTCGACCGGTCCCAACTCCGCCTCGGCTCGATCGAACAACATTGCCGGCGTGGCGGCGTCGAGCAGGTCGGCCTCGATCGCGATTGCCCTTCCGCCGGCAGCCACGATGCGCCCGACGACCTCGTCGCCCGATCGCATACGGTTCTGCTGATACCGCTCCGGTGTGGCCGCGTCGGAAGTGACACGGCCTCGCAGGTAGGCGACCAGCACGGCAATCCCGTCAGCTGCGAATCGCTCCGCGGTGGCAGCGCCGATGCCATGGTTTGCGCCGGTGACAATGGCGACGTGTGGCACGCGCTCGTTCATCTCCTAGCTCACGAGCACAACATTGGAATCGTCGAGCCCCTTGGACACAGGGACGTCGTCGTCGATGAGCAGCGAGGTGCGCATGCTTCTGATGCTTTCACATCAACCAACTGGTACGAGTCTCCCGCGGCTACTCGTAGCTGCGATAGATGACCTCGGCAACGCAACTCGGCTTGGCAGCACCCTCACATTCGAAGGTCAGCTCGTAGGTCGACTGCACACCCCCGGCGATGTCGTCGACGCCGAGCAACTTCACACCCAGCCGAAGATTGGCGCCGACCGGCACGGGTGACATGAACCGCACCTTGTTGCAGCCATAGTTCACACCCACCGCGAAGCCGGTGGTGTGCACCACCATCGGCATCAACACCGGCGCAAGCGACAACGTGAGGTAACCGTGGGCGATCGGACCACCGAACGGGCTTTCCTTCTTCGCTCGCTCTGGATCGACGTGGATCCATTGGAAGTCCCCAGTGGCCTCGGCGAACTGGTTGACCCGTTCCTGTGTGATCTGGATCCATTCGCTGTAGCCGAGATGTTCGCCGACGACCTGCTTGAGCCCGGCCGCTCCCTCGATCACGCGTGCTGTCATGTCGGGAGCTTTGCAGTCGCCGGGGCGTACGGTGAAGTCGTGACCGACTGGTTGGTACGTGCTGCGCTGTTCCCGGTTCGCTTGACCAAGAACGCGGCGCGCCTGCTACGAAGGCTGCTGATGGCCGACTTCCTCACGGCGTACTCACTCACCCAGCCCGACAAGCCGGCAGTGATCGACGACCGTGGAGATGGCGCAACCACGACGCTGACCTACGGCCAGCTCAACGAGCGGGCGAATCGTTTGGCCAATGTCCTGCTCGATCTCGGTGCTCGCTCGGGCGAGACCAAGGTCGTGTGGTGCGGTCAGAACTCGCCGGGTCTAGTGGTGATGATCAACGCAGCGCGCAAGTTGGGCGTAACCGCGGTGCCACTCAACTATCGCCTCAGTGACGAAGAGGCGACCTATGTCGTCGATCACTGCGACGCGTCGATCGTCTACGTCGATGCCGAGTTCGCCGCGACCTTCGAGCGGATTCGTCGTGACTTGCCGAAGGTTCGGCAGTACCTGGTCTTCGATGGCGACGTGCCCGACGGCATGATCAACGCCGACGCAGCGGTCGCGGCAGCCTCGCCAAGCGAGCCGGAAGTTCCGCCCGCCACCGAGGCCGGGGCGACGATGATCTACACGAGTGGCACCACGGGCAAGCCGAAGGGTGCGTTCCGTCGCGGCGGCGGTGACAACACGCACGCCATCGGACTGCTGATGCTGATCGGCTACACCCCCGACGATGTGTACATCCCCACCGGTCCGCTGTACCACAGCGGCCCATCGGGATTCTTGGCCGGCGCCCAAGCGCTCGGTCAAACGGTCGTGCTGCAACGTCATTTCGACCCGATCGACTGGCTGCGCCTCGTCGACACCTACAAGGTGACATCGACATTCAGCGCGCCGACACCCATTCGAATGGTGTGCAATCTCCCGAGCGAGGTGAAGGCCAAGTACGACGTGTCATCGATGAGACGGATGATCGCCAACGCCGCGCCGTGGAGCTTCACACTGAAGCAGATGTACCTCGCAGACTTTCCGGCCGACTCTCTGTTCGAGGTGTACGGGTCAACGGAGCTTGGCGTCAACTGCGTCTTGCTTCCGGCCGATCAGTTGCGCAAGCCGGGGTCGTGTGGCAAGCCGGCGCCGATGATCGAGATCAAGTTGTTCGACGACAACGGCAGCGAGGTCACGGGCACGGGCCCCGAGCACACCGGTGAGCTGTTCGTGAAGGGCGCCAGCGTGTTCGCCGACTACTACAAGCAACACGAGCAATATCTCAACGATCAGCGGCACGGCTATCAGACGGTCGGCGACATCGCCTACTTCGACGACGAGGGCTACGTCTACATCTGCGATCGCAAGAAGGACATGATCATCAGCGGGGGCATGAACATCTACCCGGCAGAGATCGAGGCCGCGCTCGAGGCGCATCCCGATGTGCTCGAAGCTGCGGTGTTCGGCATTCCCAGCGAGGAGTGGGGCGAGTCCGTTCACGCTGTCGTCGTCGTACGCGAGGGCGCGACGATGACCGAGGAAGAGGTGGTCGTTCACGCCCGCGGACACCTCGCCGGCTACAAGATTCCGCGCTCTGTCACGTGGAGCCCGGAGCTGCCGAAGACCGGCAGCGGCAAGGTCCTTAAGCGGGACCTGCGTGCCCCCTACTGGGAGGGTCGTAGCCGCTATGTAAACTAGCAGCTGATGCGGCATGTCGCACGCGTTGAGCTGGGATGTTGGGGCGATTGCCAATCGACTCGATGTGTCCATCAATGACCGCGAGGACTTGCCGTTGTCCGGTAGCTACCGAGGAAAAGTGCCAACGGAGTGCCATCGAGAGATCGATGCGCATCAATGCGTGCGCGCATTCGGGGTCTTGTAGCTCAGTGGTGCGCGGCCGACCGGCGATGCGGTCGCTGCGCAGATCCTGTCGGACGCCTAAAAATCGCTACGCTTGGCGAGCCCAGTACCCGGGCCTGACTGGCAAAACCTTGATCTTGACTGGCCGCATCGCCGGATAGAGCATCGGTTTCCTAAACCGTGTGTCGTAGGTTCGAATCCTACCGGGGGCGCCAAGAAATCTAGCTTCACCTGGGCATACTAGCTGGTTGAACGTTCAAGCGACGTGACCGTGATTGCCCGCCCATGACCGCCATTTCTCGG
>JANYKU010000031.1 GCA_025358075.1 Ilumatobacteraceae bacterium
CGAGTTGGTTGCTCGATCTGACCGCCGCAGCCTTCGCCGCCGATCCAGCACTCTCGACGTTCGAAGGGCACGTCAGCGACAGCGGCGAAGGTCGCTGGACCGTGCATGCCGCGATCGACGAGGGCGTTCCTGCACCGGTGCTCAGCGCAGCGCTCTACGAACGGTTCACCTCGCGGGGCCGAAGCAACACCGCCAACAAGATCCTTTCAGCGATGCGTGCACAATTCGGAGGTCATGTGGAAACCAAGGCCGATGGGAAGGCCGAGTGATGGCGGGCGGAACGCAGCCCGTCGCCGATGCCTTGGTGCTCTTCGGGGCCACGGGCGATCTCGCCAAGCGCAAGTTGTTCCCGGCGCTCTACCACCTCGAACGGCACGGCACGTTGAAGGTGCCGGTGATCGGCGTGGCCCGCAGCGACTGGACCGATCAGGCGTTCTGCGACAACGCCCACGATTCGATCATCGCCGCGATCCCCGATGCCAAGGCCGCCGTGATCGATTCGTTGATGGCCCGGCTCGACCTCATTCAGGGCGACTACTCCGATCACAAGACGTGGACGGCGCTGCACCACACCCTCGATCGACACAAGAGCAAGGTCGCGGTGTTCTACATGGCGATCCCGCCGACGATGTTCCCCGAAGTGGCCCAGTCGCTGGCCTCGGTAGGCCTCAACGAACGTGGTCGGATCGTGGTCGAGAAGCCGTTCGGTCGCGACCTGGCCAGCGCGGTCGGGCTCAACACTGTGCTGCACACTGTGTTCCCGGAAGAGCGCATCTTCCGCATCGACCACTACCTCGGCAAGGAGAGCGTGGAAGACCTTCTCGTCTTCCGGTTCTCCAACACCTTGTTGGAACCGGTGTGGAACCGCAACTACGTACGCAGCGTGCAGATCACGATGAGCGAAACCATCGGCGTGGAGGGTCGCGGCAGCTTCTACGACGGGGTCGGCGCCATCCGAGATGTGATGCAGAACCACCTGTTGCAAGTCACCGCGTTGGCCGCCATGGAGCCACCGGTAGGTCCCGACACGAGCTACCTCCAAGACGAGAAGGCCAAGGTCTTCGCGGCGATGCGCCCGATCGATCCGAAGCATCTGGTGCGCGGTCAGTACGTGGGTTACCGCGAGGAACCCGGTGTCGCACCCGACTCGACCGTCGAGAGTGCTGGATCGGCGGCGAAGGCTGCGGCGGTCAGATCGAGCAACCAACTCGACACCACGCTGCCGCGTCGCCACACCTCGGTGATGGCCGCGAGATCGAAGTCGTACTGGTAGTACTCGGGATGCGTGAGTGGCGCCGTCTCTGCGTCCTTCGGGGCGTCGCTGGCCCCGATGTTGGCTTCCGACAAGATGTTGAGGCCTTCGGCAAATGCGGCCATGAGGCCATACTCGATGCCGTTGTGAACCATCTTGACGAAGTGGCCGGCACCGTTGGGACCGCAGTGCAGCCAACCGAGTTCGGCGGGGGCGAGATCGCCGTTGTAGCCCGGCGTTCGTTCGATGGTGCCCGCGCCAGGGGCGAGGTCGTCGAAGATCGGGGCCATCCGCGTGACCGCCTCCGTCGGGCCGCCGACCATCAGGCAGTAGCCACGTTCGAGCCCGAACACTCCGCCACTGGTGCCGACGTCGAGGTAGTTGATCCCCTTCGCCTGCAGCGGCGACGCCCGATCGATGTCGTCGCGGTACCACGAGTTGCCGCCGTCGATCAGCGTGTCACCAGGGGAGAGGAGCGGCGCGAACGCATCGATGGTGCTGCTGACGTACGCCGCGGGAACCATCAACCACACCTGGCGCGGCGCGGTGAGCGCATCGACGACTTCTTGGGGGCTGTGCGCCCCCCGAGCGCCATCGGCAACCGAGGCTTGCACCGCGGCCGCATTGACGTCGTAGGCGACGCAGTCGTGACCGGCGCGCTGCAGCCGTCGAACCATGTTGGCGCCCATGCGCCCGAGACCGACCATTGCGAGTTGCATGTCCGCAAGGTTGCCACGTTCGAACAGGAGTGCCGTATACGGTGAGGACTCGATGAACGACCTCGATCGCGACCTCGGCGGTGCGGCTCGAGCCCACCGCGCCGTGATCACCGCCCTGCACGATCTCACCGATGACCAGGCTCGCCAACCATCGCGCCTGCCGGGTTGGACGGTTGGCCACGTCGCTACCCACATCGCCCGCAATGCCGACGGCCACATCCGAATGCTCGAGGCCGCCCTCCGCGGGGAGATCGCGCCGATGTATCCGGGGGGACGCGAGCAACGCACGCACGACATCGAGGCCGGATCGGGGCGTCCGGCGCATGAACTGGTCGCCGACGTGTCGGCCACGACGGCAGCGCTCGAGG
Organism: Ilumatobacteraceae bacterium; assembly: GCA_025358075.1. Lineage (GTDB taxonomy): Bacteria > Actinomycetota > Acidimicrobiia > Acidimicrobiales > Ilumatobacteraceae > JAENVT01. Next base: position 2,340 of record JANYKU010000031.1, read on the forward strand.
CTGCGTGGGTGGCGATGACGAGTGAAGCGTGGTCGGGTCGAGGCGAGATCATCACCGGCGAAGTGGTCATGACCGATCTGGTGTTCGTCCGCTGGCGTGAAGTCTCCGTGCACCACACCGACCTCGGCATTGGCTACACGTGGGCCGACTGGGATGCCGACTACGTGCGGCTCGACCTGCTTCGAATGTCGATGCTGTGGGCCAGCCGCAAGCCGATGGGCATGACCGATCTGCCGCCGCAGGCGCTGGCGGTCCCGCCCAATCATCGGGTCGCCTGGTTGCTCGGCCGCGCCGAGATCGATGGGCTCGGCCCGGCGGGGATCATGAACTGATGCGCTGGCGCCGCGTCGCGATCGTCGTCGCCACCACGGTCGCCGTGCTGGCGCCTGCGCAACAGGCGTTCGCCCACGCCGGGCTCGAATCCACAGTGCCCGACGCCAGCGCGGTGTTGGAGACCGGCCCGCCCAACATCGTCCTCAACTTCAACGAGGCGGTCGACGCCGCGCTGTCCAGTGTCGAGCTGTACGACCAAACGGCGACCCTCGTCCCGACGGGCCTGGCGACGGCGGGAAGCGACAACACCAGCGTGCAGGCGTCGGTTCCGACGCTGCGTAACGGCGTCTACGTCGTCGTGTGGCGCGTCCCATCCAACGACGGCCATGTCGTCAACGGCGTGTTCAGTTTTCAGGTCGGTGTCGAGTCGGGGTTCGATGTCGGGGCGCTGATCGATCGGGTCAGTGGCAACTCCACCGCCACGTCGACTGTCGGCAGGCTCGACACCGCCTCGCGCCTGCTGGCGTTGATCGGTCTCATCGTGCTGATCGGCGGCGGGCTGTTGGCGATCCAGGCAGCCGATGCTGCGCCGAACCGGATGCTGCTGTGGATGGCGTGGGCCTTCCTGATGATCGGCACGCTCGGAGCATTCGGGATGTATGGCGCGAAGGTCGTTGCCGGTTCGCCTGCCGATGGCATCAAGCCGTCGGTGTGGGGAAAGATCGTTGGGTCGCACACCGCGACGGAGCTGCTGTGGCGAATGGTCCTGGTGGTCGGCCTCGGCGTCGTGCTGCTCACTTTTGCCCGGCGCGCCCACATCGTGTGGCGCGCCGCTGCCGTCGTGATCAGCGTGGGCATCGTGTTGACGTTCGCGTCGATCGGCCATGCCAACACCCAGCACCCGGCAGCGGTGTGGATCGGTGTCGACGCCCTGCACCTCTCGGCGCTCTCGCTGTGGATCGGTGGGTTGTTGATGCTTGCCTTCGGCACCAGCTCGTGGTTGACCGACGCCGACAGCGACCGCATCGTCCGTCGCTTCAGCGTCACCGCGATTGTCGCCGTCCCCATCATCGTCGCGACCGGAGTCGCTCAAACGTTGAAACTCGCCGGCGGTCTCAGCGATCTCACCAGCACGTCGTGGGGCCGCACGCTGCTCGTCAAGGTCGCCGTCGTCACGGTGCTGGTCGCGATCGGTGGGGTCTCGCAATGGCTGCTGCGCCACGACGGCCCGTCAGCGTTGAAGCGCAACGTGCTGGTCGAGGCGTTGATCGGCATCGGCGTGATCGGCCTCGCCGCGGCCCTCGTCGCCTTGCCTCCACAGACCGTCGCCGCCTCGAAGGTCTTCACGGCAACGCTCACGAATCAGGGTGTCATCGCCGATGTCACGGTCACGCCAGGGCGAGTCGGCCAGAACGAGGTGCACCTGGTGATCACTCCGCCAGGTGGAAGCCTCACGCCGGTCGTGTCGACCAGCGTGCAAGCGACGCCGCCATCCGGCGCTGCCGGCGTCGTGCCGGCCACGATGCAGGCCATCGCCGCCAACCACTACACGGGCACGATCACGCTGTCGCGCAAGGGCGACTGGAGCCTGCAGATCACGGTCGAGCCGACCGCCGGCAAGTCGGTGGTGCTGACCTCCACCGTGCCGATTCCGGGTTAGCGACGCGGGCGCCGCCTCATTCCGAAGCGGTCGCCTCGATGATCCCGCGGAACTCGGTCGGTACGGTCGTGCGGGAGTGCTGAAGGTTCTGAGCCACTCGCTTGCCGAGGTTGTTCTGGTCGGTGATTGCCCGCGCCACGATCGGGCCGAGCTGGCCCCCGACCGGAATGCGCCCGGTCGCGACAGCGGCAATCAAGGCACTCGAAACCTGTGCGGCGATCGGTTGCACCTTGCCCCAGTCGACGTGGTCGGCCATCGCCCGCATCGTTCGAGTGACGTCGCTCGTGCGACTTGCCGCGGAACTGCGCACCTCTGCCCAGTCAACCCCGCGGAGCGCCTCGGCAACTTGCTGGGCCTCGCTGTCGAGTCCACCCTCGTCCAATGCGGCCGGCTCGGTCGGTGCTGAACGGAACAGCCGCTTCAGTCCTTCGAGTTGTTCCTTCGGTGTCGGCCACACCGGCTGCGCAGGGGATTCGTCACCGGCCCGCCCGGCTGCATGTTCGGCCTTCAGCGCGGCAGCGATCGCCTTGGCCTTGGCACTCCACTTGGTCGTCGTGGCCACACGCACGGCGCGCTGCACGGGATTGTCACGTTGCGCTCCGGCCATCCACAAAGAATACCGCTGCGCCGAGAACGCACTAGTCGGACCGTAACCAGGCCTCAGTGAACCGGCGGGCTTCGTCGATGGTGGTCGCCGCCGTGCCGACCGCAAAGGTGGTGACCGACGACGGCTGCGACGGTATCTCGATCACCTGCAGGCCGTCGGGTGGCCGGGCGACCATGGTGCGACCGTGAGCCTCGACTCCCCACGTCGATGAACGCAAGACGACGCTGACGGGATGCTGGGGCACCGGTGCCGGTGCCAGCGGCGGCACGGTGATGACGATCACGCTGGCGACCCCGAGCTCGGCGGCGACATCGAGCGGCACGTCGGCGACGACGCCACCGTCGATCAGGATGTGGCCGTCGATCTCGACCGGCGGGAACAAACCGGGGAACGCCGAACTGGCGACGATCGCGGTGACGACGTCGCCGGACTCCAACACGAAGGGCCGTCCGGTGGCCAGATCGGTGGCGATGATCGTCAACGGGATCGGCGCGTGCTCGATCAGACGGGCACCAAGGTGCCGGCGAAGGAAGCCGATGCCGTGCCGGTTGTCGAGGAACGAGGTGCGTTTGCCGGCAAGAGCGAGCGCCAGTCGGCCGGGGTGGACCCGGAGCAGGTCACGGCGCTTGACGTCTGCCCAGATGCGCTCGATGCGGCGGACCCCGTCGGCATCGCTCGACCATGCGTAGAGCGCCGCGTTCATCGCTCCTGCCGACACGCCGATCAAGCGATCGGGCTGCAGGCCGGCAGCGGTCAGTGCGTCGAGCACGCCCGCTTGATAGGCCGCCAAGGCACCCCCGCCCGGCAGCACGTAGGCGAGAGGTCGGGGAAGCGACTGCAGCCTGTCGATCTGCATCGTTGAAGTGTGTCAGAGTCCCCAGGTGCCCCACCCATCGACCATTGGCGAAGCCGACGTGGTGAACGTCCAGGTCGGGGCGCCGACGAAGCGAGGCTCGTGGGTGATCGGTTCGAAGTCGGCTGGGGTGTCTGGATAGAACACCCCGTTGTAGGCAGAGGATGACTGCGAGATGATCGGGAAGGTCTGAGTCATGTCTTGCGAATCGGGTCCGATCTGCACGTTCACTTCTGCAGTGCTCGAATCCTGCTTGACGACCAGGTATCCCGAGACCGTCGCCTCGGTGGTCAGCTCGGACAGCGTGTCGGGTCCCAAGTCGCGGTCGTAGGCGCTGAGGACGTGCACGGTCGAAATCGCTCGGGCGTCCCTCAGGTAGAAGACCGTCATCCCCTTGGTCTCCCTCCAGCCGACCGGGAGCCCGTCGGACGCGATGTCGATGAACTTCAACGCGGATGACGTGAGGTCGGCGTGACCGACCTCCGTCTGGGTGGCGGGTGCGAAGGCGATCGAGCTGTACCGGGCGCCCGCTCGGCCGTTGGCGTCGAGCGGAGCAGTCATCGGGACGAGCTCGCCGGACATGATTGCCGCGACGACCTCACCGAAGCTACGGCTGCCCGGCAGCCGGGGCCCGGCGACGAGTGCGTGGTCTCCGTCAGCATGGGATCGGTGCCCGCCCGGGTCCAGTGTGAGCTGCCACGCCGGCCCAGGCCCGACGGGGTACGGGACCGAGTTGCCGATCTCGTCGCCGAGCTTCGTGCGCGTCGGTGCGGACATCGACTTCGAGTCCAGAACGCGGCGAATACGCGGCAGCCAGACGTCGCCGAGCAGCTGGCTTGCCGAGCGAAGCGTGCGCATCGCCTCTGCGGCCGCGAGATCGTGACTGCGTACGCGGTCCAGGTCGTCGAGCGCCGCGCCGAGTGCGAGGCGCAAACCGTCGAGCCGCGCCGGATCAAACGCCAGCAGCGTCATCACGACACCTTGATGATTGGCGGTGGCACGAGGAGCACCGGGCGTTGCTCGAGCTCCTCGGCGCGCCGCTCGAGCATGCGGGCCGTGTCGCCGAGCGATTGCAGCTCGGCCTGCAACTGCCGGCGGAGGGCGACGAGCGCGTCGAAGCACGACTGCGCTGTCGGGCCGACCCAGGTTTCCGGACCGGCAAAGGTGTACACGGTCAGGGCCTGACTGGCGGCGATCAGGCCCGACATCGTGCGCAGGTTCTTGGCCGATGCGCGCAGCTCTGCGACGTGGATGGCGGTGCTCATTCCGCACAGGGATGCTCAGCTACCTCCGCGAAGCGGAAGGCACGTCAGCCGAAGCGCTTGACGATGACGTGATGCGGAATTTGCGTCGTCTCGTCGATGAAGCCCTCACCTTCGACGATGAATCCGTGCCGCACGTAGAACTCCATCGCCGAGTCGCGCGCCCGGGCCCAGATGAGTGGCGCGACCTGGCAGGCGCGGAGGCACCCGGCTTTGATCAGGATCCCACCCACGCCGCGACCCTGCAGGTGCGGGGCCGTTGCCATGCCGCGCAGTTGCACCGCCGGCTCGTCTCCGTACGTGTTGGGAATCCAGGTGGAAACTGCCACGAGGGCATCACCGTCGCGCACGCCGAGGTGCACGGTGACAGGCAGGTCGTCGCCGTCGAAGACGACGGGCCTGCCCGGGATGTCGTTCCGCAGCACGGCGCGGCGGAGTGGGTGTGTCTCGGTCGGGTCGAGCTCGACAACCACGTACTCACCCATCCACCGGACCGTATCCGATCGATCTCGATCGCCGGGCATGTATCAACGGCGTTCCGCGGCGACTCAATTGACGACACAACCAAGAAGGAACCTTCGATGTATTCCCGGATCGTGGTCGGCACCGACGGAACGGATCGCTCGCTGATCGCGGTCGATCACGCGGCACGCCTGGCTGCCGTGTTCGCCGCGGAACTGCATGTAGTCGCGGCTGCGTCGCCGATCGGCGGGCGCTGGGACAACGATCCGTCGATGTTGAACGAGGTCATTGCCGAATTGTCGGACTCGTCGGCGAAGGCCGCGGCGAGGATCGGTCACGATGCCAGCAAGCGTTACGGAGTGCGAGTGGTCGAGCACCCGAAGGTCGGCGAGCCGGCTTCGGTGCTGATCGCCGTTGCCGATGCCGTCGACGCCGACCTGATCGTCGTCGGCAACACGAGCACAACAGGGCACATCCGCAAGTTCACCGGCTCGGTCCCCAGCAAGCTCGCCCATCATGCGCGCCGACCGCTGCTGATCGTGCACACCGGCTGATACGGCTACGAGCCGCCACGCTGCAGCTCGCTCCACTGCACGACCCTGCCCGCCAGCGCCGCGGCCTCGTCGCGGTCGTGGGTGACGAGCACCGCGGTCGTCGCCGTCGTGCGCAGCACCGCGCCGAGCTCGCCGATCAGCCGGTCGTGCAACTCGCGGTCGAGTCCGGTCAGCGGCTCGTCCAGCAGCAGCACGGCGGGCCGTGGCGCCAGCGATCGCGCCAAGGCCACCCGCTTCTTCTCGCCGCCACTGAGACGGTCGACGCGCCGTTCGGCGAACCCGGCGAGACCAACCACGCCCAACAGTTCGTCGACGCGCTCACGGATGATCGACGCGCTCCACCGGTGCATTCGCGGCCCGAAGGCGATGTTCGCAGCGACATCGAGATTCGGGAAGAGCTGCTCGTCCTGGAACATCATTCCGATGTTGCGAAGGTGCGCCGGGCGGCTGGTGATCTCGACGCCCTCCAGTGCGACGACGCCCGAGTCGGGCCGGATCAACCCGGCGATCACTCGCAGCAACGTGCTCTTGCCGGCGCCGGACGGGCCGAGCACGGCGACGATCTCGCCGTCGTCGACGTGCAGTGACACTCCGTCGAGGACGGCGCGTTCGCCGAAGCGCACGACGATCCCACTGACGTCAAGCATCGTCGGGGCCGAGTCGTTCGTGGATGCCGGATGCCATCACCACGACGGTCGACAGCGCCAGCAGGATCGTTGCCATCGCAAACGCCTGCGCCCGCGGCAGCGCACCGGCGCGGCCGAGCAGACGCCCGATCGCGATCGGCAGCGTCTCGCGGCCTGATCGAGTGAGGATCGTGGTCGCGCCGAACTCACCAAGCGAGATCGCCGCAGAGAAGCCGGCCCCGGCCAACAAGGGAGCTCGCAGCGCAGCGGCGTCGACGTGCCACCACGCCCGAACCGGGGTGGCTCCCAAGGTGGCTGCCGCGGCGCGCAGATCTCCGGGTATCGATCGCAGCACCGACAACAGGGCGCGGACCACGAACGGCACGGCAACGAGGGCGTGGCCGAGCGGGATCAGCCACCATCGCGCCCGCCAGTCGACCGGTGCGGTGTCGAAGGTGATCAGCATGCCGAGGCCGATCGTGACCGCAGACGTGCCGAGGGGCAGCATCAGACCGGCGTCGAGCAACTTGCCGAGGCGCGGCGAGGTGTTGATCGCGGTCGCGGCGAGGAAGCCGATGACCGTGGCGATCACGGCCGCCACGACGGCGAATCGCAGCGATGCGCCGACCGACGCCAGCGGGTCGACCCCAAGGCCCACGCCGGGCCGGATCTGTGCCGAACCGAGTTTGCTCCATGCCGACATCGACCAGCCGTTGCCGACGTCGAACGACCGGCTCACCAGGGCAACGATCGGAGCGCCGACGGCGAGCACGACCGCGGTGCTGACGCCGGCGACCATGACACGCTCGCCGCGCGTACGTGCCGGGCGCGGCCCGGCGGCACCTTTCAATTCGAAGGCGGAACGACGCTGCCCTCTCGTCGCCCACACGACGACGACGGCCAGCAATCCGAGCTGCAACGCCGACAGTGTCGCCGCACCCCCGACATCGCCGAGCTGCGTGGCCCGGCGGGCGATCTCGACTTCGAGGGTCGGGTTGGTCGGTCCGCCCAACAGCGTCGCCACCCCGAACGAGGTGAAGCTGAACAGGAAGATCACCGCGGCCGCCGACCACAGCGCCGGGGCCAGCAGGGGGATCAGCACCAACCGCGCGGCCTGGATGGGGGAGGCGCCCAAGGTGCGGGCAGCGCCGACCAGATCGTGCGGGATCACGGTGATCATCGAGCCGACCAGACGGACGACGACGGCGATGTTGAAGAAGATGTGAGCCACGATCATCGCCCGCGCCGAGCCGTGCCACGACTGCGGCAAGAGCGCGAGGAACGCCGCGCCGACCACGACGGTGGGCAGTACGAACGGCACGGTGGTGACCGCCACCAGCACGCGGCGGCCGCGGAAGCTGTAGCGGGCCAGCACGTACGCCGGCAGCAATCCGACCAGCAGCGTCAGCACCGTGCTGACCACGGCCTGCCACGTGGTGAACCAGATGATCGCGCCGACGTGGCCGAACGGCGAACCGCCACCGTTTGCGCGACGCACGGTCGTCCACAACAGATTGGTCACGGGCCACGCGTAGAACCCGGCGATGAACAGGGCGGGTGCTGCAGCCAGGGTGACGACGAACCACCGTGGCAGGCGGTTCAACGCAGCACGATGGTTGTCCACTCGTCCTGCCACTTCTGCCGGTTGGCGGCGATCGTGGCGGCGTCGATCGAGAGCGTCGTCGTCGGCACCACCGCGAACTTGGTGAACTCTGCGGGCAGGGCAACACCGGTGCGCGCCGGGTACACGAATTGCGTCAGCGGAAGCTCACTCTGGAAGCGGGCGCTGATGAGGAAGTCGACCAACTTGCGGGCCTCGCTCTCGTGCTTCGTTCCACGCAGCACTCCCGTGAATTCGACTTCCCTGAAACATGTCGAGGCGACCACTGCAGTCGGTGCATCGGTGCGCGGCGGGTCGGCAAAGATCACCTCGGCGGGTGGGCTCGATCCGTAGCTGACGACCAACGGGCGGTGGCCCTTCGACCCGGCGGCGCCGCTGAACTCGTCGTAGTACGCCGTGTCCCAACTGTCGACGACTTCGACGCCGTTGCCCCGCAGCGCCTTCCAGTACGCCTGCCAACCACTGGGACCGAACTTGGCGACCGTTGCCATGAAAAAGGCAAGGCCGGGTGACGAGGCCGACGGGTTCTCCACAACGAGCAGGTCCTTGTAACGCGGATCGGCGAGATCGTCGAGGCTGCCCGGAGGAGTGAGGCTGTGTGACGCGAAGTACGCCTTGTCGTAGTTGATGCACACATCGCCGTAGTCGACTGGAGTCAGCTCGTGGCCCGGCACGAGGGCGGTGAGGTTGGTGGCGATCGCATTCCAGTCGTTCGGCTCGTACTTGCTGAAGACGTTGCCGTCGAGTGCTGCCGACAGCTGCGTGCTATCGACGCCCCACATGACGTCGCCCTCAGGGTTTCCGGCCGTGAGGCGCGCCTTGGTCAGCATCGTGCCCGCATCGCCGGCCGTCACCACCGACACCTTGATGCCGGTCGACTTGCTGAACTCGCCGAGTGCGGTGATGAGTGGCGAGTCCTTGGTGGGGAACGAGTCGTAGGCAACGAGCGTGACCGGTGCGGGTGCGCCGGACTTGGCATCGGAACTGCACGCCACACCAACCAGGGTCAGCGCGGCGAGCGAAACGACGGTGAGCAGCTTTTTCATGGGACCACCAGGGTGAGGACACCGTCGGTGACGGCGATTTGTAGAAGACCGGTCGTTTCGTTGCTGATGCCACGGGTGCTCGACGAATCGAGGGATGCATCGACCAACGGCCACCGTGCGCCGGCGACCTGCACCCCGCGGCACGGCCCGTGCAGCGCCACCAACGAGAACGGAGTATCAAGCGGAAGGTCGACGGCGATCGAATGCCCGGGATGGATGACGTGGATCGCCACGCGATCGAGCAGCAGGCGGATCGCCTCGAACCGGGCGAGGATCGGATTGCCGAGCGCGACGATCGTGCCGAGGGTGTGATCGAACCGATCGCCGGTGCCGCCCATCACGAGCAGTGTCGTGGCGTCGATCGAGGCCGCCCGCCCGAGTGCCAGCTCGGTGTCGGTCGCGTCCTTGTCGACTGGGTGCTGGTCGATCTCCACCTCGTGCGCGTAGGCCCACATCTTCCCGTGGGCCGAGATGCTGTCGAGATCGCCGAGCAGCACCGTGGGTCTCAGCCCGGCGGCGACTGCGTGGTCAAGTCCGCTGTCGGCGGCGATGATGGTTGCGTCGGCACTGACTTCGGCGATGGCAGCCGACAACAGCGGCCCGCCGCCGATCACCACCACCACTTGCGACATCGCATCCCTCCGCTGGCATTACCCAGATCAGGTTCCGGTCGGTGGCGGCGCCCACCCTCTCAGCCCGCCGAACCTGCGAGCTCCCCGTTTTCGGTTTCGATCAGCTTAGCCGTGCGTCGCTGGGTCTGCACGACGACTGCAGCGAGACCGGCGACCACCATGACCATGCCGAGCACTTGCAACGCCCGGATCGATTGGCTGAGGAAGATCGCCGACCACACCACGGCCAGCGCCGGTTGGCCGACCTGCATCAGCGACATGATCCCGATCGGCACCTTGCGTTGGGCGAACACGATCAACCCATGGGCCACCACTCCGGTCAGCAGGGTGAGCACCACGATGTAGATCATCGACCTCCGGTCGAATCGACCGAGGTCGTGGTTGATCAACGTGATCGGCAACGTCGTCAGCGTGGCGATCGGCAGGGCAGCGGCCATCAGCGCGGCCACGCTCATGCCCCTGCGGAGTTGACGACTGGCGAGGAGGTAGCTGCACCACGACACGAGGGACAGCACGGCCAGACCGTTGCCGTACCACGTGGCCGCGCCGCGCTTCGGGGCATCGAACAGCACCAATGCAAGACCGACGATCGAGAGGAGCCCGAGGATCGCCGACCGGCGGTCGACCTTCTCATGGAACATGATCGCCCCCGCAGGAAGGAGGGCCAACGGGGCCAGGGCGCCGATGAACTCGAGGTTGGCGACACTCGTTCGAGTGGCAGCGGTGTAGAAGAGCGTGATGTTGAGGCCGAGCACCACACCGGTCGGCACCGCACGGCGCCACTCGTGCGCGGTCAGGAACCGGTTCTCCCTGATCCGCAGCAACGCCATCCAGACGATGCTCGAGCCGAGCATGCGCCAGAAGGCGATCGTCGGCCCGGGCGCCCCCGACTTGCGGATGATCGTCGAGCTGGCGCTGAACGTCAGCACGACCGCGACCATCGCCACCAAGCCGATCGGGCGGGCGTGGCGAACCGGGCCGTGGGCCCCGCTCACGTGGCCGGCTGCCGGCGGATGTCGGGCTCGATGTAGATCGTGATGGTCTTCGGCACCGCGGCTCGCAGCGCGACCTCGGCCTTGTCGATCGCTTCGGCGAGCTGCTCGACCGAGAGGGAGTGCTCGAAGTCGACCTTGGCGGCGACGAGCAGATCGTCGGGGCCGAGGTGCACAGTGCGCAAGTGGATGATCGAGTTGACGTCGGCCGACGAGCGCAGCGCCGCGGTGATCAGGGCCACATCGCTGTCGGTGGCAGCCTCGCCGATCAGCAGTGGCTTCATCTCGGCGGCGAGCACAAAGGCGATGACCACCAGCAGCACACCGATGGCCATCGAGCCAACGGCATCCCACCGCGGGTTGCCGGTCAACTCGGCGACCGTCAGACCGACGATGGCGAACGCCAGTCCGATCTCGGCGCCGACATCCTCGAGCAGCACGACCGGCAGCTCCGGCGCCTTCGACGTGCGGATGAACTGCACCCAGGTCATGCCGTTGGTGCGGAGCAGGTTCGATTCCTTCACCGCGGTACGCAGCGAGAACGTCTCGAGGCCAATGGCGATGGCGAGGATGACGAACGCGACCGCCACGTTGTCGACCTTGTGTGGGTGGCGCAGCTTGTCGATTCCTTCGTACAGCGCGAAGAGCCCTCCCATGCTGAACAGCACGAGGGCGACCACAAAGGCCCAGAAGTAGCGCTCGGAGCCGTAGCCGAACGGGTGGGCACGGTCGGCCGGACGCTTGCCGCGCTTGGAGCCGAGCATCAGCAGGGCCTGGTTGCCCGTGTCGGCCAGCGAGTGCCCCGACTCGGCCAGCAACCCGGCCGACCCGGTGATCACGAAACCGGTGAACTTGGCAACGGCGATGCCGAGGTTGGCGAAGAAGGCAGCGATGATTGCTTTCCGGCTGCCTTCTTGCATGGTGCAAGGTTGGCATTGCCGCCCGCCCAATTCAAAAGAGGGGCCCTCAGGAACATGGCGGTAACCTGTTCGACGTGAGTCCACTTGCTGCAGAGGCCGCCCGAACCGACGCCAGCCTCATCATCACGATCACCGACGAGGCATTGCACGAACTGTTGGCCCTCCGCGACGCCGAGCCGGAAGGTGATCGCCTCGGGTTGCGTCTCGAGATCGTCAGCAATCCCGGCGAAGACTTCAAGTACGACCTCAGCTTCGACGTCGTCACCAAGGCAGCGTTCAGCGATGAGGTTCGCACCCATTCGCGACCCGAGTTCGGCAGCCTCAAGGTCATCATGCCGGCTGCGGCCCTCGACCTGCTCGAGGGCGCCACGCTCGACCACACCGCCACACAAGGTCTGGTGATCCGCAATCCCAACAAGCCGAAGGCGCCGTCGATCGAGGGTTTGGTCTCCAACGACGCCCTCAGCGCCGAGGTCGAAACACTGATCAAGACCGAGGTCAACCCGGCCCTGGCCGCGCACGGCGGGTTCGTCACCTACGTCGGCCACGACGGCGAGGGCACTGCCTACCTCACGATGGGTGGCGGGTGCCACGGCTGCTCGATGAGCCGTATGACGATGCTCGATGGCGTGCAGACGATGCTCGTCGAGCAGCTGCCCGAGATCGAGCGGGTCCGCGACCTCACCGATCACGCATCGGGCGAGAATCCCTACTATCACTGAGGATCTTGGCACTGAGGGCAGTTACGAAGTCGACGGTTGCCCGTTGCACCAGGTGACGTTCCTTGTCGAGCGTCGCCACGTGTCCACTGTGTTGTAGGAACAAGCGCCGCACGTTGCAGTTCAGTGCCGCGGCGATCACGTCGGACGAAGCCGGGTCGACGACCTCGTCGTTCACGCTGGTCACCAACAGCACCGGCAGATCGATCGACGCCACATCGATCGTGGCGACACCTTCGGTCATGGCGATGAGTGCGTCGATCGGCAAGCGCTCGTAGGCGATCTCATCGACTCCCGATGGAGCGACCTCGATCCACGCCTGCCCGCGGCTCTTGCGCCACATCAGGCCGTCGATCGCGTCGGGGTCGGCAGCAAGCGGATTGATGCAGACAACGGCGCGGCAGCGCTGCTCGGCGGCAAGTTGCAGGGCCAAGCATGCGCCCATCGATTGACCGACCACGACGTCGGCCTCCCACTCGCGGGCCGCGTCGAGCCAGTCGGTCCACGTCAACCCAGCGAGCTCGGCGGGGTCAGTGCCGTGACCGGGCAGGGTCGGCGCCAGCGTCGTGAAACCGGCATCGATGCAAGCGGCCACGATCGGCCACATCGTCGCCCCGGTGCCACCCAATCCGTGCAGGCACAGCACCCGGGTCATCGAGGCAATGCGTTGGTGAGATCGCTCACCAGATCGGCCGTGTCCTCGAGACCGACCGAGATGCGCAGCAGACCGTCGCTGACGCCTGCTGCCGCCGCCTCTGCTGGGGTGAGGCTGGCGTGCGTGGACGTGGCCGGGTGGCAGACCAGCGTCTCCGGGCCACCGAGCGACGTTGCCACGCGGGCCAGTTGCAGCGAATCGAGGAAGTGCGAAGCAGCGTCGCGACCGCCGGCGAGCTCGATCGCCAGCACCGTGCCACCATGTCGCATCTGCCGCTTGGCGAGGTCGAACTGCGGATGCGAGGGCAGGCCCGGGTAGTGGACCGCAGCGACCGAGGGTTCGCCGGCCAACACCTCGGCGAGATGCAGTGCGGAGGCCGATTGGTGGGCAGTTCGTACGGCCAACGTGCGGATGCCGCGGATGGCGTTGAGCGCGTCGTACGGCGACGGAGTGGAGCCGTGGAGGACCGAGTACGCCCAGACGGCGTCGATCAGCTCCTGTTCGCCGGCGATCACGCCGAGCGTGGCGTCGTTGAGCCCGGCGATGCCCTTGGTGGCCGAGTGCAGCGAGATGTGCACGCCGTAGGCCAGTGGTTGCTGGCCGAGCGGGGTCGCGAAGGTCGAATCGACCACCGTGATGGGCCCGCGCAGCGCGCCGAACTCCTCGAGGTCGACGAGCTCGAGACGCGGGTTCGAGGGAGTTTCGGCCAAGGCCAACATCGTGCGACCGGGCCGCAGGGCCGCGGCGAACGCGCCTGGTTCGGTGCCGTCGACCAGCGTGGTCTCGATGCCCATCCGCTGGCAGGGACCCTGAAGGAAGGCGAGCGTGCCGGCGTAGAGCTGGCGCTGAGCGACGATGTGGTCGCCGGTCGAACAGAGAGCGAAGATGACGGTGGCAATGGCACCCATGCCGGAGGCGAACGCAAGCGCATCGTCGGCGCCCTCGAGTGCGGCGATGGCTTCCTCGAACGATCGCACCGTCGGGTTGGAGTAGCGGCTGTAGAACTCACCGGCTCGGGTGGCGGTGGCGCGCCGGCTGGCATCGGCGAGACCTTCGCATTCCCACGTGGTGCTGGCCCACAGCGCCGGCGCCAATGAGGTGCGGCTGTACGCGCGACCGGCGGTGATGGCCCGCGTTGCCGGCTGCTGGGTCTCGCTCATCGGACCAACGCTACGTGGTCGGGACGTGCGGTTCCTACCGAGTTGATCGATCTCGCTACTCTCTCCCGGCGTGACCATCGATCTCGGAACGTCGTATCGGGCAGCGCGATTGCGCATCGCCGACCTCGTCAACGACAACCTCGCCGACCGGCAGGTGCCGGCAACCCCGGATTGGAGCGTGCACGACGTCGTCAGCCATCTCTATGGAGTGATGACCGACGTCTCTTCCGGCAACCTCGACGGTGTGGCGACTCCGCCGTGGACCGCCGCACAAGTGGAGCGATGCCGAAGCAAGCCGGTCGCTGAGGTGATCGAGGAATGGGCCGGGGCGGCGTCCGGCTTCGAAGCGTTTCTCTCGTCCCCAGCGGGTTCGAACGCCAGCGCCGCGGTGATGGACGTGCACTGTCACGAGACCGATCTCTGCACGGCGGTCGGCCTCGCCCCCGCCCTCCCCGACGACGTGCTCGCCTGGGCGGGCGAGAGCATGCGCGGCGCGTTCACCGCTCAGGTCGCGGCCGCCGGCTTGCCAGAGGTCACGCTCGAGGCATCCGACCTCGAAATGTTCAGAGGCCGGTTGGGCCGTCGAACCCGTGACGAGGTTGCCGCCTTCGGCTGGTCGGTCGACCCCGCTCCATACCTCGACATCTTCTTCATCTTTGGCCCCACCGACCACCCTGTCGGCATCTGACCGGGTCATAGACCTACGCGGGCGCCGATTACGGGCGTCGGCGGCCCGTATCGGCGCCCGCGCTTGCGGTTCAACCGCCGAGCGAGTCGATGTGGTGGTGGAGCAGTCCGTTCGAGGAGACGGCTGAGTCGTTGAAGTAGGTGCGCTCGCCGTGGCGGTCGGTGAACGTGCCGCCGGCTTCCTCGACCACGACCATGACGGCGGCCAGATCGTACGGCGCCAAGCCGATGGCGTCGATCGCCAGGTCGATCGCGCCTTCGGCCACCAACATGTGCTGCCAGAAGTCGCCGAAGCCGCGGGCCCGGTACGCCTGCTGTTGCAGCGCAACCAGCTTGTCGGTGAGCCCGGCCTCGTCCCAGCCTTTGGAAAAGGTCACGCACACCTGGGCCTCTTCGAGGCGATCGACGGTAGAGACGCGGCACGCCCGGCCGTCGGCGAAGGCGCCGAGCCCCTTCGCCGCCCACCACCGGCGCTGCAGGGCCGGTGCCGAGACGACCCCGACCACTGCGCCGTGCTGGGCGTGCGTCAAGGCGACCAACGTGGCCCACACCGGGATGCCGCGCACGAAGTTCGAGGTGCCGTCGATCGGGTCGATCACCCATCGCCAGTCCGATTCGACGTTGCCGACCATGCCGTGCTCTTCGCCGAGCAGGCCGTCGTCGGGGCGGCGCGCCGCGACCTCGGCGCTGATCGCCGATTCCGCTTGGCGATCGGCTTCGGTGACCTCGGTGTGGTTGGTCTTCCAGGCGAGGTTGAACGATCGTTGCTCGTAGTACGGCAAGGTGATCTGGTCGGCGATCTCGGCCAGTTCCAGAGCGAGGGCCAGGTCGGCCGAGAGGTCTCGATCGATGGTCATTTGGGATAGTTCGGCTTGCGCTTCTCGCGCAGCGCGTTGATGCCCTCGGCGGCCTCGGGACCGAAGAAGTTGAGCACCTCGTATGCCAACGATGCTTCGAAGTAGGGCAGTGCTGGGCGTAGCCAGTAGTTCAGCGACCGTTTGGTCTGCCTCAGCGCGTCCTGTGGCCCGTCCGCAAACCGGTGGGCGAGATCGAGCGCGGTGGGCAACACCTCTTCCGCCGGGACAGCCTTCGATACGAGACCGATCCGCTCGGCCTCCTTGCCGTCGATGAAGTCGCTGGTCATCAAGTAGTACTTGGCCTTGGCCATGCCGCACAGCAACGGCCAGATCGCCACGGCGTGATCGCCCGCCGCCACGCCGATGCGGAGATGGCCATCGGTCAGCCGGCAGTCCTCGTTGATGATCGAGATGTCGGCCATCAGCGCTACCGCCAGCCCGGCACCGACCGCAACGCCGTTGATGGCGCTGATGATCGGCGTGTCGCACTCGAGCATGGTCCGCACGATGTCGCCACCCTCGCGCAGCGTTTGCACGCCGCGTTCGTAGTTACCGAGCTGGCCGGCGACCCAGTCGAGGTCGCCTCCCGCGCTGAACGCCTTGCCCTCGCCGGTGACGACGACGGCTCGCACCTCAGGGCTGGAGTGGATGTCGGCGAAGATGGTGGACAACTCGGCGTGCATCGTGGCATCGGTGGCGTTGAGCTTGCCGGGGTTCGACAGGGTGATCAGCATCACTCCGTGGTCGTCGAGCTCGAGTTGAAGTCGCGTGTATCGATCGAAGAGCGTGGTGGGCACGCCGGGACGTTATCGCTCGGGGTGCGTCTCGATCGAGCGTCGGGCGGCCGCGGCGATGCCGTCGGCATCGAGGCCCAATTGGGCGAGGATGCGGTCCGGCTTGCCCTGCGGGATGAACTTGCTCGGCAGGCCGAGCACCTCGACGGGAACCTTGGCCGCGATCGCATGGACCTGGTCGGCAATCGTCATGCCGATCCCCCCGTCACGGACCCCGTCCTCACACGTGACGACGGCGCGATGGGTGGCTGCATCGGCGATCATCGCCGGGTCGAGTGGCGCGCACGATCGCACGTCCCACACCGTCGCATCGATGCCATGGTCGGCGAGCATCTGCGCCGCTTGGTTGGCGAACGTGACCAACTTGCCGATTGCCAGGATGCAGATCGACCCGTCGCCGCGTCGAAGTTGCCGGGCGTGCAGACCGACACCGACCTCGTGTTCGCCGACCTGTGGTGCCGTTCCGTTGGGGTAGCGGATGGCGACCGGACCGTCGTCGGCCAGTTCGATCGCGTCGTGCAGCATGACCTGCAACTCCTGGGCGCTCGAGGGGGCGAGCACGCGCATGCCGGGCACCTTGGCCAGCAGCGCCAGGTCGTACACGCCGTGATGGCTCGGCCCGTTGTCGCCGGTGATGCCGGCACGGTCGAGGCAGAACACGACGGGAAGCCGGTGCAGCGCCACGTCGTAGACGATCTGGTCCCACGCCCGGTTCAAGAAGGTGCTGTAGATCGCCACGACCGGTCGCAGACCGCCCATCGCCATGCCGGCCGCGCCGGTTACGGCGTGCTGCTCGGCGATGCCGACATCGAAGAAGCGATCGGGAAAGCGGTTCTGGAACGGGAGCAGCCCAGTGGGGCCGGGCATTGCCGCCGTGATCGCCACGACTCGCGTGTCGGCTTCGGCCTCTTTGATGATCCCCTCGGCGAACGCTTGGGTGTAGCCGGAGGGAATCGCCGGCGGAGGGCCGACCGCCGGGTCGAACACCGGCGCGTCATGCAGATGCTTCTCGTCGTCGTCTTCGGCGGGCGGGTAGCCGCGACCTTTCTGGGTGACGACGTGAACCAGGATCGGCCCTTCTGCAGAGAGCTCGATGGCGTTGCGGAAGGTGTTCTCCAACTCCTCGATGTCGTGGCCGTCGATCGGGCCCACGTAGCGCACGCCGAGCGCTTCGAAGAACGAAGGCGGCTGCAGGAACTCGCGCACCGCGGCCTTGAACGCCTCGACGCCCTTCTCGGCTTGTGGGCCGACGTAGGGGAGCTCGCGCAAGAACTGTTCGAGCTTGCGCTGCCGCTTCACGTAGACCGGGTTGAGGCGGATGCTGGTGAGGCTGTGCGACAGGCGATCGGTGATTCGAGCCGGGAGGCTGGGATGGTCGGCCATCGCCCGATCGAGCGGCGTCGGGCCGGCGGTGAGGTTGGAGATGGTCGGCGCATAGCTACGCCCGTTGTCGTTGAGGATGATGATCACTCGTTGCCCAGAGTGGCCGATGTTGTTGAGCGCCTCGTAGGCCATGCCGCCGGTCATCGACCCGTCGCCGATCACCGCAACGATGTGGCGCCGCGGGTCGGTGCCCGCGTCGCGGGCGATGGCGAGCCCGTAGGCGTACGACAAGATGGTCGACGCATGACTGTTCTCGACGAAGTCGTGAACGCTCTCTTCGCGACTGAGATACCCGGACAGGCCACCTGCTTGACGCAGTTGATCGAATTGGTTCTGGCGCCCGGTGACGATCTTGTGGACGTAACCCTGATGGCCGGTGTCCCACAGGATCGCATCCTGCGGAGATTCGAAGACGCGGTGGAGGGCGAGCGTCAGCTCGACCGCGCCGAGATTGGATCCGAGATGGCCGCCGGTCTCGGCCACCGCTTGCACCACGAAGTCACGAATCTCACCGGCCAAGTCGTCGAGCTCGTCGTAGCTCAATGCCCGCAAATCGGCAGGCTCACGGATCTCGTGCAGCGACATGGCGAAGAGAGGTTATCTCCGCCCGGATCGGCCCGGGTATTCAGGGTTGTGGTGGCGTAGTGTCACGAGCGGAGGTCATGGTGGTGGTCGACATCGTCGGGCGAATCGCGCAACGCGCCCAGCTGTCGCGATGGCTGACCGCGGCGATCAACGGTCAACCGGCGGTGATCGTGCTCGAGGGACCTCCGGGCGTCGGCAAATCGACGTTGGTCGACTGGCTCATCGGTCAGGCGGCCGAGCGAGGCGCGACCCACCGCATCATCGTCGTACCGGAGACCGGTGAGGTCGCCGATGATCTCCGCCGGCACATCGCCGAGACTGACGAACAGATGCGCCGCGGCACACCGCAGCTGGTGATCATCGACGACGCCCACTGGCTCGACGACGCCGCCCAACATCTGGTCGAGCACCTCGCGTTCAGACTCGGAACGGCGGCCGTGGCCGGGCAGGTGGCTCGGGTCTGCTTGCTGTTGGTCTCGCGCGACGGAGGTTCGTCACGATTGATCTCGCGCCTCGTCGACGAACCGATCATCCGCCGCATGAGCCTCGGCGAGCTCGACGATCGCGAGTCGCTCGAACTGGCCAGGAGGATCTCGCCGGGCATCACCGATCGGCGCACGATCGCCCGCCTCGTCGAGCTCAGTGGTGGCAACCCGTTGACGCTCAACGCGCTCGCCGACTCGATTGCTCTCGGTGAGGTGCTGCCGCCGCCCGCCTCAACGACCGGAACCATTCCGGTCGAGGTGGCCTGGCGGGCGCGCTTGTCGACGTTGTCACCACACGCGTTGCGCGCCGCAGTGGTGATCGCTCTTGCCGAACAGGTCGTGAAACAACCCGGTGCCGGGGGCATCGACTTGCTGGCCGGTGCCGACGCGGCCGTCGACGAGCTCCGATCGATCGGCGCCGTACAACGTCGGGCGGGAGGCGTTTGTTTCACTCATCCGCTGCTGCGAACGACGGCGCTCGATCTGGCTCCCGCGGAGCTCGTCACGACGATCGCCGGCCAGTTGCTCGACGCGCTGGACACCGTGGGAAGCGTTGCCGCAGCCGGAACGCTGGTCCGCCTCTCGAATGGTGCGCAGCGAACGGGCCGCCGGCGCCACCTCGAGCTCATGGTGCTGGCATACGACGACGCGATCACACAAGGCTCGTGGTCCGCTGCCGGGGACCTTGCTGAACAACTGGTGGAGACGGCGGTCGATCTGCCCGAGCGCGCCAACTGGATGGCGCGTCTTGGCAGGGCGCGGTTCAACGAGCTCGATCGCGACGAAGCCACCGACCGCTTGATCGAAGCCGCCGATCTGTACGCGCGGTGCGCCGCAGACGCTGCAGGCGAGGCCGCCGCCGAGTACCGCAACGGTCGGGCCGAGTGCTTGCTGCTGGCGCTGCGCACCGACTTCACCCGAAGTGGGCGCCGCCGTCACGCCGACTTCGACGCGCTGGTTGCCGAACTGATCCCGGATGAGTCGATCGCCCGCCACTGGCGCGCCCGTGCTGCGGCAATTCTTGCCGAAGCCTCGTACAACTCGCCCGACTATGACCGTCGAAGACAATTGATCGAGACCGCACACGAGCACGTGAGCGGCGTCGATGACCCGCTCACCCAGAACATGGTGCACTTTGCGACTGGTCTGCACCGCTTGGCGGTGTTGGATCTCGACGGTGCGACGGAGTCGTTCACCCTCGCCCACGAGGCCTGCCGTCCACTCACCGACGCGTGGTGGTTGAGCGGGGATCTCGCCCGACGCGGGTTGGTGGCCCTCGTGGCGGGCGATCCCATGGCGGCGGTCAGTGACGCCACCCTCGCAGCAGACCTCTCTGCGGGGGCGTCCAACTGGGCCGAGCACGGCATGGCGGTCGCCGTTCGCTCGGTCGGCGCCACACGGTTGGGACGCTTTGCAGACGCAGACAACGACACCGAGTCGACGATCCTCAGCGCTCGGCGTGCCGACGCAAGCGACCCATTTCTCGTGTCGTTGTCCGCCTCGCTGTGGCGGCGCGCAGTACGCGGCGACGAGGTGGGTGTTGCCGCTCTCAGGGACATCGGGCGTCGGCATCAGATGTACGTCCCGTTCGCCGAGTTCGTCGCAGTCGGACTGTTGGCTGGTATCGAGCAGGCGTTGGAGGACGTCCGACCGCGGTGGACAACGCCACGGAATCAGCTGAGCATCCGCAACCTCGGATTTCATCTTGCCCAGCTCGAAGCAGCGTCGTTGGCCGGAAACCTCGAGGTCCTCGACGACTTGTACCCGTTGTTCGATCGGGTCTACCACCTGGGCGTTCGGGCCAGCCAGGACTGGCCGGTCAGTGTCGCCCTCGCCATGGCGGCCGCGGCCATCGAACTGGGTGACCGTGGCGCCGATGAGTGGCTCGACCGCTCGCAAGAGGGAGCGTCGAGCACCGGGTCGGTTCTCGAACAGGCGATCACGGATGTCTATCGATCCCGGCACGCGTTCGCCGGAGGTCACGGTGGCCAGTCGGAGTTGGACCTCGGACGCGCCGCCCTCGACACACTCGACGGCCTGGGCGCGCCTTTGCTCGCCCGCCTGCTGCGAGAGCGGCTGACCTCAGTGGTCGGTCGGGTCGGGATGCCGGCGGGCCGGCTGCGCACGGTGATGTTCACCGACATCGTCGACTCCACGCGGCTGATGTCGAGTGCTGGTAACGCCGCATGGGCGGTGATCCTCGGTGAACACCATCGAATCGTCCGTACCGTCGTCGGGAGGTATCGAGGCTCGATCATGACCGCAACGGGTGACGGGTTCTCGGCCTGGTTCGAGCAACCGGGCGACGCCGCCGATGCGGCCCGGGCGCTTCATCAAGCCATCGAACACGCTGCCCTCGTCGTGCCGGGTGGGTCGGTCAGAGTTCGGGCCGGCCTGGCCAGCGGGTCGGTCTTCGATCTTGGTGCCGACGTCTCGGGAATGGCCGTTGCCGAAGCAGCCCGGGTGATGGCCACGGCCGGGCCGGGTGAAACCCGCGTGTCGCATTCAGCGATCGATCATGGATTGGACGCCGCGATCCTGCGCTCCGTGGGGATGCACTCGTTGAAAGGACTCCCGCAGCCGCTCGAGATCTTTGCGTTGGTACCAGTAAATCCGTTGTAGAAGTATACGGAGGGGATTTCGTGACTCTTCGAACCCGACACCATCGAGAGGAGCCAGCGCAGTGGGCAAGATGCCATACCACTTGGAGAAGGGGCACTATCTCCTGTTGCTCGAGGCAACGCTGAACGAGGGGATCGAGGCGGTCGTCGATGTCGACACCACGACCGACTTTCCCGGCCTGGCCCGTCGCTGTTCGATGCTCGCGTACATGCGCGATGTCGTCGACCGCCCGTGCAGCCTCAGCGGTGGCGAGATCGAAGACAACGGTGTGCTGGATTGGCCGGAGTTCATGTCCGATGCCGATGTCGGCTTTGGGATCCGCGAGATCATCGCCGAGGATTGGTTCGGCTATCGAATACGGCACGACGGATCGTTCGACACGTCACCGCATCCGAACAAACCCACCGGGATGTGGGACGGCTATCAGGGCAACGTCGAACGGATCGTGGCCAACGTCCTCGTCCGTTCGTTGGAGGTGTCGCTCGGACTCGACCACGGCGATCCGATTCCGTCGGGCCCACCGCCGCGCAGTTGGCCGCTCTACTTCTTCTTCAAGTGTCAGCAGCCGTTCTTCGAAGGTTGGGTCACGTGGCAGTGCCACAGCGTCAACCGCAGAGCTGCCGGCCAGGTCACGGTGATCTTCGCGACCCCTGGTCACAACCATCCGGTGTCGGACCACCCGATCCCGATCGACGCCAACCACGATCACAAAGACGATCAGGTTTCCACGTTGCGCAACGACGGCGAGTTTCTCGAGGATCCGACTGAGGCGAAGGCCGACGATCCCACCGGGAAGCCGCATCAAGGCGTGTGGGTGGTGACCCACCGAGACCACAAGAAGCTCAACGTCTTCGACACCTCGGTGCCGTCGGCGTACCTCGAATGGGGCCCTCCACTGTTGCCGATCATCGCACCCGAGAACTTCTGCGATGTCGTCACCGTGCAACCCGCAGCGCTCAGTGGCGGGATCGACGCCCTCAAGCCAGGATACGTAGCGCCATGAAGAACGACGACGACCGACAATTTGCACTTGCAACGGCTCATGCTGCCGTCGAGCTCGACGTCGCCGGCGTGTTGGGAGCGTTTCTCAAAGGCTCCTTCACCGTCGACGAATCGATCGGCGAATCGACCTGGCGTAGCGAGACCAGCCAGTTCTTCGCAGTTCGCTGGCGCTTCGAAGGGAAGCACGTCGGCCCGATCCCTGGGTTCGGACACACCTTCATTGCTCCGACCGAGAACATGGTGACGGTCTCCGGCCTCACCCTGGTCGAGAACACGGCGCCCGACGATGCAGCGCTCGACGATCTCGAGACCCTGCTGCGATCCGGCACCGTGGTGTTCCATCGCTTCATCGATTGGCTGGCGGTCTTCGCTCAGATCGGCGTGCTGCACCTCGGCCGGCCGATGCCGCTCGCCGATATCCGGTTCGTCCCGCCAAATCGAGGGATGAGTCGTCGACCCGGCTACAACGATCAACAAGACGACCGCTGATCCGCCGCCCACAGGGGCGACTGGGTCAGACGCAGACGGAATCGGGGGCGGGGACGACGGTGCCGTCGGCCATCACGTCCATCAACTTCGACTCGCTGTGCACGATGCCGGCGGTAACGAGCGCGGCCTCGGAGATCGGCTTGTCGGGGTTCAACAGGGTGTACGCCTCGACCGCCTTTTGGAAGATCGTGCGTTCGGAGACGCATGCAGCGGCGTCGCCGCTCTTGATCTCGTTCACGGCCTGTTGCGCTCGATGTCCCGGGTTGCAGGCCGTCAACGTGCCCGCGGCAAGTAGCACCATGCACATCGCTGACCAGCGGGTCCTGTTCATGCAAGGTATATCGGTCACATCGAGGCGGCCGATGAGCGACTTTTCGACGGGGACCTCGACGAGGTCTCGGTAGGCTCGCCCGGATGATCGCCGGAACGATTGGGAGCACACAATGGCCGGACATGATGTAGTCGAGTCCGATGTACTCGAGCGCGTCCTCGGCGCAGCGATGCGCACGGGTGGCGAGTTCGCCGAGGTGTTCATCGAAGACAAACGTTCGACCTCGGCCGGTCTCGACGACGGCCGGATCGAGCAAGTCACCAGCGGTCGCGATCGTGGTGCCGGCATCCGCGTCGTCAAGGGAGAAACGACGGGGTTCGCCCACACCGCCGACCTCAGCGAAGCGGGTCTGCGGTCCGCAGCCGAGGCAGCCGCGGCTGCGGCCAGTCAAGGTACCGGAGGCGCCAACACCGTCACCCTCACACGCCAACCCGAGCACCGGGTCAGTCCGATCGAACGGTATGCCGACGAAGTCTCGAAGACGGAGAAGGTGTCGCTGCTGCAGCGGATCGACGAGGCGGCGCGCGCAAGCGGCGCGGCGGTCGTCCAGGTCAGTGCAGGGTACGCCGACAGTCGCAAGCACATCATGATCGCCAACACACACGGCCTGCTGGCGTCCGACGAGCAGGTCCGCCAGCACGTTCGCATCAGTGTTGTCGCCAACGGCGATGCCGGCATGCAAACCGGCTTTCAGAGTGCCGGGCACACGTTCGGTTTCGAGATGTTCGATCACATCGACGTCGAAGAGCTCGCCCGCGACGCGGCGCGACAGGCATTGGTCAAGCTGGGCGCCCGTCCGGCACCGAGCGGCACGATGCCGGTGGTGATCAAGCGTGGCAGTGGGGGCGTGTTGTTCCACGAGGCATGCGGTCACGGTCTCGAGGCCGATCTCATCGCCAAGGGCGGCAGCGTCTATCGCGGCAAGCAGGGCGAACTGGTTGCCTCACCGCTCGTCACGCTCGTCGACGACGGAACGATGAGCGGCGAGTGGGGCGCGATCGGCATCGACGACGAGGGTCATCCCAGCCAGTACAACGTGCTGATCGAAGACGGCGTGCTCAGCGACTACATGTGGGACTACCTGCGAGCTCGCAAGGAAGGGCGCAAGCAATCAGGCAACGGCCGGCGGCAGAGCTACATGCACTTGCCGATGGTGCGCATGACCAACACCTACGTGTTGAACGGCAGCGACGAGCCCGACGACATCGTTCGGGCCACCGACCATGGCGTGTACATCGCCCAGTTGGGTGGTGGCCAGGTCAACACGGCGACGGGTGACTTCGTCTTCGGCATGACCGAGGCGTACCTCATCGAGAACGGTGAGATCACCGAGCCGCTGCGCGAAAGCAACCTGTTGGGCAACGGCCCGCAAGTGCTGCGCGACATCGATCTGTTGGGCAACGACTTCGCCATGGGCAACCCCGGCACCTGCGGCAAAGATGGCCAAGGCGTGCCGGTGGGCGACGGCCAGCCGACGCTTCGGGTCAAGGCACTCACCATCGGCGGCACCGCAGCATGAGCGACTTGCAGGAGATCGCCGATCGGGTTGTGGCGATGGCCCAGCCGGGTGAGCACATCGAGGCGTTCGTCTCGCGCGACTCCGAGACTGACATTCGTATCTACGAAGGCGTGGTCGAACACTTCGTCGCCGCCCAAACCGAAGGCGTCGGAATTCGCGTGATCCGCGACGGTCGAACCGGTTTCGCGTACGCCGGCGTGCTCGACGCGGCCGCCGTTGCCGAGGTTCTTGCCGAGGCCCGCGACAACGTTCAGTTCGGCACTCCCGACGAATGGGCGGGGCTCGCCGAGCCCGACGGCGTCGACGTGATCGAGCAGGATCTGTGGAGCGACGCGCTCGCCGAGTTCGCCACCGACGAGAAGATCGCCATAGCCAAAGAGCTCGAGCGGTTGACGCTGGCCGTCGATCCTCGGATTCGAGTCGACGATGCCAACTATGCCGATGCCGCCTCCGAATCTGCCGTGGCCACCACAACCGGAATCCGCCGCACGGGCCGCGAGAACGGTTGTTACGTCGTCGTCAGCACGCTGGCCGACGACGGCGACGAGACGCAGACCGGCTTCGGCTTCAGCGTGGGCCGTTCACCTGCCGACTTCAATCTCGCCAAGGCCGCAACGGAAGCCAGCGACCGGGCGACCCGCCTGCTCGGTGCCACCAAGCCGGCGACGAAGCGCACGACCGTGGTGCTCGATCCGTACGTCACCGCCAGCTTCCTCGGCATCATCTCCAGCACGCTCAACGGCGAGAGCGTGGCCAAGGGGCGCAGCCTGTTCATGGATCGCCTCGGCCAGACCGTCGCCGCATCGATCGTCACGCTGGTCGACGACCCCACCAACCCAAAGGCGTACACGGCGACCGATCTCGACGGCGAGGGCCTGGCGGCGCGTCGCAACGTGCTGATCGACAGCGGTGTGTTGCAGCAGTTCGTCCACTCGTCGTATTCGGGTCGGCGCGTCGGCGCGAAAAGCACCGGCAACGCGATCCGTGGCGGGTTCAAAGGAACTCCCGGAGTGGGCTGCCTGGCGTTGCAGCTCCTGCCCGGCCAGCGCGATCAGAGCGCGCTGGTCGCCGACGTCGATGATGGCGTGCTGATCCAATCCGTCAGCGGTCTGCACTCCGGCGTCAATGCGATCAGCGGCGACTTCTCCGCCGGGGCGTCCGGCCTGTCCATCTCCAAGGGACAACTCGGGGGCCCGATCCGTGAGTTCACGATCGCCTCGACGCTGCAACGCATGCTGCTCGACGTCGTCGAGATCGGCAACGACATCGACTGGCTGCCGATGCGCGCCGCGGGTGTCAGCCTCGTCATCCGCGACGTGACGATGAGCGGTTCTTAGCTGCTGAAGCTGTGTGGCAGTGCCTCGGCGAGACTTCGACAGCGCAGGCCATAGTTCGCTGCCAACGTCGAATCGAGCACGACACGATCCGGCCGAACCATGCCGGCCAGCGAGAGCAGTCCGGTGTCGAGCAGATGCGGATCGAGCCCCATCCAACGGGCGAAGGTGACGGCGAGATCGGCACGACTGACGGCCTCTGGCCCGGCGACGTTGAGCAGTCCACGGATGTCGCGCGCGCCGGCCAGCGAGCTCAAGGCGGCGGCCACGTCGCCGGCGTAGGCAGGACACCGGAACTCGTCGGTGAAGAACGTCATCGCCTTGCCGCCAGTGATCGCCCGCTCGACGTCGGTCTGGATCGAGGCAAGCAAGGTCGTGCCGTACAACAATGACGTGCGCACCGTGACGGCGTTCGGGCATTCGGCGGCAACGGCGCGCTCGGCCTCCAACTTCATCAGTCCGTAGGCCGTGATCGGAAACGGCGTGTCGGCCTCGCGGTACGGCAGAGTGCGACCGGGGAACACCATGTCGGTGCTGAGATGCACGAGGTGTGCGCCACTGGCCGTTGCCGCGGCGGCGATGTTGCGACTGCCCTCCACCATGGTGCGCCGATCACCGCGACGGAGTGCGAGGTGCACGATGGCCGTCGGATTCCATGTGCGGATCTCGTCGATCACGCGCTCGCGTTGACGAACGTCGATCACCGACGCGGGAGGCGCGAACAGCTCCCACTCGTCGGCTTCGGATGCCATCACGAGATGCCGCCCGAGGAACCCCGCCGCGCCAGTGATGAGCATGAATCGTCTGCGGCGTGGTATCCAACGCACACCGACGAGCCTAGGCCGGTACCGTTGCGGCTCGTGCCTGCCCCACACGACGACGCCGTGGCTCGTCACCCCCATCTCGCCGAGCCGTTGCCGGTCGGTTGGGTGCGCGTCGACATGCACAGTCACACGATGTGGAGCGGCGACTCGACGACCACGCCGGAAGAGATCGCTCGAGCGGTGACCGAGTCCGGAATCGACGTGCTGTGCATCACCGACCACAACGCGATCAAGGGTGCCGTCGATCTCGCCAAGAGTCTCCCGTGCCGCGTCATCGTTGGGGAGGAGTTGCGCACACGCGCCGGTGAGATCATCGGGTTGTTCCTCGATGAGCACATCCCGATCGGTGTGCAACCGGCCGACGCAGCGCGGGCCATCCGCGCGCAAGGCGGCATCGTTTACATCCCGCACCCCTACGACCCGATGCGCCGCAACCTCAACGAATCAGCACTCGAGTCGCTCATCGCCGAGGGTCTCGTCGATGCCATCGAGGTGATCAACGCCAAGACCTCGATGCTGAGCCTCAACCGACGTGCGGCATCGACGGCACTCGCTCACGATCTGGCTGCCGGAGCCGGTAGCGACGCCCACGTCCCCGACGCCATCGGCGCGGCGTACGTCGAGGTTGCCGACTTCGAT
>JANYKU010000064.1 GCA_025358075.1 Ilumatobacteraceae bacterium
CAAGGTCGTTGACGGTGCCATGCACTGCAAGATGGCCGATCGAACCACCGGGGAATCGACGCGGCTGCACGACGAACGAATCCGTGGTGAACGCCAATCGTTCGCCGGTTGGCAGCGTCAGTGTGGCAGCGTCGGCCAAGGGTGAGCGATCCCCGCCGGCGAAGGCTTCGACGAACACCGCGTCGACGAGTGCAGCCGATGCCTTGCCGCCGGCGCCATGGGCCAGCGTGACTATGTCGTCGGTGAGCCGCGGTCGGCGCCGGCGATATGCCTCGATGCGATCGAGCACTGCCGCTTCTCGTTCACCCAACGTCGTCATCGCCAGACCCCCTTGCCGGGTTCCTTCGCCGAACACCGCGCCTGGACTTCGCTCCAGAGCGCGAACCCGAGCGCGGCTTGAGTTTCTTGAATCCGATGCACACTGTCGTCGTCGACCAGCAGGCAGTGCTGCACGTGGGGAGAGCGAGCCATCTCGCCGCCCGAGTAGCCGGCGATGCCGATGGTCAGCAAACCACGCCCGGATGCTTCTTCGAATGCGTAGAGCAGGTTGCGCGAGTTGCCACTGGTCGACAAGCCGATGGCGATGTCCGCCTCGCCGGCATGGGCGATCAGTTGCCGCGAGAACACCAGATCGAAGCCCACGTCATTTCCGATCGCGGTCAGCACCGCAGAGTCGTCGACCAGCGCGCGAGCCGGCAATGGTTGCCCCCACGGAGGTTGCAGGAACAACGCGACGAGCGACGCTGCGTCGGTGGAACTGCCTCCGTTGCCGAACACGAAGAGGCGGCCAGCCCGCGAGAACCGCTCGCTCATTGCTTCGGCGGCGGTCTCGATCACCGACGTCGACCGCTCGAGCGTCGCTTGTCGCAGTGCTGCGCT
This sequence comes from Ilumatobacteraceae bacterium, assembly GCA_025358075.1. Classification (GTDB taxonomy): domain Bacteria; phylum Actinomycetota; class Acidimicrobiia; order Acidimicrobiales; family Ilumatobacteraceae; genus JAENVT01. The sequence goes on from JANYKU010000064.1 coordinate 880, forward strand.
CGTTCGGGCTTTGGCGCGGGCGGATTCGCCGAGATCGCTGAGCAGCGCGCCGGTGTCGCGCTCCTCGCCCTCGATGAACGGGTACAGGAAGTCGGTGGCGTCGCTCACGGCACCTCGGCGATCGCCGCGCCGGCGTGAATCAGCACGAGATCTCCCGGAGCGACGACCGCGACGATCGTGGTGTCGATCGTCTCGATACCACGCGAGGTGCGAACCAGCGTCGAGCCGGCTCCGTCGGTGTTGATCACTTCGCCGACTCGGCCCTCGTCCGAGCAGGTGATGCAGACCTCACCGTCGTTGCAGTCGGCATCGTCGACTGTGGTCAGCAGGCCAGGGTGCTCGAAGCAGACGTGGGTGAGCTCCCACAGGACGTGGTACAGCAGCACCAAGCGCCCGTCGTGCACGGCCGAACCGCGAGCATCATCGCCCTCGTCTTCCGCCCACACGATGTGATCGGCCGCTCTGTCGGCGGGGCGAGGGCCGCAACCCATCCAGATCGTCGTCGCTCCCCACGCAACCGCTCGACGCACGACGGCCAGCGCCGTCGGGTCATCACTGCGACTCATCACGAGGATCACATCGCCGGCGCGCACGAGCGCGCGCAGTGAAGCCACCGGATCTGCGGCGTCGATGCTGACCGCGGGCAGCGCCCGCTTGCCGACCACTACGGGATGCACGAATTCGACGGCGACGTGGCGGGCGTGCTCGGGCCACTGCGGCGCGAAGCACCACATCGTCGCGCCGCGCCCGAACCGACGTGCCAGGTTCAGCGCCGTGACGGCCAAGCAATCACCGATGTCAGCCATCGTTCGGACAGTACGCCCATTCGACGCGTACCGGCAAGGGGCCCCTGAGCAGTCGTGGCGCCGACGCGCCGGCGGCACTGAATCGTTGCTGTATCTTCACGCCCGATGAGCCCTCAACCCCAGAGCGTCGACATTGCGGTGCTCAAACTGAGCAGCGGAGGCGTGGTGTTGAGCGGAAATTCTGCCGCCGCCTCGATCCTCGGCGTTGCTGTCGACGAGCTCGTTGGCCGTGTGGTCGGCCTTGTCGATGAGGGTCGCGAGCGCCGCCCGAGCGAAGTCGGAGGTCGAGCGGTGCTCGACATCTTCGCCGATCTGTCGAGCTTCGCGCTGTTCAGCCAAGACGACGCTGCCCACATCCTGACGTGGAATCGCGGCGCCGAGCGGCTCTTCGGGTACTCCCAATCCGAGATCATCGGAGGCACGCTCGCGGCATTGGCCCCCGTGCATCTTCGTACCGATCTCGAGGCGGTCGAACAACGCGTCGCCGCTGCATCGCACTAATCCCCAGCCCTTTCTATGGTCCGCTCGGACGATTGTCAAGGCGTCATCACCTCGCCGCGTTCTCTACTGTTCGGTCGTGCACGAGGTGTCGATTTGTACGGCGATCGCCAAGATCGCCCACAAGGTTGCGGCCGGACGCCCGGTCGAGCGGGTCCGCGTTGACGTCGGTCATCTGCGTCAAGTCGTGCCCGACACTTTGCGTCACAGCTGGGAAATGGTGGTGTTCGGCACCCCGCTCGACGGCGTACCGCTCGAGGTTCGGGAGGTGCCGGCGGTGGTCGAGTGCCGTCGCTGTCGATCGCTCACCCGCCTCGACGATCCGATCTTCCGATGCGCGGCGTGCGGGTCGAACGAGACCGATGTGATCAGCGGCAACGAGCTGTTCGTGACATCGCTCGACCTCACCGTCGACGCGTCATGAATTCGCCAGCAAGGTGAGATAACGGGGGGAAGTGTCCGCCTACATCTTGTAGTTGGCACACACCCGGGCGATGCCGTTGAACGGATGCCGGCTGTTGCGAACCAGCTCCTTCGCGGGCACTCGGCGCTACTGAGAAGATCTGGGCGCCAAGCTCCGACATCGGGGCAGGCTTGGGAACCGGCGAGCGTGGCACCCAGATCTTCGGACCGTCCGCAAGCGACCTTCCCGGAGCCGAACTGCCGTTCTGCACGCCGCTCGAATGAGCTAGTCGAGTGCAGCGATCGACTCCGCAACACAAGATGTTGTGTCGAGTTTCCCCCGTTCATCTCACCTTGCTGCCGAACTCGACGCGTCATGAATTCGCCAGCAAGGTGAGAGGTGCCACCCATCCAATCGGTGCGCATCGTGGAGGCGCGGCTGTCGCAGCGACAGGTCCAACAACGGTCGGCGGCCGCGAAAGAAGTCAGCTTCCGGGCGAGCAGAGCGACAGATCTGGAGTACGACACGAGTTCCCCCAGACCCCTTGTCCCGACCCGCGTCGTGGTGTACTCTGCGTGCGACGGTATCCGGGACGGGAGGATCGTTATGCGTAGGTATCTTGTCGTTGCCCATCAGACGCTGGCCAGCCGCGAGTTGCTCGAGACGATGAAGGCCAAGACGGCAGAGGAGGACACGACCTTCTATCTCCTTGTGCCGATCTACCATGGCGAACCCGGGTTGACTTGGACAGAGGGCCATGACCGGGCGGTGGCGCGGCGCCGGCTGGATGAGGCGCGGCTGCGGATGACCGCCGAGGGTGTGACTGTTGCCGGTGAAGTCGGAAGTGACAGCCCGGTCGACTCCGTGGACGAGGTCCTACGACGCGTAGGGCCGGAGAACTTCGCCGGGATCATTGTGTCGACGTTGCCGCGCAACGTCTCCAAGTGGCTGAAGCTCGACGTGCCCAGCAGGATCCAGCGCAAGACTGCGCTTCCGGTGCATCACGTCATCGGTCACCCAGTTGCCGCCCAACGCCTCGTTCGCCATGCACACCAACGTAGCGACAACGCCCGCCGAGAGGGACACCGCGCTGCCACCGAGCGCCGGGTATGGGGCAGGGCCAGATAGGACAGAATGCCCAGTGCTCCGGCGCGTCAGCGGTCGAACCGGAGGTTCCGGCTCCAGGCGGTCCACGGCCTACGTTGTGGGAACTCCGTCGAGGACGGATCGCAGTGCCTGGGCGGCGCCCAGCAGGGCGGCACTCTCGTACGGCACGACGATCTTGGCGTTGTCGCTGTCAGCGAACTTGGCGAGTGTGTCGAGCTGCAGGATCGCGATCAGCGAGGGATCGGGGTTGGCCGTGCGAATCGCGCCGTACACGCTGGAGATCGCTTGGGCCCGGCCTTCCGCCTCGAGGATGAACGCCTGACGGTTGCCTTCAGCACGAAGGATGGCCGCCTCGCGCTCGCCCTCTGCTGCGCGGATGGCCGCCTTCGCTGCGCCGTCGGCAATGTTGATGGCCGACTGCTGGTTGCCCTCGGATTGCAGGATCTTTGCCCGCTTCTCTTGATCGGCTTGCTTCTGCAGCGCCAAGGCCTCGAGGATCTTCGGCGGAGGCGTGATCTCGACGATCTCGATGCGGGCAATGCGGATGCCCCACTTGTCGGTGACCGCTTCCATCTGCCCTTGCACGTCGGTGTTGATCCGCTCGCGCTCGGACAGGGCCTCGTCGAGCGAGAGCGTTCCGATGACCGATCGCAACGCGGTGCGGGCGAGCGCGTCGATGGCGACCCCGAAGTTGGCAACACTGAACAAGGCCTGTTTGGCGTCGACGATCTGGGTGAAGATCGTCGCGTTCACCGTGACGACCACGTTGTCGCGCGTGATCACCTCTTGGCGATCGCCGGGCACCGGAATCTCACGCATGTCGACGCGCTGCAACCCATCGATGAACGGGGCCACGATCACCAGCCCGGGCTCGTGGGTCTTTCGGTATTCACCGAGTCGCTTGACGACCCCAACCTCACCTTGCTGCACGATGTTGACCATCTTGCGCAAGGTGAACATCAGGATCACCAGAACTAATGCGGCGACGACAAGCGCCCCGATCGTGACGTTGCCCAAGGCGATCATGTCAGCTCCCAATACTCTTCAGCGGCTCGCACCGACAGGGTTGTGCCAGCGACATTCGTGACGATCACGGCTGTCGAAGGCGGAATCGAAGATCCGTCGGATGTCACTGCCATCCATGTCTCGCCCAACAGCCGAACGTGTCCGGTGTGGTCGAGGCGCACCTCGTCGATCGTGAGGCCCCTTGCGCCGATGAGGCCACCGTGCACTCCTCGAATCGACGTGCCAGGGCCGCGTCGTGCGAACGCCTGACTCATGTGCGGTCGAACGAGGACCAAGCCGGCGGTCGACACGGCGACGGCGATGGCGACCTGGGGAATCACTAACGAGGGGGCGATCACCGCAGTGGCGGCGGCTGCGGCGGCGCCGGCAGCACCGAACATGGCGAAGAAGGCCATGTGATGCAGCTCTACCCCTACGAGCAGAACACACAACAAGATCCACACGACGGCCACGAAAAGCCACCTCCGTTTTCAGAAACTATACGGTCGGGATTTCGTCAACACACGGCGAGGTCGCGATTGGTCAGTCGCGGTCCTGCCAGGTGCACACGCAGGCCTCGTTGCCCTCGGGATCGGCGAGAACCCAGAACGCCCGAGCCCGTGCATCGCCGACGAGGTGACCCCCGGCGGCGATTGCATCGGCAACCCGCTGCTCGGCGACGTCATGTGGCACCGTGACATCGATGTGAATGCGGTTGCGTTGGGGTCGGGAGGCGTCCATCTGTTGGAACCAGAACGCCGGCCCGATCCGCCGCGGATCGACGAGACCAATGACCTGACCCCCGGCCGTTCCCGGCGGCTCCTCGGCGTAGTCGAGCAGGGCCTTCCAGAATGGACGCACAGCATCGATGTCGATCGCGTCGATCGCCACCTCCACACCAACGGCGTGCGACGACTCGCTGACCAGTCCGGCCTCAGCAGCGAGCGCCGAGATCGTGCGGGCGACCTCGACGTCGGCGGCGGTGAGGCTGTTCGTGGCGTGGGTCGTCAGGGTGACGTGCACGTGACCTGGGTAGCGAAGGTCGATGTCGGGGTGGTGACCGCTGGCGTCGGCTGCCCTGGCGACTTCGAGGATGAACGCTGATGCCTGTTCGAAGGACGGGGCGTCGAAGCCGGCCTCGATTCGCCGAAGGATCACCCGCCAATCGGGGAGATCGACGTGGGCATGGAACTCTGTCGACGACACCTTGGCGGTCATCGTGTGAGCATATGGCTCGGCTCGCCGCTCAGCGGCCGGTCAGCGAAGCGACGACGGGCGCGAAGTCGTCGAGCTGGTCCTGCTGCACGACGAAGTACGAGTAACCCCAGCGCTGGCGACGTTCCTCGAGGCGGTCGATCATCTCGGCTGGAGAGCCGACCAGGATGAACGGCGATCGGAGCACCTCGTCGGCCGGTGCACCGAATCGAGCGCTCAGTCGTGCAGCGAGAGATGTCGCGTCATCCGTGACGCGACACACGGCGAGCCATGCATTGAACTCGAGGTCGTCGAAACGGTCTCCGGCGTCGGCACGGATCCGCTCGAACTTGGCGTCGACGCTGGCCGGTAGCCCGTCGCGCGCGGATGCGTCATCCGGAAGCGACGGCAGGGCAAAGTTGACTCCGACGATGTCCGCCCGTTGCGCGGCGAAGCGAAGCAGACGCCTGCCACCGCCGGCGATCAGCAGTGGCGGACCGCCGGCTGTGAACGGTTTGGGCGTGCCCGACAGAGCGTCGATCTTGTAGTGCTGTCCCTCGAACGTCGTAGGCCCATCGCTCCACAAGGCCTTCAACACCTCGACGTGCTCGATCAGCCGATCGACCCGCACGCCCGGAGGGTCCATGCGGATGCCGGAGTGCCGGTAGTCGGCCGGGTTGTACCCCGCACCGAGCCCGACCTCGAGACGACCTGCCGACAGGATGTCGATCGAAGCCAACTCTCGGGCGAGCACCGCAGGGTGACGGAGGTCGGTGTTCAAGACCATCGGTGCGACCCGCAGGGTTGTGGTCGCCATTGCTGCCGAGGTCATCGCCGCGATTGGCCCGAGGCCCTCGTGGAAGTGATCGGGGACGACCAAGGTCGAGTAACCCAGTGACTCGACCCGGCGGGCGCTGTCCGCCCATGACATCCCAGGAGACGGAGCCATCATCTCGACGCCGAAGCGGAAGCGTCGGGGCCGGCCGCTCATCAGCGGCGACCTTAGTTGGCAGTCGTCAACTCGGGCGCAGCATGTCGTGCAGCCGAACCGGTGATCTCGGTCCGGCAGTCGTCGATGCGAGGAAGTCGGTCAGCACGGAGAGGAACCGGTCGGGCGCTTCGACATGCGGGAAGTGACCGACGCTCTCGAGGATCTCGAGCCGGCTACCGGTGATCGCCTCGTGAGCGACGGTTGCGTGCTTCACCGGGATGATGTCGTCGCGGTCGCCCCACACGATCAGCGTCGGCAGGTTCGCCGCGAGGTACAGCCGGTCGAGCGAGTTGACGATCTGGCCGCCCGGTTCGATGCGGCACGCCACGTGCGCGAGCTGCCGGCGAGTCCATGCAACAGCAGCACGGTTTCTCCCGTGCCACCTCGCCGGTAGCCGACGTCATGACCGTGGATGACGACGTGTGAAGACATCACAGTGCTCACGCCTCAAGTGTGGTCGTGGACGGTGCCAAGGACCAGGGCACAACGTCTCGAAGGGGGATAGGTTGCACGTCGCGTGACCCCCGCAATCGCAGTCTCCGGTCTCGTGAAGACCTTCGGGCCGACGCGTGCGCTCGATGGCCTCGATCTCATCGTTGACACAGGTGAGGTCCATGGCTTCCTCGGCCCGAACGGTTCGGGCAAGACAACCACGATCCGTGTGCTGCTCGGTTTGATTCGCGCTGACGCCGGCGAGGTCGAGCTGCTCGGTCGTGATCCGTGGCGCGATGCCGTCGATCTGCATCGTCGACTCGCGTACGTACCGGGCGACGTCAGCTTGTGGCCCAAGCTCAGTGGTGGCGAGGTGATCGATCTGTTCGGTCGGCTGCGCGGCGACCTCGATCAGCGGCGCCGTGACGAACTCATCGAGCGCTTCGAACTGGATCCGACGAAGAAGTCGCGTACGTATTCGAAGGGCAACCGTCAGAAGGTCGGTCTGGTCGCCGCACTCGCCTCGAACGCTGAACTGTTGATCCTCGACGAGCCGACATCGGGGCTTGATCCGCTGATGGAGTCGGTCTTTCAGGATTGCATCACCGAGATCAAAGGCGAAGGGCGCAAGGTGCTCCTGTCGAGCCACATCCTCGCCGAGGTCGAGGCGCTGTGCGATCGGGTGACTATCATCCGCGCCGGTCGCACGCAACAGAGCGGCACGCTCGCCGAGCTGAGGCACCTGACCCGTACGTCGATCACGGCAGAGACGAATCGTCCTGCCGGCGAGCTTGCCGATCTCGGTGGAGTCCACGGGTTTGAGATCGACGGCGCGCGTGTCCAGTTCGATGTCGACAACGATCAGCTCGCTGCCGTGGTGAGTCGTCTCGCAGAGTTCGAACTGCGCAGCCTGGTGAGTCATCCGCCCACGCTCGAGGAGCTGTTCCTGCGCCATTATGGCGACGAGCTGGCCAGGGAACGGGCGCTCACGCGTGGAGATCGCAACGATCAAGTATGAGTCATGCGACCGTCGACCTGACTGGCACCTCGGTGCTGGCACGCTTCATCGTCCGTCGTGATCGCATTCGGATCGTGGTGTGGATCGGCTCGATCGCTGCATTGGTGGCGGTCACCGCGGCGAGCGTCAAGGGGTTGTATCCGACCCAAGCCGACCTCGATCTGGCAGCCGCTGCTTCGAAGGGGAACGCCGCAGCGATCGCTTTCAGCGGCCCGGCACAGGGCCTCAACACCGTAGGTGGGCAGGTCGCGTTCCAAGCCGGGGCGAGTGGGTTGGTGGTCGTTGCATTGATGAGCTTGCTGATGATCGGCCAGCTCACACGTGGCGAAGAAGAGGCCGGCCGCCTGGAGCTGCTGCGCTCGCTGCCGGTCGGTAGTGCGGCGCCCACTGTCGCGGCGTCGATGATCGTCTTGACGATGAACGCGGTCGTGGGCGCGCTCGTTGCCGGCACCCTGCTCGTCGAGGGGCTTCCCGTTGCAGGGTCGATCGCGTTCGGTGCCTCGTTCGCGTTGTTAGGTCTGGTCTTCGCCTGCGTTGCGCTCGTGGCGGCGCAGATCAGTGAGAACACGCGAGTCGTCTATGGGATCGCCGGCGCAGTACTCGGCGCGTCGTTCGTGTTGCGCGCTGTGGGCGACATCGGCGATGGCACGGTCTCGTGGCTGTCGCCCATCGGCTGGGTGCAAAAGACCAGGCCATTCGCAGGCGAACGGTGGTGGCCGTTCCTGCCGACGATCGCTGCGGCTGCGGGTCTGCTCGTCGTCGCCGAGGTTCTCGCCGCGCGGCGAGATCTCGGATCAGGCCTCGTGCCGCCGCAGCCCGGGTCGCGCACCGCCTCGCCGGCGCTCGGACGCCCGCTCGGCTTGGCCGTACGCCTTCAACGCGGCAGCGTGATCGGCTGGGGCGCAGGTGTGCTCCTCACCGCAGTTGCCTACGGCTCGATCGCCAACAGCATCGACGACTTCGTACGCAACAACAAGACCCTTGCCGACATGTTCGCCAGCGGGGGAGCGAGTCTCACCGAGTCATACCTCGCTACGTCGATGCGCATTCTGGCGCTCGTCGGTGCTGGCTTCGTGATCCAATCCACGCTGCGGATTCGCGGTGAGGAGATCCAGCTTCACGCCGAACCGGTCCTGGCCACGCCCGTCAGTCGACAGCGGTGGGCGATGAGCCACCTGCTCGTGGCCGCCGGGGGAAGTGTGGTCCTGCTCGCGATCGCCGGGCTCGCGGTGGGAATCAGCTACGGCCTGGTCGGTGGAGGCGTCGCCGTGGTCCCTGGGTTGTTGGGTGATGCCCTCGTCTACATCCCAGCGATGTGGCTGATGGTCGGGCTCACGTTCGCGCTCATCGGTCTCGTGCCGAGGGGAGTCGTTGCGGCGTGGGCGGTCTTGGCCTTCTGCTTCATCATCGGGCTGCTCGGTGGGATGCTCGGTCTTCCTCGCTGGCTGATGGACCTCTCACCCTTCGAGCAAGTGCCGCAACTACCGGCAGCGCACTTCAGCGTGCTGCCGCTCCTCGTTCTCCTCGTCGTCGCGCTCGGTCTCGGCGTGACCGGCATGGCCGGTCTGCGACGGCGAGACATCGGCTGATGTCGCGTGCGATCACAGTTCGACGCCGACGCCGATCTGCAGTGTCTGATCGATCGGCAATCGGAACAGGTCGATCGTGCCGGTGGCGTTGCGCGACATGAACGCGTAGAGATGCTCTCGCCACATCGCCATCCCCGGACGTGATGTCACGGTGATCCGCTCGCTGCCGAGGAAGTACGTCAGCGTCGACAGGTCGAGGCCCAGCTGCATGGCGACTCGCTGCGCCAATGCCTTTGGGACGTCCGGCTCCTCCATGAAGCCGAAGTGCAACACGACTTGATGGAGACCCGCGCCGAGATCGGTGACGACTGCACGCCGCGGTGTTGGGACGCGCGGTCGGGGTTCGACCGTCACGCAGACGATGAGCACTTGCTCGTGGAGCGAGTCGTGATGGTGAAGGCTGGCGATGAGCGCCGGTGGCGTGACTCCGGCGACGCTGAAGAGATAGGCGCTGGACCCGCTGGTGCGAACCACCGAGCCCGCTGAAACACTGCTGACGAACTGGGCGAGCTCTGGCATGTGGCCGCGCAGCCGGGCGCGCACGATCCGCCGACCCGTGCGCCACGTCGTCATGATCGTGAAGATCACGGCGCCGACCACCAGCGGGAACCAACCGCCGTCGGGGATCTTGAAGAGCGTCGCCCCGAAGAACGCGGCGTCGACGAAGAGGAAGACCGCGCACACGGCAACGACCGTCGGCTTGTGCCAGCCGAAATGGCGGCGAGCGACGACGCTGAACAAGATGGTCGTCATGACCATCGTCGTCGACACTGCAAGGCCATACGCGGCGGCCAGGCTCGCCGAATGGCGGAAGCCGACGACGAGGCCGATGCAGGCGAACATCAACAACCAGTTGACGGCTGGGACGTAGATCTGACCGATCTGCGACTCCGAGGTGTGCCGCACCTCCACGCGCGGCGAGTAACCGAGTTGGATCGCTTGATGAGTGAGCGAGAACGCCCCGGAGATCAGTGCTTGCGAGGCGATGACGGTAGCGATCGTGGCGAGTATGGCCAGTGGGTAGAGCAGCGAGTGCGGTGCCATGCGGAAGAACGGATTGTCGATCGCCGTCGGATCGCGGATCAAGAGCGCGCCCTGTCCGAAGTACACGAGGATCAGGCTGGGCAGCACCAGCCCGTACCAACCGAGCATGATCGGGCGCCGACCGAAGTGGCCCATGTCGGCGTACAGCGCCTCACCGCCGACGACCACGAGGATGACGGCACCCAACACGAGAAATCCTTTGAAGCCGTTGTCGACGAAGAACCGAACGCCGTAGCCGGGCCAGATCGCCCGCAACACGCGGGGCTCGCGCCGAAGTTGGTTCGCGCCCAGCACTGCGATCGTCACGAACCAGATGATCATCATCGGACCGAAGATGCGGCCGATGATCGCGGTGCCTTTGCGCTGCACGGCGAACAGTCCGACAAGAATGATGCACGCGATTGGAACGACGTAGTGCGTGAAGCTCGGCGTCGCCACGGCCGTTCCCTCCACGGCGGCCAGTACGGAGATCGCCGGCGTGACCATGCCGTCGCCGTAGAGAAGGGCGGCGCCGAGGATGCCGACGAGCACCAGCACCCATCGCCTGCCCTTCGTTGCGTCGCCCTTTCCCGAGACCAGTGCCGCCAACGCGAGGATGCCGCCCTCGCCATCGTTGTCGGCACGCATCACCGTCGAGAGGTACTTGATCGTGACAACGACGATGAGCGACCAGAACATCAACGACAGCAGGCCGATGGTGTTGGCGGCGTCGAGGGCGACGCGGTGTCGCGCCGTGAACGCTTCGCGCATGGCGAACAGCGGGTTGGTGCCGATGTCGCCATAGACGACTCCGAGCGCACCGATCGCCAGCACGGCGGTCGAGGCGTGATGCGGTGCAACTGATGCGGGTGCGGTCATGTCAGCCGGGCGAGCTCGGCTTCGATCATCTGGGCAAGGCGGTGCCGGAATCGGATGCCGCCGCTGTCGGTGCGCAGGTTGACGTTGGACGACGTCGACTCGGCCATGCCGCGCTGCGATGCTTGCAGGATCGTGCGGTCCTCCTCGAACGCGCCGCGTACCGACGCGGCGAAGCGCCGAGACGCCTCGGCATCATCGGCTGCGACGTTGCGCATCTGGAACCAGAAGTACCGCGTGGTGGTCTCGTCGACGGGCGTGAGGAAGTTGAAGCTGTCCATCAGGAACGCGTCGGGGTGCACCGGCTTGTCTTCGCCGCCGGTGCCGGCCGGGGAGACGTAGGCCTTGATCAATGCGTTGCACGGGTAGCGCATCTCGTACTGCTGCTTGCGATCGCAGTTGCCGGCGAAGCGGAGGTACGGTGCATAGAACGGCGCCGGGCCGGTGTCCAACATCCAACGCCACACCGTGACCCCGTCGTCGGCGATCGTCACCTGCAACGGGGTGTCGTCGGACCCGTCGCCGGCGAACGAACCGGGATGCACCCAGGCGACGTGCGATGGGTCGAGAAGGTTGTCGGTGATGTGCAGGTAGTTGCAGGCGAACACCATGTCGTCGCCCGCCGTGGTTCCCCATGCCGGGTCGCCCCAATGCTCGGCTTCGAAGATCTCGCTCGGGTCGGCGAGCTGTGGCTCACCCATCCAGATCCACAGCAACCCGTATCGGGGCTCGATCGGGTAGGAGCGCACCTGGGCGCCCTGTGGGGGCTTGGCGTCGCCGGGCGCCCGTACGCACGAGCCGGTGCAATCGAAGACCAGCCCGTGATAGCCGCACTCGACATCGTCGCCCTTGACCCGACCCATCGACAAGGGCACCTTTCGGTGGGGACAGGCGTCGGCGAGGGCGGCGTACTTTCCGGAGGCGCCACGGTAGATCGCCACCTGGTCGCCGAGGATCGTCGTGGCATACGGCGCCTCGCCGACCTCGCGTTCCCAGGCAGCTACGTACCATGCGTTGCGCAGGAACATGCGTCGGGATCGTAGTCCGCAGCGACTGGCTAAGGTGACGAGACCTGAGCGAGTTCCCTGAGCGAGTTCACGGTCAGCGGGCGCTGTTTGTCTCGACGTGTTGAGAGGAGCCCCCATGGCAGCGATCACCCCACCTGAGGCCGAGGCGATCGACGCAGCCAACGCATCAGGATGCCAGCCCGTCGTGTTCGTTCACGGCCTTTGGCTGCTCTCGAACACGTGGGATCCGTGGCGCAAGTTCTTCGAGGAGGCCGGCTACTCGACCGTCGCGCCCAGTTGGCCCGGCGATCCCGACACCGTGCAGGAGGGCAACGCAAACCCGGATCGCTTTGCGGGAACGACCGTCGGCCAGGTCGCGGCTCACCTCGAGTTGACGATCGGCACGCTGACGATGCCGCCGGTTGTCATCGGCCACTCGTTCGGCGGCCTGCTGGTTCAGATCCTCGCCGGGCGCGGGTTGGCAAAGGCCACCGTCGCCATCGATCCCGCGCCGTTCCGCGGGGTGCTGCCACTGCCGATCTCCGCGCTCCGGTCGGCATTTCCCGTCTTGAAGAACCCTGCCAACCGTCGCCGTGCCGTCGCGCTCACGTACGAGGAGTTCCGGTACGGCTTTGCCAATGCCGTCGAGCCGGATGAAGCGAAAGACCTTCACGAACGCTTCGCCGTGCCGGGGTCGGGACGCACCATCTTTCAGGCGGCGACCGCCAACTTCAACTCGCGAACCGATGCCAAGGTCGATTCGCGCGATCCCGCTCGCGGGCCGTTGCTGATCATCTCCGGTGAGAAGGACCACATCGTGCCCTGGGCCATTGCCAACGCCTCGTACAAGCGGCAGAAGCGCAACTCGGCCGTCACCGAGATCATCGAGATCCCAGGCCGGGGACACTCTCTGGTCATCGATCACGGCTGGCGGGAGGTCGCCGACACTGCGCTGGCCTTCGTGCAGCGATTCGCCCGGGCCTGATTCCCGGGATTGCTCACACGCCGGCGGGGACCCTGACCAGATCGATCTCGTGACAGGTCTGCGCTGCCGACCAGGCCTCTTCGGCAATTCCCGGCTCGCTCGTCACCGTGACGCCGCGGTTGAGGAGCACCCGTACCAGCGCAGCGACCACGAGCGCGTCGAAATGGGTGCCGCGCCCAGCCTCAATGTGAGCTAGAGCTTGAGAGTGCTCCCACCCTGGGCGGTAGGCACGGTCCGACGTCAGCGCATCCCAGACATCGGCCACTGCGACCACCCTCGCTTCGAGCGGTACGGCCGACCCGGTGAGGCCGGCGGGATAGCCCTTGCCGTCGATTCGCTCGTGGTGGTGGAGGATCACCGGCAGCACCTCGTGCAGCGACGGCGCGGTCGAGGCGAGCTCGAAGCCGTGCTGGGGATGCATCTCGACGATCCTGCGCTCCTCTTCGGTCAACGATCCCGGCTTGTTGAGGATGTGATCGGGGATGGCGATCTTGCCGAGGTCGTGCAGGTAGGCGCCACGGGCAATGATCCGTAGCCGGTCGGGCGGAAGCGACATCTGTAGCCCGAGCTCGACGGCAAGCTCTGCCGTTCGCAGGCTGTGACCATGGGTGTAGGCATCTTTGACCTCCACCGCCTTCACCAGCATCGACAGCGCTTCCGGATAGCCGCGGACGATGTGGGCGAAGGGATCGTCGACGAACGTGTCGGCCAGAACGCCAGTGATCGCCCGCTGTTGGCGACCACGAACGACCACCGCGTAGACCGCCGCGCCGAACCCGGCGAGCAGGTAGGCGTGGTAGTCCCACCACGAGAGTTGGGTGAACTTGCCGTGCTCGAACGACAGGATTGCTGCAACCGACATCGTCGCGGCGAGCACCAGCGCCAGCTGGATCGGATCCTTGCCGAGGTGCCAACGGCGGCCGTGGCGCCACATCACGACGAACAGACAGCAGACCAACAGCGTCGAGAAGGCGGCGAACATCAGGTTCTCGTGGGCGATCGGACCGAGTCCGTGCAAGCTGCTCGGGTTGGCAACGACGGCAGCGACGAGCACGCAAGCGGGTGTCATTGGGGCAGTGACGGCGATGAGGGGATGGCGTCCGACCCACCGATTCACGCGATGTTCCTGTGACCCTCCGGCGATCAGCAGGCAGATCGCGAACCCGCCGATCGCCCCGTACGGAAGGCGCCCGACCCACATGTTCATCGGCTGGTGCATCGCGCCGGGCGTCGTCAGGCCGTGTCCGATCATGAACAGACCGACGAACGAACACCCGAGACCCAGCCAGACCACACCCGATTGTCCGGTGTGTGTTGCCGATACCACTGCCACGGCTGCGACGAAGAGTGCGCACGCGGCGATTGCCGACACCATCACCAAGTGCCCGGAAGGCGAGAACCACTTCAAATCGAACCCGGGGAGTGCCCGGAGGAAGATGAGAACTGCCGTCGGTGCCGCGAGTAGTACGAGCACCACCAACCACCGCCGCAAGGTGTACATGACACTTTCATCGGTGCTCGCGCGGGAACCTTGAATCATCGGTCGCGAGCTCTGAGAATGATCGGGTGCCGGCTGTCGCCGCGCGTTCTCCGCGCATGCGGGCGAAACCACCGACCCGAAGACGGGCGGCATCTCCGCCATCACCGTCACCAGTCCAGGCGCCGGCTACGTCGTTCCCCCGACCGTTTCGATCTCATCTCCAGGCATCATCCCCACGGCACTGGCCAGCGCGTCAGCTGTCATCAGCACCGGTGTCGTCACCAGCATCGCCGTCAACGAGACGGGATTTGGTTTCACGACTCCCTCCGTCTCCTTCACGGGTGGCAGCCCCACATCTGCAGCGACAGCTCAGGCCAGCGGTGGCATCGACAACCTCACCCTCAGCAGTGGCGGTAGCGGCTACGTCAATCAGCCGCTCGTCCAGTTCTCTCTTCCGCAACTCGCTACCGGCGTGGTGCCGACGGCGACGGCAACGATGGTCGGCGGCGTGGTCACCGAAATCACACAGGTGACCCCGGGCTCTGGCTACACGACCGCTCCGACAGTCACCATCCTCGATGCGAACGCAGTGAACCCAAGCGCGGCCATTGCGGTGGCCACGATCGCCATAGGTCAGATCGACATCACCTCCGGCGGCGTGGGCTACACCGCCGCGCCGACGATTGCGATCAACGACAGCGTCGCACCGCTCGACAAGAACGCCAGCGCTACTGCGACGATCGCAGCCAAGGGCGCCGTCTCGGCCATCAACGTCACGGCGGCCGGCGCCGGTTACATCACGCCGGGCCTCAAGAAGTTCGTCGACACGCTTCCCGGCCTCGGGCCGCTCGCGGCGAACAACTATGGCGAGTACATCCCCGTTGCGGTTCCCGATACCACGACGTATCCCGGCGCCGACTACTACGAGATCGCGGTCGTGCAGTACCGCCAGCAGTTCTCCAGCCAATTGCCGGCGACCCTGCTACGCGGCTACGTCCAGCTTTCGACGGCCGTCGTGCCGGGAGCCCACGTGCAGCTGACCAACGCTGTCCTCAACTCGGCTACGACCACCCCGATCGCCGGCTACTTCGGCGTCGACAACCCCCACTACCTCGGGCCGACGATCATCGCCTCCAAGAACCGGCCGGTCCGGATCCTGTTCCGCAACTTGCTACCGACGGGCGTCGGCGGGGACCTGTTCCTGCCGGTCGACACCTCGATCATGGGTTCAGGCCCCGGCCCCGACATGATGAGCCTCGACGCCAACGGCGTGCCGATGGACATGTCACCGGATCTGGGCACCGTCACCGACGGCGTGCGCAACCCGATGTGCAATGACACCCCCAAGCCGTCAACCTGCTACTCCGAGAACCGAGCCACACTGCACCTCCACGGTGGCGTTACCCCGTGGATCAGCGATGGCACGCCTCACCAGTGGACCACACCAGCCGGCGAGGGCACTGCGTACCCCAAGGGCGTCAGCGTCAGCAACGTCCCCGACATGCCGGATCCCGGCCCCGGTGCTGAGACGTTCTTCTACACCAACCAGCAGAGCGCCCGCCTGATGTTCTACCACGACCATTCTTGGGGCATCACCCGCCTCAACGTGTATGCGGGAGAAGCAGCGGGCTACCTGGTCACCGATCCGATGGAGCAGAGCCTCATCAGCCCAACAGGCGCCCTTGCCGGTCTCGGCGTCGGCACCCCGCTGATCCTCGAGGACAAGACCTTCGTCTCGAAGACCGTTGCGTCGGGCAACATCGACCCCGCGATCGGTCCAGTCTCGACCGATCCAACGTGGGACGCCAGCCGTTGGGGCGGCGAAGGCAGCCTGTGGACGCCGCATGTGTACATGCCCGCCCAGAACCCTGGCGACCCCTCGGGCGCAAGTGCGTTCGGACGCTGGTTCTACGGTCCCTGGTTCTGGCCACCGGCGAAGGACGCCAAGTACCCGCCGATCGCCAACCCGTACTACAACCCGACCTGCGACCCCAGCGTCATCCTGGCGGATGGGAGCAACCAGTTCTGCGAGCCGGCGTTGATCCCGTCGACACCGAACGTCTCGGTCGGCATGGAAGCGTTCAACGACACACCAATCGTCAACGGCACCGCTTACCCGACCACAACCGTCGCCCCGCAGGCGTACCGCTACCGCATCCTCAATGCGGCCAATGACCGCTTCTGGAACCTGCAGTGGTATGTCGCCGACCCGACGACTGGCACGCTCAGCGAGGTCGCCCTGAAGCCCGCCGAGTTGGCCGCTGCCCAGACCGATCCGGTCGTGTTCCCGACGCCCGACACCACGAAGAGCCCGGTCGGCCCGAACTTCATCCAGATCGGAACCGAGGGTGGCTTCCTGCCGGCCCCGGTGATCGTGCCGAACCAGCCAACCACGTGGATCACCGACGCAACCAGATTCGACTTCGGCAACGTCGACCAGCATGCACTGCTGTTGGCGCCCGCCGAGCGAGCCGACGTGATCGTCGACTTCTCCCAGTTCCGTGGCAAGACGCTGATCCTGTACAACGACGCTCCGGCGGCGTTCCCGGCACGTGTCCCCAGCTACGACTTCTACACGGGCGATCCTGACCTGTCTCCGGCCGGTGCTCCGAGCACCCTTCCCGGTTACGGCCCCAACACCAGCACGATCATGCAGGTCAAGGTCTCCAATGTGACACCGGCACTCGCCTTCGACCGGCCGAACACCACGGCTGACCGCATGGGTGCTCTGGTTGCGGCGTTCGCACACCACATCGATCCGGTAACCCTGAAGCCGGCCGGCGTGTTCGAGTCCTCAGAGGACCCGATCATCGTCGGTCAGGCCGCCTACAACTCGGCGTACGGTTCCAACTTCATCAACAGCGGGTGGTGCAACGCCCCAACTGCTCCGACAGCGAAGTGCGACGGGTTCGCGAGGATTCAGGAGCAAAGTTTCGCCCCCACCCCACCTGATACGACCCCGATGTTCCAATTCAAGTTCGCCACCTTGGGGACCGATCCGTCCAACGCCGCCGTGGCGAAACCGCAGCTGAAGCTCCCGTTCCAGCCGAAGGCACTCCACGACGAACTGAACTCGGCCAACTTCGACGAGTGGGGCCGCATGACGGCCAACCTCGGCCTCGAAGCACCGGGAGCGACGCCACTGCTGCAGAACATCATCCTGTATCCGTTCGTCAACCCGGTGACCGAGATCCTCGACTCGTCGGGGATGCCGAGCAGTCTCAACGTGACGCCGATCTCCTCGGCGGCCGACGGGACGCAGATCTGGAAGATCACCCACAACGGTGTTGACACCCACCCGATCCACTTCCACCTCTACGACGTGCAAGTGCTCAACAGGGTGACGTGGGACAACATCATCATCCCACCAGAACCGACCGAACTCGGCTGGAAGGACACCGTGCGGGTCAGCCCGCTGCAAGACACCATCGTCGCCCTGCGCCCGATCGTGCCAACCCTTCCGTTCGGAGTCCCCGACAGCATCCGTCCACTCAACCCGGCGATGCCGATCGGTGCCCGCGGTGACACGAACGGACCGAACGGCACCGAAGCCGGCTTCAACAACACCGACACCAACGGCAACCCGATCAACGCGATCGTCAACTCGATCGTCAACTTCGGGTGGGAGTACGTCTACCACTGCCACATCCTGAGCCATGAAGAGATGGACATGATGCGACCGGTGGAGGTCCTCGTGCCGAGGGCGCTGCCTGCAGCGCCGGTGCTCTCCTTCACAAGGGGCAGCGTCATCCTCAATTGGACCGATGGGACGCCGGTCGACTACGCCAACCCGGCGAGCTGGACCAACCCAGGTACCGCCGAGGTCGGCTACCGCATCGAGCGGGCCGTCGTCACGAGCGGCATCGCCGGGGCATACGTACTGATCGCGAACGGCCCGGCGAACACGACGACCTACACCGATCGGCCCACCGACCCGACCATCACGTACGACTACCGAGTGACCGCCTGGAACGCAGCCGGCGATTCGCCGTCGAACGTGATCAGGGTCGAGGGCGTGCCAGCAGCGCCAACTGGGCTGTCGGCAGTGGTGCAATCCGCACCAACACTTCCTGCCGGCTACCAGGTCGCGCTCGGCTGGACGAACAACGCCACCAACGCTGTGAACGTCATAGTCGAGCGGGCAGTGGGTGCCGGGGTCTTCAGCGTGTTTGCCACGTTGGCTCCGACCGCCACGAGCTTCATCGACACATCAGTCGTGCCGGGCGTCTACAGCTACCAGGTCAACGCGGTCAACGCAGTCGGTCCGTCGGCCTACGCCGGACCGGTCAGTGTGACCGTGCCGCAACCGGGCTCGACCACGGTCGTGATCAGCGCTCCAAATGCGTCCTTCGTCGGACAGAGCGTGACGTTCACGGCCACGGTCAATCCGGTGCAGTCAACGGGTACGCCTAGCCGAACAGTCACCTTCACGGTCAACGGCGTGATCACTCCGGTGGCGCTTGCGGGTGGAGTTGCCAGCGTCAGCACCAACGCCTTGCCGGCGGGAACGTTCACCGTGATCGCTGCCTACGGCGGTGACCCTGTGTTCCTGCCGAGCAGCGGTTCGGTGATCCAGACGGTGAACAAGACCGCTACCACAACGGTCGTGACCAGCAGTCTGAACGCCTCCTTCGTTGGCGACGCCGTGACGTTCACGGCGACGGTCAGCCCGCTGCTGTCCGGTTCGGTCAACTTCAGCGTCGACGGCGTGTCTACGGGCCTGCCGGTGGCGTTGGATGGCGCCGGAACGGCGACGTACATCACGTCGTCGCTTACCGCCGGTAGTCACACCATTGCCGCCGACTACCTCGGCGACGCGGCCTTCCTGGCGAGCAGCAGTTCCGTGAGCCAGCAGGTCAACAAGGCACCAACCACGACGGTCGTGGTCAGCTGCCTCAACCCGTCGATCGTCGGCACCAACGTGACGTTCACCGCAACGGTGAGCCCGTCCACTACAACTGGAAGCGTGACCTTCTCGGTCGACGGCGCGACGGTTGCCTCGCCGGCCCTCAGTGGCGGCTCGGCTACCTACTCGACTTCCAGCCTGGCGGTCGGAGCCCACGCCGTGGTCGTGACGTATGGTGGTGATCCTGCCTTCCTCGGCAGTACCTCCGCCGCACTGACCCAGACCGTCGGTCCTGTGCTGCGGGCCACCACTACCGTGGTGACCAGCAACCGCACCCCAGCGGCCAACTTCGGCCAGAGCATCACGTTCACCGCCACAGTGAGTCGGGTGTCGGGGATAGGCACTCCGGACGGGCACCGTCCAGTTCAACATCGACGGCGCCAACATCGGCGGTGTGCTTGCGCTCAACGCCCAAGGTCGTGCGACCTTCGCAACGAGCAGCTTGTCGGCAGGTAGCCACAACGTCATCGCCACCTACAGCGGCTCGGCCGTGTTCGCAGGCGGCGGAAGTGCGACGTTCGTCCAGGCTGTCAACGCTGCGGCCACGACGCTCGTCATGACCAGCGCCCCCAACCCGCCAACCGTCTTCGGACAGAGCGTGACCTTCACCGCTAGGGTGACCTCCAATGCGGCGACGGGCACGGTCCAGTTCCAGCTCGACGGATCGAACATTGGTGGACCGGTCATCCCGAACGCGACCGGCCGGGCAACGTTCGTGACGAGCACCTTGACGGTCGGGACCCACACGGTGTCGGCGACGTTCAGCGGCACCGGCAACTACCTGTCGAGCACCAGCAACCTCTTCAGCCACGTCGTGAACAATGCGGCGAGCAGAACAATCGTGAGGACGAGCGGAACCCCCGCCAACGTCGGAACGAACGTCGTGTTCACAGCCACGGTCACGGCGGTGGCTCCAGGGATCGGCCTGCCGGCTGGCTCTGTCCAGTTCGTCATCGACAATGTCAGCGTCGGTGGCCCCGTCACAGTCAACCCGAGTGGTGAGGCTGCGTTCGCAATCAGCACGCTGCCGATAGGCCTCCACACGGTGCGAGCGATCTACGCGGGTAATGGCAACTTCAACGCCAGCACCAGCGCCAACATCAACCAACGGATCAGGTAAGGCCCTCCGTCCCGAGAGCCCGTCTCCGAGAGTTGACCGGAGTGGGGAAGA